>CBFGPQ010000128.1:0-10683 GCA_965650705.1 uncultured Asticcacaulis sp. | reverse complement strand
GCCCTGCAATCCGCCACCCAGACCCTGCGCGCCACCTTGAAGGACAAGGGCATTCGCGTCTTGGGCATCTATCCCGGCCCAATCGACACCGACATGGCGCGCGACATCCCGCTCGAAAAGGCGACGCCCGAGCATGCCGCCTCTGAGATCGTGAAAGGCCTTGAGGCCGACCAGGACTACATCTTCCCGGATCCGGTCGCCAAGCATATCGGCGCCCTGTGGGCCAGCGATGGCCGCCAGCTCGACACGGCGCTCGCCGGCGAGGCTTGAATTGAGGACGGCGGGAGGCAACTCCCGCCTTTCCAATTCAGACACTTCGTTTCAGGGCCTCGGCCAAAAGGGTGTGCGGCGAGGGACCGATGACCGTTTCGAGACGGTCGTCCTTCAACGCGTGCGGTATGTCCCAGAGATAAAGCATCTCGATAGCCTCGCGCATGAACGGGCTGAACCAGCCCATTACATGAAAGACGAAACGTGGCATGCGCTTCAGGCGAACCTTGCCTCCGACGGCCTGCTCGCCAGCCTGCGCCAGTTGCCGCATGGTGAGATTGTGGCTTTCAAAGTGGAAGACCTCATAGGCGTCCATTTGCGCCTCCGCTTCGGCCAGCCTGACGATGGTCTCCGAAAGATCGGGCAGGAAAGCCCAGGCGTGAACGATATCATAGCGCCCCGGCGACGTGATGACGCCCTTGCGAAGATCCTTGGCGACCATGGCGTGCATCCAGCTGTTGGGCGCCCCTTCGCCAAAAAAATCGCCGGCGCGGATGACGATGGTTTTGAGCCCGCCGGCACCGGCGCGCGCCTTGAACATACCTTCTATAGCTACGCGGATACGTCCCTTCTTCGTGGTCGGCGCGAACGGCGTATCCGGCAGGAGTTGCACCGGCATGCGCGCGCCGAAATTATAGACGCTGCCCGGATAGATTTGCCGCGCACCCAGGTATTCGGTCAGGTCGGCGGCCTGGGTGAACAAGGGCAGCAGCGCCTTCGACCAGTCCGGATAGGGCAGGTTGAGGCCGTTGAAGACGACGTCCACCGGGCCGGTCACAACCGCAACGGCGGCTGGGTTGTCCAGCGGCGCCGTCACCGGGATGACGCCTTCGGGCAGTCCCGAACGACCGGGCCGGACCAGCCCCAGAACCCTCCAGCCGTGACGGACGAAGCTTTGCGCCGCCGCGCGGCCGACGCCGCCCAGGGCGCCAAGAACGAGAACGGTCTTCATGCTCCGACCTCCTGTAAGCTCAGCGGCTTCGCGGCCTTGACCTTGGTCTTGAGATGAGTGACGCCGAAACCGGCCTTGTATTTCAAGCCATAGCCCAGCGCCCGGTCAAAGCCGATATGGCTGGCCCAGATCAGACTAAGGCCCAGGGCCAGGTTGCTGTTGCCGACAATGCCCCAAGCCAGCAGCGCAAATGGCCCGCCGTACCAATGACCAAGATTATACAGCGCCGCGCCCGCCTTGCGGCCGGCCAGGTAGCCAATCATCGACAGGTCGGGGACTAAAAACAGCGCGGTGAACCAGATCCAGTCCCAAGCGTCATCGGCAATAAACCGGCCATACGCGGCGATGGCGGCCGAGAAGACGATCAGGCCTTCGAGGCGAAGAAGCACCCGCGGCGCTCCGGTAATGTGTCCAGACATTTGCATCTCCTTGTTCACCCTCTCGGGCTTGACAGGGCACACAGTGGTCCATTTATTTGCGCATGTAATTTGCGATAATTCGCATATCACCCATGCAAATTTGAATAGATATGCTCGACTGGACCCTGCTTCGCTCGTTCCTTGCCGTTGTGGATACCGGGTCATTGTCGGCTGCCGCCGCGCGTATCGGCACGACCCAGCCAACGCTTGGCCGCCATATCCGCGAATTGGAAACGGCCTTGGGCGTCAGCCTGTTCCGCCGGTCGGTGCGCGGGCTTGATCCAACCGACGCCGCATTGGGACTGGTCGACGACGCCCGCGCCATGGGCGTCGCCGCTGACAACCTCGCCCTTAAGGCGCAGGGCAAGGCCAAAACGCTTGAAGGCACGGTCCGTATTACCGCATCGCAGATGGTGGCCAGCTTTGTCCTGCCTGAGATGATTGCGGCCCTGCGCCGCGCTGAGCCGCTGATCCAGATCGAAATCGTCGCATCGGATCTGTCGCAGAACCTGCTCAGGCGCGACGCCGACATTGCCTTGCGCATGTTCGACCCGACTCAGAATGCCCTGATCGCGCGCAAGCTGGGAGACACGCCGCTCGGGCTCTACGGCACACGCGACTATCTCGACCGCATGGGCCGGCCCAAGCAGATTCAGGACCTGCTGCATCACGATGTCCTGGGCTTCGATCGCTCCGAGGACATCATCAAGGGCTTTGCGGAATATGGCGTCACCGTCACCCGCCATCAGTTTCCGGTGCGCTGCGACGATCAGGTGGTTGGCTGGCAACTGTTGAATGCCGGGGCCGGTCTCGGCTTTGCGCAGGTCCGCCTGGCCCGTGAACAGCCCCATCTGGAACGGGTCGACGAGCGGATCGGCATGGTACTGCCCGCCTTGCCTGTCTGGCTGGTCATGCACGAAGAGGTGCGCAGCAATGCACGCATCCGCCGCGTCGCCGATTTCCTGGCCGACGCCATTGTTGCGTGGCTGCGGATCTAATCGTCTTTCGCGGCTTGCGCCTGCTTTTTGTCGCTCTCTTTGCGCAGCGGTCCGCGCACGGGACAGACCTCCTGCAGATAGCCGTCGAGCGTATTGGCGATGTGGTCGGCGACGATGCTGTAGTGGACGAACTTGCCCTTTTTCTCGCTGCTGATCAGCCCAGCATTTTCGAGAATACTCAAATGCTTGGACAAGGATGGCTTGGTCATGTCGAAGCGCTCGGCGATCTCGCCCGCCGTCATCGACGCCTTGGACAGATAGGCAAGAATCTTCAATCGCGGTTCCGAGGCCAGGGCTTCGAACGTCTTCACCACACGCATGGATTTTCCAGTCAGGCAAACATTTAGTCAATTAGCGTATTGACTAAATGTTTTTTTCATCATAACGATTAGCTTGTTAGCTAAATGTATATGCATCCCCAACTCCCGTCAAGACGCGCCGGAGGCAGTCCAGTCATGTTCGAAAACATCGCCCGCATCGATACGACCGTGGACGCCAACGCCTTAACAGGCAAGGTCGTCTGGTCCCCCGCCAAGTCGCTGTTCCTGCTCAGCATGTACGCAGCGACCATCATCGGCCTCATCTTCTTTTTCGAGCCCGGCGCCATCGCCCTGTTCGTTGTGAAGACGGTGGCAGTCCTGCTGGTCGGACATAGCGTCGGCATGCATAGACGCCTGGTCCACAAGAGCTTTGACTGCCCGCTGTGGCTGGAACGCTTCATGGTTTACATGGGTACGTTGGTCGGCCTGGGTGGGCCCTTCGCGCTGATCCGCACCCATGATCAACGCGACTGGGCGCAGCGTCAGGGCCATTGCCACGACTATTTTTCCCACCGCCAGCCGCCCCTGATCGACGCCATCTGGCAGATGCACTGCGATATCCGCCTGGCCCGGCCGCCGCGCATCGTCATCGAGCCCGAAGTGGCCAATGACCGCTTTTATCAATTCATCGATCGTCACTGGATGACGCAGCACCTCCCGTGGGCCATCCTGTTCTTTCTGTTGGGTGGATGGAGCTGGGTCATCTGGGGCGTCTGCGCGCAAGTCGCCGTCACGGTTACCGGGCACTGGCTGATCGGCCATCTGGCGCATACGTCCGAGGCTCACGACTGGCATGTGCGTGGCGCCGGCGTGCAAGGCCGCAACGTCGCCTTTGCCGGGCTGATCACCATGGGCGAAGCCTGGCATAACAACCACCACGCATTTCCCGGCTCGGCGAAGATCGGCCTCAATGACGGCCAGTCCGACCCCGGTTTCTGGTTCCTCAAAGGGCTGGAAGCGCTGGGGCTCGTGCGCAATATCCAGTTACCCGAGGACCTGCCGGTGCGGCCGCAACTGCATTGGCTTGGCCAGCAGGAGACGGAGTTGCCCCCGCCATTGAAGATCTAGTCGATCCGGCGTTTGCCCACCACAAACAGCGCATAGGTCTTCACGAAGTCCCAGTAGTCGCGGAACAGGTCGATGAAGAAGAACCACCCCTGGCGGTACAAAGGCTTGTCGACACCGATGGCGAGCTCAGGCCCCGCCTCGCCCTTATAGGTGCCGAACAGGTGGTCCCAGATGGGCGCAATGGCGAAGTTGCCGACACCGTGCGTCTTGTAGTCCAGGATGTGGTGCAGGCGGTGATGATTGGGCGACTGGATCACCCACTTGCCAAACCAGCCCCAGTCCGAATCGATGCCCGAATGTATCAGCAGGCCGATGGTCGTGACGATCAGGTTGACCGAGATCATGACCGACACCGGCGCGCCCAGGATCGCCATCGGCGCATTGATGATGAAGACACCCAGGAAGGCCGCGGGGTGCGAACGCAGCGAGGTGATGACGCAGAAGTCCTCGGTCGAATGGTGGTAACGGTGCAGCGGCCAGAAAAAATAGGTGTGGTCGATGCGGTGGGTCCAGTAGTCGAAGAAGGTATAGAGCCAGAAATAGACAAACACCTGGGCGATTTCCGGCATAAAGCCGAGGCCGATATTGAACCCCACGGCTTTCGACAATTCGTCGTGGATCCAGACGCCGAAACCGGCCGACAGGCCAAAGGTCAGGACCTTGCCGATCACGCGCATGACCGGGGTCTGGCCGGCGGCGAGACAGGCCAGGTCCATCTTGATGCTTTCGGTGCGGGCGAACAGGATGCGACGCACCGAGCTTTTTTCCCAGCCGACCATGATGGCTTCGACATAGAGAACGAACGGGATCAGCGCGACCAGCAAGGAGGCGGAATCCAGGACCTTATGGCGAATTTCCTCAACCGTGATCGTGCGTACCACAGCGTCGACCGTGATCGTGTCCGGAACCATGGGTTCGATGAACCTCCACACCGCCCACCACGCCCAGAGATAGAGGCCAAAGCCCAGAAGCGCCACGCCGCGCCACGCCCACGCCGCCAGCTTTCCAGCGGATGCGCCCACGACAGGCGTTGCAATCCGGGGCGACGTGGTGCCAGGCGTCTCGGTTGTCATCGCGTTTAGTGTCCCCTAATCGGTCAGGCGAACTGTGTCCGCCCGTTTTCGCCTGTCAGGATGCAAAAGCCAGGCCACTAGCCGCTTTGCAAAGCCGGCGGATTGTGGTTGTGATAATATATTCCGTCAAAGGTTTGTTTAATGTCCTATACGCATAGCGCCGCAACTCTGGATGCCTTTGTCTCCGACCTGCCCAAGGCGGAACTGCACCTGCATATCGAAGGCTCGCTGGAGCCTGAGCTGATGTTCGCCTTGGCCAAGCGCAACCGCATCGACCTGCCGTTCGATAACGTGGAGGCCGTGCGCGCCGCCTACGATTTCTCGAACCTGCAGGACTTCCTCGACATCTATTATCAGGGCGCCAACGCGCTGCGCGAGGAAGAGGACTTCTACGATCTTGCCATGGCCTATTTCCAAAGGGCCGCCACAGATCATGTCCGCCATACCGAGATCTTCTTCGATCCGCAGACCCACACCGATCGCGGCATCCCCTATGCCGTCGTCATCGAAGGCCTGCTGCGCGCTGCGAAGGACGCAGAAGCCCTGGGCCTGTCGGTGTCGATCATCCACAGCTTCCTGCGGCACTTAAGCGAGGAGGCTGCCTTCGACAGCCTCAAAATGGCCGAACCCTATCTGGACAAGATTCTCGGCGTCGGCCTCGATTCGTCGGAAGTCGGCCATCCGCCGGCGAAATTCGCCCGCGTCTTTGCCCGCGCCCGTGACATGGGCCTGAAGCTGACCTGCCACGCCGGCGAGGAAGGCCCGCCGGAATATGTCTACGAAGCGCTGGATGTCCTGAAGATCGACCGCATCGATCATGGCAACCGCTCGCTGGAAGACACCGACCTTGTGGCGCGGATCGTCCGCGATGGCCTGACGCTCACCGTCTGTCCATTGTCTAACCACAAACTGTGTGTGGTCAATGATTTGCGCGACCATCCCATTCCGCTGATGCTGAAATACGGGCTGAAGGCGACGATCAACTCCGACGACCCGGCCTATTTCGGCGGCTATGTGAACGACAACTTCAAGGCCTTGACGCGGCTGGGGTTGATTGGCCGCGACGACTGCCTGACACTGGCCCGCAACAGCATCGCCGGATCGTTCGCCAACGCTGAACGCAAGGCGCTGTTAATGGCTGAAATCGAGGCGTACGCGGCCGCGCGCCGATGACGCCTTGGCCGGGCGCACGGTCTTCTGGCCGGCCATGCGGGCGTCGAGAAAATTGCCGAACGCCGTCGAGACCAGAACGACGACCAGGCCTCCCGCCAGCAAGGCGCCGCTCAGATAAAGCGCCTGGATGTCGAACATCGCCCTTTGCCGCCACGCGAGAATGCCGGCGCTGATCAGAAAGGCCAGAATCGCGCGCGGCGTGTAGCCTTTTTGACCACGCAGGCCCGCGAAGATCGAGGTGAAGAGGTAGAAGCTCCAGAAATAGAGATGGATGCCGACCAGCCAGCCGGCCGCCACCCAGGCCTTCCAGGCATAGGCGGCGTAGGAGCCGTTCATGAAGGCATTGGTCATGAAGGCAGCTTCATCGAGCGAGGCGTACCATTGGGATTCCGCGCCGGCGACGAAGGTATCGAAGGTCTGGTAGCTGGCAAGGTCGGTCGGCAGCAGGAATTTCACGCCCAGCAACAGCAGGACGAAAAGCTGCCATTCCAGCAGCTTTTCCGCGATCCAGGCTATAAAGCGCCGGAAGGTCATGAATGTCCTCTTCCATTACACAGCATAGCGGTAATGCCCTGTCATCGGATAGCTGAGCAGGTCGTCATCCAACCTCGCCCCCAAGCCGATATTCTGGATGACCGTCGGCCGGCCGGTCAGGCCTGAGCGGACCTCGCTGACGATTGCAATGTGCGTGCGTCCCCCCGGCAGGTTGGTGATCAAGTCACCCGGCCTGTAGGCCTCGGGGTTCTGGCTGACCGGCAGGCTCTGGCCAAAGCGCGTCAGGAAGACCTGGAGATTGGGCACGCGGCGATGATCGATGTTGCTGTCCGGCCGCTTCAGCCCCCAGGTCCTGGGGTAGAGCGCAAAATTCGCCGCCATGTCTTCATGGACGCGCTGCTGCAGGTCGATGCCGATGGCGCGATAGGCGCGGATAACGACATCCGTGCACACACCTGTTGCCAGCGGCACATCACCATTCGGATAGTCGATTTGGGTATAGGCTGGATCGTAGCTCAGGGTTTTCGAAATCTGGTCGTGGGCGCCCTTGAGCAACCGCGCAGCCCTACCTTCGACCGGCACATTGGCGCGGGCGCAACCCGCAACGCCCAAGGCGGATATAGCAGCTAAAAATGCCCGGCGTTCCATCCGATTCCCCATGCTGCGGCCACCATGTTTAACATGATTTCAACCGTCCGTCGCCCTGCCCGGAGCCGGTCCGGCTGGACGAAGTCATGGAAGGATTTCGTGGTGTAAAAAAGGCACGTCTCAAACAGAAAAGGCCACCCGTTCAGGTGGCCAGCAAATCCTTTGCAGGAAAAGCTTAATTCGCTGCGTCTTCCAGGACTTCACCGACAGAGGTGATGTCCTTGCCCACACCCTTGATGGTGTTGCAGGCTGAAATCAAAGGCAGAAGGGCGATCAGGGAAATGACCACGATACGTTTCATAGAATCTATCTCCTCTCACTGAGATATGTGTTCCATAACACGCTTTTCCGGGCTTGCCGAGATCGCCCAACTGAACTGTTTGCTGACTTGGCCGGCTTAATTCGCGGCGTCTTCCATGGCTTCGCCGACCGAAGTGACGTCCTTGCCAGCGCCTTGTACCGTATGACAGGCAGTGGTGACGAGCGGGGCGAGACAAAGCAGGGAGACGATTACAAGGCGTTTCATAGTCTGGTTCCTTCTGTGCCAAATTACACACATGAAGTATCCTGACCGGACGGTCAGTTTGCGATGTTGTTCGCCCTCAAATTCGTAAAAAGCACGAAATGGGGCGTTGGCGCCTGCACCGCGCAGGTTTATGACGGCCGGATGTCATCGACACCCACCTTTACAGTAGCCGTAATTGGCGCAGGTCCCGCCGGTTTAATGGCCGCCGAGGTCCTGGCCGAAGCCGGCGCGCGCGTTACCGTCTATGACCGCATGCCTTCGGTAGCGCGTAAATTTCTGATGGCGGGACGCGGTGGTTTGAACCTCACCCATTCCGAGGCGATGGACCGCTTTAACGGCCGCTACGGCAAACGCTCAGCCTCTTTAAAGCCTGCCTTGGATGCGTTTACCCCTAAGGATCTGCGTGCCTGGGCCGACAGCCTCGGCGCGGAAACATTTGTCGGCACGTCTGGGCGCGTCTTTCCCAAGGCCATGAAGGCCTCGCCGCTGTTACGGGCGTGGCTGAACCGGCTGGAACGCCTTGGCGTCGTCATCCACCTCCGCCACGACTGGCGCGGCTGGGACGGCAACGCGCTGCTGTTTGATACCCCTGATGGCCCCTTACGCATCACAGCCGAGCGGACCATCCTGGCGCTCGGCGGCGCCAGCTGGCCACGCCTCGGCAGCGATGGCGGTTGGGTATCGTTGCTGGAAGCCAAGGGCGTCGAGATCACGCCGCTCAGACCGGCCAATGCCGGTTTCACGGTCGAATGGGCCCCACATTTTGCCGATAAATTTGCCGGTGAGCCGCTCAAGAACATCGCGCTCAGCTTCGGCGGCAAGACTGTGCGCGGCGAAGCCATGCTGACGCGGCAAGGCGTCGAAGGGGGCGCCATCTATGCGCTGTCGGGGGCTTTGCGCGATGCCATTTTACGCGACGGCCACGCCGATCTGACGGTCGATCTCAAGCCTGACATGAACACAGGCCAGGTGGCGTCGAAGCTCGGCCGCGCTTCGGCTAAGGATAGCCTCTCGAACCGCCTGCGCAAGGCACTGAATTTGTCGCCCGCCGCTATCGGCCTTATCCACGAAACCAAGGCCTCCGACGTCAAGGCCGTTCCGTTGCGCCTGACCGCCATGCAGGGGCTCGACCGCGCCATCTCCACAGCTGGCGGCATTCGCTTCGAAGCCATTACACCCGGCTTCGAGCTAAAGGTCATGCCGGGCGTCTACGCCATCGGCGAAATGCTCGACTGGGAAGCGCCGACGGGCGGCTATCTGCTCCAGGCCTGCTTCGCCACGGCGGTTGCGGCGGCGAGAAATATCCTCACCGCTGCTTAGCCCTGTCAATATTGCCGAGCCGTATTTACGAGTTGCTCAGAGAATTTGTAAATATCATCCAGAGACGCTAACTCGTGACGTGTCTCTACCTTGTTCTCATCAAAAATCGTGATGAATTTTTTGCTTCCGTTGAAATTAAGGCGGCATAGAGGCTTTCGATTATTGTCATCTATAAGTATGCCGAAATAACTCTTCGTATCCCTATGATATATTCTCTTGGATTCTATTGCGCTTCTGGCAATCGCCTTGACGATATAATAACCGTCCATTTCTTCCTGCGTGGTTTCAATTCCGTCGTCGTCTTTGCCAGCTGGCATGACTATGGCTGTATTTTCGACCACTATGTCGCTTTCGATCGGTGCAACATTGCCCGAGATGGCGCTTTTTAGGCGTTCATTTGTTTGATCATTAAGAAACTGGCTCAGAGCCTTTTTCGTTAGTGAAGAGAAGAGCTCGCGGACCCTTTGGGTATTTACCCCTTCATAAACCCGCTGTGAGAAGAACCGTACAAAATCATCATCGGGGGAAGCGAACTGCGAACTTATTATTTTTTTGATTTGCCCGATGTATTTAAGTTCTTCAGCGGCGTTTATGATCGAATCAACATCAAACGACGCCTTTGTTAATTTGTTGACTTCGGATATTATATTTTCATCTATTTCAAGAATATCTAATTCCAAAAATGGTTTTTCATCCATTTTATTTTTGTTGTCGAGATCTGTGAAAAATTTGTACTTCTGGCCATTTGTCAAAATACCAATTCTTGCATTCGTAACATGAAAATATCGAAATAATTGCGATGCATGATTGATATTTAGATCTTCCCCTATCTTTTTGCACTCGAATAGCATTTGAACGTTATCATCCCTAAGAATGGCATAGTCGATTTTTTCCCCCTTCTTCGTTCCGACATCGCAAATGTACTCTGGGACAACCTCGGCCGGATCAAAAATGTCGTAGCCGAGAACCTTACTTATAAACGGCAACACGAAAGCGGTCTTGGTTGCCTCCTCAGTTTTAATTGCGCCTTTTCGTTGCGCGACCATTGTCGACAGTTCGTTCAATTTAGATGCGAAATCCACATTACCCTCCCTTATTTTGTCTTTGGATTGTTCGACAATATCACTTGTTTTCTTCAATTAAAGCGAGAATTAGCGCCACCCAGAGCTTAACGTTCGTCCATGATATAATATGTGCGGGCATATCTACTCCGCGCACGGGCTGTCACGCCCCGATCACGCGCATGGGTTAGAGACTCTGATGAAAGCGCCGATGATTTCTGATATGACGTCTCCCGCCGGGTGGGGTATAGCCTATACTCCACCGGCGGAGTTTGCTTTTCGCCGGCGTTTCTGTTTCGTTAATCCAGGTCACGCATGACGTCATCCGCAACGCCCGCGCGCGCGCCTGTGCCCGAAGGC
>CBFGPQ010000127.1:0-10691 GCA_965650705.1 uncultured Asticcacaulis sp. | reverse complement strand
ATGCCCAAGGTCGGCAAGCTGGGCCTCGACATGATGCTGCGCACCTGCACCGTGCAGGCCAATCTCGACTATGAGTCTGAAGCCGACATGGTGCTGAAGTTCCGCGTATCGCTGGCCCTGCAGCCGATCGCCACGGCCCTGTTCGCCAACTCCCCCTTCACGGAAGGCAAGCCCAACGGCTTTGTG
Source organism: uncultured Asticcacaulis sp. (assembly GCA_965650705.1). GTDB lineage: Bacteria > Pseudomonadota > Alphaproteobacteria > Caulobacterales > Caulobacteraceae > Asticcacaulis. The sequence continues at coordinate 10,505 of CBFGPQ010000127.1, read as the reverse complement.
TCGGCGCGCGCCAATGTCTGGACCGATACCGATCCCGACCGCACCGGCATGCTCGACTTCGTCTTCCAGGATGGCTTCGGCTTCGAGCGCTATGCCCGCTATGCGCTTGATGTGCCGATGTATTTCGTCAAGCGCAACGTCCCGGAAAACGGCGGCTATATCGATGCCTCGGGCCAGGATTTCAAGGCCTTCCTCAAGGGGGAGCTGCCCGCCATGCCGGGCAAGCGCCCGACCATGGACGACTGGGCCGATCACCTGACGACGCTGTTTCCTGAAGTGCGCCTCAAGAAATATCTCGAAATGCGCGGCGCCGATGCGGGGCCGTGGAGCCGCCTGTGCGCTCTGCCGGCGCTGTGGGCGGGGCTCCTCTACGACCAAGCCGCGCTTGAAGCCGCCTGGGAACTGGTCAAGGGCTGGACAGCGAGTGACCACAATACCCTTCGCGGCATGGCCGCCAGGACCGGCCTGAAGGGCGAGATCGCCGGCCGTCCGGTCAAGGATTGGACCATGGACGTGTTGAACATAGCCCGGGACGGTTTGAAGGCGCGAGGGCGGCTGTCCGGTGGCTTCGTCGATGAGACGGGGTACCTGGGCGAACTGTTCGACATCGCTGATTCCGGACTCACGCCGGCGGACCGCCTGCTCGAAAAATACCACGGCGAATGGCAGGGCGACCTGACGAAGCTCTACGTCGAAGAAGCATATTAACCCTCTACGGGAAACGTGGTTGCAATCGTAACCGCATCAGAGATCGTTGCTTGCCAAACGATCCAATTGCTGATCTTGTCATAAAAAAGTCGCGCGCCCGACAGCGCGGCGCAATGCCTTTGCGAGATCAGTATGCTCAATATCGTTATCCTTGCCGGGATCATCGTTACGATCGCGACGCTCATTCCCGTGCTTGTCCAGATGCGCAACCACCCCAAGGGGTTGTTTGTCTGCTTTTTCGCCGAAATGTGGGAACGCTTTTCCTATTACGGCATGCGCGCCCTGCTTATCTACTACCTGGTGCGCCACTTCCTGTTCACCGACGAAAAGGCGACCCAGCAGTACGGTTCCTACACCACGCTGATCTACCTGCTGCCCTTGCTGGGCGGGTTCATCGCCGACCGCTGGCTTGGGACGCGCAAGGCCATCACCTATGGCGCCGTCCTGCTGGTACTGGGCCATTGCGGCATGGCCATCGAAGGCACAGCCAATGTCGAGACCCTGACCTATAAGGGCCAGACCTACGAATTTGTCGCCGAAGGCGAGGGGCAGGCGCGCGCCGTCAAGCTTGAAGTCGACGGCAAGCTTTACGAGTGGGCCGGACGTGCGGATGGCGGTTACGACATCAAGGGGCTGCCCGCCGATGCGTCGCTGCCAGCCGAACTGCCGAAAGGCAGCTTCACCTCTGGCATCAAGAGCGTGACGCCGTGGGCTGAGCAGTTCTACTACCTGTCGGTCTCCCTGATCATCATGGGCGTCGGCTTCATGAAGCCGAACATTTCTTCGATCGTCGGCCAGCTTTATCGTGATAACGATCCGCGCCGCGATGCCGGCTTCCAGTTCTACTATTACGGCATCAATCTCGGCTCGTTCTGGGCTGCGGCCTTGTGCGGTTACCTTGGCGAAAATGTCGGCTGGTGGGCCGGATTCGGTCTGGCCGGCATAGGCATGGCGGCCGGCTTGCTCTTCTTTGTGCTGGGCAAGCCGTGGTTGGAAGGCAAGGGCGAGCCGCCGAAGCCCGAAGTGCTGAAGGAAAAGGTCGGCCCGATCAACAAGGAAGTGCTGATCTATTTGGCTGGCATCGCCTGTATTCCGATCGTCTATTTCCTGATCCAGCGTAACGCCATTGTCGGTTATGCGCTGGGCGCGGGCTTCGGCATCATCTTGCTCTACGTCTTCTACCAGATGTTCACCAAGCATACGGTGCAGGAGCGTTTCCGTCTGGGCCTGGCGCTCTTTTTGTCAGGGGGCGCGGCGGTGTTTTTTGCGCTGTTTGAGCAGGCAGGGTCGTCGCTCAGCCTGTTTGCCGAGCGCAATACCGACCTGACGACGATTGCCAATCCGATTGTCATCGGTAACTTCGTGCTGGCGACGCGTGAGCAGTTGGCGGCCATGAGCCTGCAGCCGGGCTATACCTGGGTCGACATGGGCATGACGCCGTCGCAGACGCAGACCTTCAATGCCGGCTTTATCCTAATCCTGGCCCCGTTCTTTGCCTGGTTGTTTACGACGCTCGGCAACATCAACCGCGACCCAGATCCGGTCAAAAAGTTCGCCTTCGGCATCGCCAATGTCGGCCTGGGCTTCCTGGTGCTGGTTTGGGCGGCCCCTCTGGCCGACGGTCAGTTCCGCTTGCCGGTCTACTTCCTGATGGCGACCTATCTCTTCCACACCATCGGGGAACTGACCCTGTCACCGGTTGGTCTGTCGCAGCAGACCAAGCTGTCGCCACCGACTCTGGTGGCGACCATGATGGCCATCTGGTTCATGGGGACGTCGATCGGCCAGTTTATCGCCGCCAAGATCGCCGAGACCGCCGGAACAGAGACGGTAGGTGGGGTTGTGACCAGCAACCAGGCCGCGCTGGAATCGTCGCTGAAGACGTTCAACACCATTGGCTGGTGGGGTGTCGGGATCGGCGTGGTCTTCTTCCTGCTGAGCTTTGTGCTGAAGAAGTGGTCGTACGGCGCGAATGACAGCCGGCCGGTCGATCAGGTGACGACGCAGACGCACTGATAAACTTATGGGCGTGGGGGCTGTGCCCCCAATATCTTCACTGATCCAATAAGAAAGCCTCCCCCCAAAAGGGCGAGGCTTTCTTATTGGAATAGAAAAGGTCTGTGGGCTCGCGGACCCCACGCCCATAAGTTTACAGGTCCTTGCGTACGCGCACGATCACCCATGGCTTCTGCTCATAGTGCGTATACTGCTGCTGCTCGACCGCGCTCTTTTCCCGCAGGTCCGCCCAGGTCGTCCGGTACTGCTCATAGTGCCGGCGCTGCGGGTTTTGCAGGACGATGCCATAGGTCAGGCCGTTGGTCGTCTTGTACTCTGCCCACCATGCATACCAGGGTGTCGACCGGGAGCGGTACAGCTCGCGGGCATTGTACTGCGACGCATTGTTCATGCTGATGATTTCGACGCCCCAGCTGGTCCGGTATTTCACCAGGTTCTGGCTGAAATTGATCGAGTAATTGTCCGGGTTGATGTTCGAAATCGGGCGGCCCGCGCCGGTGATCGGGTCGATGACCTGCGTCCAGCGCCGCGTATAGTCGAGCTTGAGGAGGCCGCCCTTGATCTTCAGCTTGTCGAGCGGCAGGTTCAGCGTCGTCGAGATGGCGTCGATACGGCCATCGCCGATATTGCCGCGGGCATCGTACACACCCTCATCCGTAACGATGGCTAGCCGGTCGAGGGTATCCTCAAGATCGTTGCGCTCGAACGTTACCGATATCGCGCCCTTGTCCCAGAACTTGTAGTCGAAGGTCATGGCGTGCTGCCACTGCTTCTGCGGCACCACGCCCGGATTGCCAGCCTTGATGACCTGATCCAGAAGCGACACGGACGACGCGAAATCACCGAAATCGAGCTGTCCCAGGATACGCTCCGACCGCCAGGTCAGCTTCCAGGCCTCGTTGGGCGACCACACCGCCTGGATCTTCGGCTTGGGGTAGACGAACGATTCCGACCGGTTTTCCTGTTTCACCGAAATCGTCGAGGTCTCGACCTTCAAGGCGGCCTCGATATTGAGCTTTGGCATGGCCTGCCAGTTGGACACGACGAAATATTCGTTGCGGTCCTCTTCGACGGTCACGACATCCGATGGGACGTTCTGTTCATTGCCGTCCTCGGTGTAGAGCGAGGCGTTGTCGAGGCTGTTATAAACGCTCTCGGCGCCGAACTTGAAGCTCAGGCGTTCATTCAGTTGCCAGCTCAATTTAACCGACAGGATGCGTTCGTCGGTCAGGGCCAGAGCCGTGTAGGTCGCCTCGAAGCCGGGTTCGGAATAGACGTCGGTCTGGCTCTCGCGCTCGTGCGTGCTCAGCGCGTTGAGTTCCAGGGTCAGTGACCTGGTCAGCTTGCGTTCCCACTGGACGCCGATCTCGCTGTCGATCTCCTTGTAGTCAAGGTGCTCCAGCCCGTCCGCAGTCGAATCGTATGCGGCGTCCATGTCGTAATAGATTGGGTTATGGCTGCCGTTGAAGGCCAGCTTGCCGCCCATGAACGGACGCGAGTGTTCGACCTTGATCAGGTTGCCCCAGCCGCCACCGATCTGGTCGATATACATGTAGTCCGGCGTCGTATCCGACATGTCGGGCGTATAGGTATAGCGGTGACCATTGAAGACGCCATTGTCGTTGAACTTGAACGCCTCGATGTAGATGTCGGTCGTCTTGCCGTCGCGATTGCGGCTATACGAAAAGAAACCCGCCGGCAGGTCGTCGTGCGGATAAAACTTGATGTTACCACCGAAATTGATGGTCGGCTTTCCGTCCTTCTTGCGGACGATATTGACCACCTTGCCGTAGCCCTGCATGTCGATGCCGGGCGCGCCGCCGCTGATCAGCTCGATATATTCGACCTGGGAGGCGCTGATATTGTTCAGCGTCATGTCCAGGCCGTTCTTGCTCACCGGGCGCTGGCCGTCGACCAGCACATTTCCGGCCGCGCCGGCAAAACCGCGCACGTCCTGGCCCGACGAAAAGCTGAAACCGGGAACATAAAAGACCATATCGAGCGCGGTCGTAACCTGGAACGGTTTGAAGAAGTCGGGCTCGTAGCGGACGATCTGAGCCTCCCCGGCGACCACATCGGCGGTTTGCGCGCTGACACTGGCGCAGACGGAAAAAGCGGAAATGGCCGCGCAGACAAACAAGATGGATTTTTTTGAACCAAGTCGCATGCGGCTGGGACTTCCAGGAAATGTCGATGGACGGCCCTGCGCCCCCCATGAGGCAGGAATTATGTTTCAAGAGCAATTACACAAGTTAAATGGATGTAATGTTACATTGCGAATAGTGGCAAAGAACTGCCGCCTATGCGTAAAAACCCATATTTTCCTGTATGTTATTCGACTGATCTACGGGTTTTTTCGTAGATGAGAATCGTACATGCGGCGTGGAATTTCCTCGCACAGCCGACGGTCTTCTATTTCCGTCCGCCTGCTGCGGACGGCAAATAGTCGGCGCAAGGGCCTTGGCTGTCTTTGACGGGTATCTCCTTCACGATTACAGCGCACCGCAGTCGGGAGAGGAAGCAGACTATCGGATAAAGAAACGCGTCAAAACAAAGGCTTAGAACGCGGTTCTATAAATCTGATATCGACTGCACCCTGATGCGGCGCAGCAAATTCGTTACATGATGTGAGCAAGTGCGACATATTGGCTTCTGCAAAAACAGCAAAAACCACCTATATTCAAGTCGCGTAAGCGGAAGAGGTTAATAAAGGAGATTTTCAAATGAAGTATCCAAAAATTAATGATGGACTTGATCTGGGAGGAAATCTTCTGATTGCTCTTGCATTACCGATAGCGGTCGCGATGATTATCATCACGCTGTTCTAGAAGTGCATCTGACAGTTTAAACAAATGAGCGGCCGGCATATGCCCGACCGCTCTTTGTTTTTTCGCAGTTGCGAAATCAGTGCGATAGATATTTAACGTCATCTGGCGGCTATACCGTGCTCCGCTTTGAAAGGAGATGTGGTCGCATGCCTGGCCCTAAAGGCTGACTTCTACATTTTTGGACCATGGTCTAGATCGGAATGGGTTAAGATGGAAACGTCATTCCGATCTAAGTTATTGCTTTGTCACGATATTTTGGCGAAAACCGCTGACACTTTTCGCCATATCGCTCTAACGCCGCTTGCTGAACATGGCGCGGACAGGACGCAGATCGTTCGTAGGCGTCGCATGTTCTTCATAGGCGCCGCGCGCCTCGGAAAAATCAAAGCGCGGCGGCTCGGCGGAGGGGGATGCCGGGCGGCGCCAAATACGGCCGGCGAGATTGCCGAGTATCAGCATGGCAGGAAACATGTCGTCCTCCGTTCAGTGTTTACGAACGGAGGCTGCAAGGGGCGTGCCAGGTTTCCGCCGCGGCTACGCGCTGGTTCCACCGACCGTCAGCCCCTTGATGCGCAGGCTCGGCTGGCCGATGCCGACGGGCAGGGACTGGCCAGCTTTGCCGCAGGTGCCGACGCCGGGATCGAACTTGAAGTCATCGCCGATCATGTCGACTTCGCGCATCGCCGCCGGCCCATCGCCGATCAGGGTCGCGCCTTTCACGGGCGCGCCGATCTTACCGTCCTCGATCAGGTAGGCCTCGGTGCACTGGAAGACAAACTTGCCGTTGGTGATGTCGACCTGGCCACCGCCGAAATTGACGGCATAAAGCCCGCTTTTCGTATTGGCAATCATGTCGTCAAGCTTGTCCGAGCCGCCGCGCATGAAGGTATTGGTCATGCGGGGCAGAGGCTGGTGGGCATAGGACTGGCGGCGGCCGTTACCGGTCGCCTTGACGCCCATCTGCCGCGCTGACAGCCGGTCGTGCATGTAGCCGACCAGAATGCCGTCCTCGATCAGCGTCGTGCACGAGGTCGGCGTGCCTTCGTCATCGATATTCAGCGAACCGCGTGCATCGACGACCGTGCCGTCGTCGACGATGGTCACACCGCGCGCCGCGACCTGCGTGCCCATCTTGCCGGAAAAGGCCGAGGTGCCCTTGCGGTTGAAGTCGCCTTCCAGGCCGTGGCCGACGGCTTCATGCAGCAGCACGCCCGGCCAGCCTGGCCCAAGCACGATGTCCATCTCGCCGGCGGGAGCGGGGACGGCTTCGAGATTGACCAGCGCCTGGCGGATGGCCTCGTCGACCTGGGCCTGCCACTTTTCCGGCGTCGTAACGTCGAGCCACGAGATGCGACCGCCGCCGCCGCTGGAGGCGGTTTCGCGCCGGCCGTTCTTTTCCACCGATACGCTGACATTGATGCGCACCAGCGGCCGGTAGTCGTGATAGAGCTGCCCTTCCGGCCGCAGGATGGTGATGGCGCGTTTGTCGGCGGCCATCGAGGCCGAAACCTGGACCACGCCCGGGTGTTTGTCACGCGCGTAGGCATCGATGGCCTGGAGGAGGGCGATCTTGTCGGCGAACGCCATCTCGCCCAGAGGGTCGTGCGCCTGATAGTAGCTCTGGTTGGAGCGCGACGGATTGTCGCGCGCGATGGTCACGTCAACGCTGCGGCCGCGCTTGGCCAGGACGGCGGCCTCGGCGGCGCGCTTGACGGCTTCGACAGACAGTTCAGCGCTGTTGGCAAAGCCGATCGTCTCGCCGGCGACGACACGGAAGCCAAATCCCTGGTCGGCGCCATAATTAGACGACTTGAGGCGGCCGTCATCGAACAAAAGCGACTCAGTCTCGCGTTTCTCGACGAAGATCTCGCCATCGTCTGCCCCTTTCAGCGCCTCCTCCAGCACGCCCTGAGCAGCGTGAAGATCGAAATCGCCCCAATCGGTAGAAGCGGTAACAGCGGTGTCTGGCATAGAAAGACTCAAGGAAAATGTGTTCGTCCCCGCCTATTTAGGCGCAGGCGGCACAAATGGCTAGGGAAAGGCGGTTGTTCGCCAGGAATCGCCTGATTTACTATATTCCTGGCACGGAGCAGGCTACCGCCGGGGCAGGGCGCGTGCGGCGCTGCGACAAAAGACCGCATTGGCGACATGGATACCGAAAACCATCCGCAGAAAGCGCCAAAACCATGATTGTGGCGCGAATTTGCCCTTTGCATTTGACCGCGAACGCATTATGGGAACGTTTCGGATTGGGTGGGACATTGTGTCCAATGCGTCCCCATGCCTGCGCTTCCGCGCCGGACCATCCGCGAACTTTTTCAGCGCAGGGCGTCACCGTCCCGCGCGGCATCTCAAAGTAAGGCCTCAGGTTCGCGCTTTTCGGGCGCCCGTGGTCAGTCAAGACGAGGATTTGCGAATGCGCAACAGAGGGCTGTTCGGGGCCAAGAGCCTGGCAGGGGTTGTGTCCGGAGCCGCGATGTGGCTGGCCGCCACCGCTGCTCTCGCCGCCAAGCCGGTGGAGTACGGTGTGCCGACCGACGGTGAAATGGGCCTTCAGCCCGGCGTCACCGAACTGAAGCACGACGTGACCTGGTTCTATAACGGGCTGCTGTTCCCGATCATCACGGCCATCTGTATCCTGGTCCTGGCGCTGCTGGTGTGGATTGTCATCCGCTATAATGCCAAGGCGAACCCCAAGCCGGCCAAGTTCTCGCACAACACTCTGATCGAGATCATCTGGACTGCGGTTCCGGTGCTTATCCTGGTCGTCATCGCCTGCTTCTCGCTGCCGCTGCTGAAGAAGTTCAACGACATGCCTGAGCCGGACGTGATCGTTAAGGCCACCGGCAATCAGTGGTTCTGGACGTATGACTATCCGGAACTGGGCGTTACCGACGTCGAATCGCGCCTCCTGCCGGAAGCCAACGACATCAACAAGGCCAAGGCCGCTGGCGTTCATTACCTGCTGTCGACCGACAACAAGCTGGTCGTGCCGGTCAACAAAGTGGTCCATGTCCAGACGACTGCCGCCGACGTCATGCACGCCTTCGCGGTTCCGGCCTTCGGCATCAAGATCGACGCCGTCCCGGGCCGTCTGAACAACACCTGGTTCAAGGCCGAGCGCATCGGCACATATTACGGCCAGTGCTCGGAACTGTGCGGTAAGGACCACGCCTACATGCCGATCGAAGTCCAGGTTGTCTCCGAAGCCGATTTCGACGCCTATATCATCAAGGCCGGCGGCAAGACGCGCGCCATGCTGGCGTCCGAAGCGGCTGCTTCGGCCCAGGCTGAAGCCGCTGCTGCCGCAACCGCCGCGGCTGCCGCCTCCGCATCTGCTGCCGCGTCCGCCGATCCGACCGCTGCCGCGGCCGGGCCGAGCGTCAAGGATGTCGCCGCCGAACCGGCCAAGCCCGCTGCCACTGCCGCGCCTGCGGCGACGCCCGCCTCCGCGGCGACCGTGAACTAAGTTAAGTAAAGAGAGACACCTGACATGGCCACCGCTGCCGCCTCTCATGGTCACGACGACCACGATCACGACCACAAGCCGGGTTTCCTCGACCGTTGGTTCTTCACGACCAACCACAAGGACATCGGCACGCTCTATCTGATTTTCGCCATCTTCGCCGGCCTGGTCGGTGGTGCATTCTCGGGCTTCATCCGCTGGGAGCTCTATGAGCCCGGTCTTCAGGTCTTCGCCAAGGGCTCGATGCTGGACAGCCTCGGCCTGTTCGACCTGGCCAATCCGGATAACGCCAAGCACGCCTTCAACTCGGTCGTCACGGCGCACGCCATCCTGATGATCTTCTTCATGGTCATGCCGGCCATGATCGGTGGCTTCGGCAACTGGTTCGTGCCGATCATGATCGGTTCGCCCGACATGGCCTTCCCGCGCCTGAACAATATCTCGTTCTGGCTGCTGATCGCCTCTTTCATCCTGCTGGTCGTGTCGGTCCTGACGCCGTCGGGACCTGGTGCCGGCCAGCACGGTTTCGCCGGCGGCTGGACCATGTATCCGCCGATGTCGGCCCATACCGGCTCGCCTGGCCCTGCCATGGATCTCGTGGTCTTCAGCTTCCACCTGTCGGGTGCGTCATCGATCCTGGGCGCCATCAACTTCATCACCACCATCTTCAACATGCGCGCTCCGGGCATGACCCTGCACCGCATGCCGCTGTTTGCGTGGTCGGTGCTGGTCACGGCCTTCCTCCTGCTGCTGTCGCTGCCCGTCTTCGCCGGCGCCATCACCATGCTTCTGACCGACCGCAACTTCGGCACGTCGTTCTTCGACCCGGCCGGCGGCGGTGACCCGATCATGTACCAGCACCTGTTCTGGTTCTTCGGCCACCCGGAAGTGTACATCCTGATCCTGCCGGGCTTCGGCATTATCTCGCACATCGTGTCGACCTTCTCGAAGAAGCCAGTCTTCGGCTACCTCGCCATGGCCTACGCCATGGTCGCCATCGGCGTCGTCGGCTTCATCGTGTGGGCCCACCACATGTACACGGTCGGCATGAGCTTCGACCTGCGTGCCTACTTCGTCCTGGCCACCATGGTCATCGCGGTTCCGACGGGCGTTAAGATCTTCTCGTGGATCGCCACCATGTGGGGCGGCTCGATCACCTTCACCGTCCCGATGCTATGGGCGATCGGCTTCATCTTCCTGTTCACCGTGGGTGGCGTCACCGGCGTTGTCCTGTCGAACGCCCCGATCGACTATACGCTGCACGACACCTACTACGTCGTGGCGCACTTCCACTACGTCCTGTCGCTGGGCGCCGTCTTTGCCATCTTCGCCGGTTTCTACTACTGGTTCGAGAAGATGTTCGGTATCAAGTACAACGGTTTCCTGGGCGGCCTGCACTTCTGGATCATGTTCATCGGCGTGAACATCATCTTCTTCCCGCAGCACTTCCTGGGCCTGCAGGGCATGCCGCGCCGCTATGTCGACTA
>CBFGPQ010000126.1:0-10781 GCA_965650705.1 uncultured Asticcacaulis sp. | reverse complement strand
CCAACGCAGCGCCCCCATCCGCAAAACAAACCTGTTTTGCAGAGGTCTCGTAAACAGGGAAGGAAGGGGTTAGACAGTACTGCGACAAACCTCTTGCCATTGTCCGCATCTGCGCCCATTTACAGCCCATGTTTATCCAGACCGAAGCCACGCCCAATCCCGACGTCATCAAGTTCTTGCCCGGCAAGATCGTGCTGGAAACGGGCACGAAACAGTTTGCCTCGAAAGACGAGGGTACGGCATCGCCGCTCGCCGAAGCGCTGTTCGCCATCGACGGCGTGTCGGCGCTGTTTTTCGGTAGCGACTTCCTGACGGTTCGCCGCGACCCGGACTCGTCGAAAATCTGGGCGGAGCTGAAGCCGCCGATCCTGGCAGCGATCATGGACTTCTATTCGTCCGGGCAACCCATCCTGCGCGAAACTGAAACCAAGACCGAGATTGTCTACGAAGGCGAGCTGGGCCAGATCGTCGCCGAGATCAAGGATCTGCTGGACACCCGCGTTCGTCCGGCCGTGGCGCAGGATGGTGGCGATATCGAATTCGACAGCTTCGACATGGAAAGCGGCACGCTGTACCTGCACATGCGCGGCGCATGCGCTGGCTGCCCGTCGTCTTCGGCCACGCTGCGTCAGGGCGTCGAGAGCCTGATGAAGCACTATGTGCCAGAAGTGAAGCAGATCGAGGCCGTCCTCTGAGTCTGACCCTGGTAATCGACACCTCGCTGAACGCTTGTTCGGTGGGGTTGTTCCGCGACGGCGCGTCGGTGTTCGCCTTGTCCGAAGCTATGCAGCGCGGCCATCAGGAAGCGCTTGGTCCCATGGCAGCGCGTGCTTTTGACGAAGCCGGCGTCCGGCCGCGCGAACTGACCCATATCGGTGTGACGCTTGGCCCAGGATCGTTTACCGGTTTGCGCGTCGGGCTGTCCTTCGCCAAGGGATTGGCGGTCGGATTGAACCTGCCGCTTCAGGGCATCGGTACGCTGGAAGCGCTTGGCCATCATCCGGACTTGCTGGGCAAGAACCGCGTGGCGGTAATCGACGGCGGCCGCGGCCAGATCTATGTGCAAGAATTCTCAGCGACGGATCAGGGACAGCCGCGTGCTGTTCAGGCCGGTGAAACGGTCAGTGGCATTCTGACGGGGCCGGGCGCGCATCTGCTAAGTGGTGAGGTTTTCCAACAGGCCTACCCGACGCTCGAAGCGCTGGCGGCATTGACGCTTACCGGCGGTCACGATGACCTGACGCCACTTTATATGCGTGAAGCCGACGCTATTGCCTCGACGCGCGGCATTATCTCGCTGCAGGCATGATCCGCCGGCTTGACCAGCCATCGGCCGAGATCGCGGTGATCCACGCCCGCTGTTTCGAACACCCGTGGAGCGCAGGGGTCTTCGCCGATCTGGCTGCGAGGCCGCATCATCGGCTTTATGTCCTCGAAAACGAAGGGCGGGTGGTCAGTTTTATCCTGATCACGGTGGTGGCGGGTGAAGCCGAGATACTGACTCTCGCTACCGATCCGGACGTGCAGGGCAGGGGGTTCGGCCGCCAGCTTCTCAAAGGCGTCGTTGCCGAGCTGCACGCCGAAGGTAACGAAAGCCTGTTCCTCGAAGTCGCTGTCGACAATATGGCGGCCCTGGCGGTCTACAAGGCTTGCGGTTTCGAGCGCGCGGGCTTGCGTAAGGCCTATTACAGCCGCAATCAGGGTCCTCCGGTCGACGGGCATATACTAAGGCTTGCGCTGATTTGACGCGGGCCTTACATGTGGGGTGCTTCGCAGGGATACGGAGGTCTCTCTCATGGACCGGATTGAAAAACAGTGCATTGAAAAAGGCATGCGCATGACGGATCAGCGCCGCGTCGTCGCGCGCGTTCTGTCCACTGCCGAGGATCATCCGGACGTCGAGGAACTGTATCATCGTGCTCACGCCGTCGATCCGCATATTTCGCTGGCTACGGTCTACCGGACAGTGCGCCTGTTCGAAGAGGCCGGCGTCGTCGAGCGCCATGACTTCGGCGACGGCCGTTCGCGCTATGAAGAAGCTGGCAGCGATCACCACGACCACCTGATCAATATCAAGACCGGCGAAGTCATCGAGTTCTTCGACGCCGAGATCGAGAAGATGAAAGAGGCCTTGGCCGAGAAACTGGGTTACAAGCTGGTCGGGCATAAGCTGGAGCTTTATGCCGTGCCGATTGGGGAAGAGAAATGAAGGCCTGCAGGGGTCTCGGACCCCTGCACCCCGAAACTATTCGAGAAATATCATAAAGCCGGACCCCTTAAGGGCCCGGCTTTATGATATTTATTGGACAACTTCTGGGGTGCAGGGGACCGTGTCCCCTGCATATCTTGAATTTTGTCCCGCAAACGCTCATAACCCCCCGATGAACCAACACGTCCGTCCGTCCAAGAAACTCCACATCAAAACCTATGGCTGTCAGATGAATGTCTATGACAGCGAGCGCATGACCGATATCCTGCGCCCCTTGGGCTATGAGGTTTCCGACACCCCCGATGGCGCCGACCTGGTCCTGCTCAACACCTGCCATATTCGCGAAAAGGCCTCCGAAAAGGTCTATTCCGAAATCGGCCGCCTGAAAGAACTGCGCGAAGAAAAAGAAGCGCGCGGCGAAGGCCGCATGACCATTGCCATCGCCGGCTGTGTCGCCCAGGCCGAAGGCCAGGAAATCATGAACCGCGCCCCGGCCGTCGATCTGGTCATCGGTCCGCAAGCCTATCACCAACTGCCGGAACTGATCGCCCGCACCCACCGCAGCAAGGGCGAACGCCTCGCTGCCGATTTCGCCCCCGATGCCAAGTTCGATGCTTTAACAGCCGACCGCGAAGTCACCGGCCCGACCGCCTTCCTGACCGTCCAGGAAGGTTGCGACAAGTTCTGCACCTTCTGCGTCGTCCCCTATACGCGGGGCGCCGAGTGGTCGCGTCCAGTTGAGTCGATCCTCGACGAAGCCCGTGCCCTGGCGGCCAAGGGTGTGCGCGAAATCACCCTGCTGGGTCAAAACGTCAATGCTTATAACGGCTCGGGTTCGACCCTGGCGAAGCTGATGTACGCTCTGGCCGAAATCCCGGGCCTGGATCGCCTGCGCTATACGACCTCGCACCCCAACGACATGGGCGACGACCTGATCAATGCCCACCGCGACCTGGAAGCCTTGATGCCCTACCTGCACCTGCCGGTGCAGTCAGGCTCGGATAAGATTCTGCGTGCCATGAACCGCAAGCACGGCCGCCAGGCCTATATCGACCTGATCGCCCGCATCAAGGATGCCCGCCCGGACCTGGCGCTATCCGGCGACTTTATCGTCGGCTTCCCCGGCGAAACCGACAAGGATTTCGAAGACACGCTTGATCTCGTCCGTCAGGTCGGACACGCCTCTGCGTTTTCGTTCAAGTACTCGCCGCGTCCCGGCACGCCGGCGGCCTCCATGCCGAACCAGGTCGAGGCGCATGTGGCTGACGAACGGCTGCAACGTCTCAACGCGCTGATCATCGAACAGCAGCAGGCCTTCAAGGAAAACCTGGTCGGCCAAACCCTGCCGATCCTATTTGAAAAAAAGGGTCGTTATGGTCGCCAGGCGATCGGACGCTCCCCATATCTGCAATCGGTCTATGTCGAAGACGCGGACCACCTCATGGGCCAGATCGTGCCGGTAAAGATCGTGGCGCTCGGCAACAACTCTCTTCAGGGCGCGCTTGAAACGCCCGTGATCGCTTGATGGCTATAACCAAAGAAGATTTCATCGCCCTGTCCGACGCCTGCGTCCTGGCCATTGTCGGACCCAGCGAACGCTACCTTGCCATGCTTGAAGGCGCCTTCAAGGTGCTGGTCGAAATGCCCGGCGGCGGTCTGATCGTGTCGGGCGACCCGCGCGCGCGGCTCAAGGCCAAGTCGGTCATCGTCGCCCTGGCGGAACTGTACGACCAGGGTGTCGATATCACCGAGGTCGATGTCCGCCAGCTGATCGAACAACCGTTGCCCGGCGAAGGCGACACGCAACCATCGCCCCAGAACGACTCGCGTGGCACGGTGGTCATGGGCCGCCGCGGCGCCATCGCCGCCAAGACCGCCGGACAATCGGCCTATCTGAAGGAGCTGTCCGATAAGGACCTTGTGTTTGCACTGGGGCCGGCGGGTTCGGGCAAGACCTTCCTGGCGGTGGCGCATGGCGTGTCCCTGCTGCTGAAGGGCCGCGTCGACAAGCTGATCATCACGCGCCCGGCCGTTGAAGCTGGTGAGCGCCTTGGCTTTCTGCCCGGTGACCTGAACGAAAAGATCGACCCGTATCTGACGCCGATCTGGGGCGCCTTGGACGACATTCTGGGCGCCCAGACACTGGCCAAGAAGCGCGAGACCAAGGAAATCGAGGTCGCGCCGCTGGCCTATATGCGCGGCCGCACTCTTTCCTACGCCTATGTCATCATCGACGAGGCGCAGAATACGACGCGCATGCAGATGAAGATGATCCTGACTCGTCTCGGCGAAGGTTCCAAGATGGTCGTCACCGGCGACCCGTCGCAGATCGACCTGCCCAATCGCAACGATTCCGGCCTGACCCACGCCATGGGCCTGCTGGGTACGCTGAAGGGCGTCGGCGTCGCTGAACTGAGCGCTGAAGATATCGTGCGCCACGAACTGGTCGCGCGCATCGTTCGCGCCTATGATAATGAACACAAGAATGCTTTCGGAGCCGCCGGCTGATGGAGCCGCTTATAGATATCGAGATCGAGGACGACCGCTGGCTGGATACCTTGCCGGAGGTAAGCGAGATCGTTGAAACCGGTATTACCGCCGCGCTCAAGGCCGCGAAATTCACGGAACAGGCCGATATTGTCGTCCTTTTGTGCGATGACGCCGAGATGAAACAGCTCAATGCCGAGTATCGCAACAAGGACAAGGCCACCAACGTCCTGAGCTTCCCGGCGCCCAAGTCGATGCGCGTCAAGGGTGTGCTTGAACACTTGGGCGACATGGCGCTGGGCTACGAAACCTGCGTACGCGAAGCGAAAGAGCAGAACAAGCCGCTGAAAAATCACGTTATGCATCTGGCCGTCCACGGCGCCCTGCACCTATTGGGCTACGATCACATGAACGACGCCGAGGCCGAAACCATGGAAGCGCTCGAACGCGATATTCTGGCGGGACTGGGCGTGCCGGACCCCTACGCCCCAGTGGCTGACAAGCAAGGTCACGCCCATGGCTGATAGCGATCGACAGGCGGGTGGCTTCAACCTGTTGTCTCTGTTTGGCTTTGGCAAGAAGCCTGCCGAGCGGCTGGATGCGTCCGGTGCAGTGGTGGAAGATACGGCGGCGACCAGCGACCTGATCACGCACGCCCGCGAATTCCAGACCCTGACGGTCGCCGACGTCATGACCCCGCGCGTCGACATCATCTCGGTCGACCTGTCCGCGACGCTCGCCGATGTGGTCAGCCTGTGCGTCGAAAGCGAACATTCGCGCCTGCCCATCTACCGTGAAACGCTTGATGATCCGGTCGGCGTCCTGCACATCAAGGACGTTTTGAAGCTGCTAGCGCCCGAGCCCGGCCGGGCGGCGCCGAACTGGGCCGAACCTGTCCTGCACCGCCTGCGACGCGAAGTCCTGTACGTGCCGTCGTCCATGACGGCCGCCGAGCTGCTGCTGCGCATGAAGGCCCAGCGCACGCACATGGCGCTGGTCATCGACGAGTTTGGCGGCACCGACGGCCTGGTCACCATGGAAGACCTGATCGAAGCCGTCGTGGGCGACATCGACGACGAATACGATGAAGCCTCGGAAGAGGATATTCGCAACCTGCCGGGTGGGCAAATCGAAGCCGACGGCCGCGTCGAACTGAGCGCGCTGGAGAACAGGTTGGGGCTCGATCTGGTGCCGGCGGATGCCGAAGAGGAAATCGACACCCTGGCGGGCCTTGTGACCATGCTGGCGGGACGGGTTCCCCAGCGCGGCGAAGTGGTTCCTTATCCTGAGGCCGGCTACGATATCGAAGTCGTCGACGCCGATGCGCGCCGCATCAAGAAACTGCGCCTGCACAAGCGCACTGCGGCGGCGGAAGATCTTCAGCCTGCGGATGATTGACCGCGCGCGCGCCTGGTTTAAGGGTCCTACGGTCGCCCGTCTCATGGGCGAAATTGACCGCCTGCGCCCAAGACCGCGCATCCTAGCGGCCGCCTCGGGCATCCTGATCGCTCTGGCCCAGCCGCCATTCGGCTTCCTGCCAGGCCTTCTGGGTTACGCGCTTCTGTTGTTCGCGCTGGAGCAGGATTTTGGCGTGCGCCCGCGCCGCGATGTCTTCTTTGCCGGCTGGCTGGCTGGGTTTTGCTATTTTCTGGTCAGCTGCTTCTGGGTGGCCGAGGCATTTCTGGTCGATGCCGCCACCTATGGCTGGATGGCGCCCTTCGCCGCAACGCTCCTGCCGTCTGGTATAGGCCTGTTCTGGGGTGTCTTCGCTCTGCTTTACAGGCAGTTTCGCTCCGACGGTGCGCACCGCTATCTGCTGTTCACCGGCCTGTTCTGCCTGTTCGAAGTGCTGCGTGGCACCATCCTGTCCGGGTTTCCTTGGAATCCGGCGGGTTCGACCTGGAAGGCCGGCAGCGCCATGTCGCAGATGGCGGCCTATGTTGGCGTCTATGGCCTGAGTTTTATCACCGTTCTCATCTTTTGCGCCGTGGCGGTCGTACAGCCGAAAAAGGGTGTCAAAGGCTGGTGGCCGGTCCTGTTCGGCGCTGGTATCTGGGTCACATGCTTTATGGTCGGTGAGTTTCGTCTCATGACGACTGTCGTTCGATCGTCCGATCTGGTGGTGCGGTTGGTGCAACCTGCCGTGAGCCAGCGCGCGAAGTGGACGCGAGGGGCATTCGACGAGATATTCACGGACTACGTCGCGATGACCAAGGCCCCGTCGAAGCCGGGTGGAGGCGTAGTCAAATGGCCTGCGACAACACCTCCAAATTTGGCTGACGCGCCTTTGCAACCCGATGCGCATGCTCCACACGTCATCATCTGGCCTGAAGGCGCATTGCCTTCGACCGCTAATGACCTGTTCGCCTCGGATTCGTGGACGGCGCCGGTTTTGTCCACCATGCTGCGTGAGAACCAGTCGCTGATCATGGGCGTGACACGCCAGGAAGCACAACCTGATAGCCGCTGGCTGTGGCGAAATTCCATGCTGGTCCTGCGTCAATCAGGCGATACGATGATTGTTGAAGGCGCGTACGACAAGTTCAAGCTTGTGCCATTCGGGGAGTTCACACCTGTCGCGCCGCTGCTGAACACGCTTGGGTTTAGCGCCCTGACACACTTCGACGACAGTTTTACGCCCGGCGCGCGTACAAGACCCGTGCAGTTTGCTTCAATACCGCGTTTTCTGCCGCTCATCTGTTACGAGGGTATATTCCCGAGCTTGGATATGACCACCTATACCGGTGATCATGATCCGCGTCGACCGCACTGGATTGTCAACATTTCGAACGACGCATGGTTTGGGCCGACAACAGGCCCCCAACAGCATCTTAATCTCGCCAGTTATCGTGCAATAGAAGAAGGTCTTCCCATGATAAGATCAACTCCAACGGGAATATCCGTGCTGGTTGATCCACTCGGCAGGATAGTTAAAGGATACAGACTCGCAACAGGCGAGCGTGGCTATATGGACTCGATTATTCCCCAAAGAGTACAGCAGACGCCGTATTCAACCATACGTATGCTTGTCTTAATTTTGTTGTATCTTTTCCCCTTATTTGTTTTTACATTTGATACTTTTCTAGGCATGATCAAAAAGGACCGTGACAGGGAGTTTTTTGGTCGTTGAAGGTGAGCGTACCTGCGCAAACGATTTCACAACTGTGTTCTGTTGAATTTCCAGAGCATGCGACGTTGAGTTGCTGGCGCACTAACTAACAATGAAAAAAAAGTAGAGGCAAAGTTGGACGATAATTCAAAGACGGATCGTAGCCCAAACCCTGTAGATTTACATGTTGGTGCGCGCGTCAGGATGAGGCGTAAATTTCTGGGTATGAGTCAGGAAGGCCTTGCTGAGACGATAGACCTTACCTTTCAGCAGGTACAGAAATACGAGCGTGGCTCCAACCGCATCAGCGCCTCGAAGCTTTATGAAATTGGCCGTGCGCTGAAGGCGCCCGTCGCCTATTTCTTTGAGGGTTATGGCCAGACGGAGGCCGTCGAGGGTTTTTCCGAATCCGAGTCGGAGCAATTCGTCCATGGTTTCCTGATGACCACGGAAGGTATTGAGTTGGCGGAAGCTTTTCCCCGGATCAAGTCCGCCAAGCTACGCCGCCGTGTGCTGGAATTGGTTCGCGCCCTTGCGGAAGACGACGACGCCTGATCAGCCGGCCGAGGTTTGAGATGACTCCCGTGCGGCGCGCGGGATTAATTGCCGTGCTGGACGAAAATCGGTTTACCGGCAGGAAATGCGATAAAACGAAAAATTTAGAGATTGCCCCGCTTCATCTGAGGCGGGCAATGCTCTAAGAGCGCCGCATGACTGAGGATAATCCCAAGATCCATGCGCCGCTGCGCTCATTCGGCCGTATCAAGGCCCGGACTCTAAAGCCGCGTCAGGCCGGGTTGTTCGAGACGCTTCTACCACTTATCGCCGTGACAGACGACAGCTTGGCCGACATCGTTAAGGCCGATATGTTATGGCTGGAGATAGGGTTTGGCGGCGGCGAACATCTGGCTGGCCAGGCGGCGCGCAATCCGGGCGTCACCCTGATCGGCTGCGAGCCCTTTATCAACGGTGTCGGTTCGGCTTTGCGCCACGTTGAGGAACAGGGGCTCAGCAATGTCCGAATTCTGAGCGATGATGCGCGTCCTCTGCTCGACAAGCTGCCCGATGCCAGCCTGGATCGCATATTTATCCTGTTCCCCGATCCGTGGCACAAGGCGCGCCACAACAAACGCCGCCTGATCCAGCCGGAAACCATCTCGGCCTTCGCACGTCTCCTGAAGGATGGGGGGCGTTTGCGCTTTGCCACGGACTGGGCTGGTTATGCCGACTGGACGCTGGAGCGCTTCCTGGCCAGTCCACATTTTGAGTGGGGGGCGCAAAGCCAGGCCGACTGGAATGTCCCGCCGGTCGATCATCTGACAACGCGCTATGAGACCAAGGGGCTTGGCGACTGCAAGCCGGTGTTTCTCGACTTTGTCCGCCGGCCGCGCTGATCACCATCCGCACCCCTAGTCAAGGCTGCCAAATTAAGACAATGTTAATCATTGGCTTTCGGGGGAGTGCGTAATGGAGCGTCTGCACAAGGTTTCGGCGGGATTTATCTTTGCCTTTATCTGCCTGCATTTCGCCAACCATCTGGTTGGCCTGCAAGGGCAGGGCGCGCACCAGCAGTTCCTGGAAGCGGCGCGCCTGGTTTACCGCCATCCGATCGTTGAGCTGGTCCTCCTGATGGCCTTCGTCATCCAGATCATCACCGGTGTTGCCCTGGCGCGGGAAATCTGGACCAGGAAGAAGGATTTCATCCATCAGCTTCAGGCGGCGTCGGGCGCCTATATGGCCTTTTTCATCCTCGTCCATGTCGGCGGCGTGTTCATGGGGCGGCTGGTGTTCAACCTCGACACCAATTTCGACTTTGCCGCGATTACGCTGACCAAGCCGTGGATCTATTTCTTTCTGCCCTATTACGCCCTGGCGATCATGGCGATTTTCGCCCATATCGGCTGCATTTGCTATGGTATCTTCAAGAAGAGCAATATCCGCCTGGCCTGGGCATGCCTGGTCGTTGCGATCGGCGCCGGCACTTACGTAACCTACCTGATCCTGATGATGTATACGGGCCGGCTCTATCCCGTAACGATCGGAGAGCCTTATCTCGAAGCTTTTGGCGCTGAGCCCACCTATTATCTGGGCCCCGAAGACGGTGCTCCGGAAGGGGAAACCCCTCCGCAACCGGAGGCGGATACGGCAACCTCTCAGAATTGACTTGGCATTTGACGGTGACGCGCCTATATAGACGCTACATCGTCCGATTGCCGAAAGGCTTCGGCGGCGGCCCGGACGGGACCGCCGCTTTTTTGTTACCTGAACAGACCTGTACCGTGCGCGCCAAGACCACTGAAGACCGCAAGCTGATCGAGATTTTCGACCCCATCGCCGAAACGCTGGGGCTGAACATCGTGCGCATCCGCCTGATGGGCTCGAACAAGCCGGGCGGCGCACGCCGTCTGCAGGTCATGGCCGAGCGCAAGCGCGACGGCGACATCAATGTCAACGAATGCGCCCGTCTGTCGCGCGCCATCTCGGCCTATATGGACGAGAGCGACCCGATATCCGGCGAATACATCCTCGAAGTCTCGTCGCCCGGCATTGACCGGCCGCTGACGCGCCTCGAGGATTTCGAGACCTATGAGGGCTACGAGGCCCGCCTCGAACTCGACCGCCTGGCGGAGGGCCGCAAGCGTTTCCGTGGCGTACTGGCCGGCATCGAGGACGATCACGTCGCCATCAACCTGGAAGACGACGAAGACACGGCGATGATTCCGTTTGCCTGGATCATCGACGCCAAGCTGGTTCTCACCGACGAGTTGATGAAGAAGGGCGCTGAGAAACGGGCTGCCCAGTCGGACGAAGACGAGAACGAAGAAGATTTCAGCGACGACGACTTCGATGACGATTTCGAAGACGATGATGCTGCAAACGACGACGACGAAGAAGAGGACACCCACCGATGAGCTTCACCGGGATTAGCGCCAACCGCCAGGAACTGCTGCAGATCGCAGAGGCCGTCGCGCGCGA
>CBFGPQ010000125.1:0-10785 GCA_965650705.1 uncultured Asticcacaulis sp. | reverse complement strand
TCCGCCGGGT
Source organism: uncultured Asticcacaulis sp. (assembly GCA_965650705.1). Lineage (GTDB taxonomy): Bacteria > Pseudomonadota > Alphaproteobacteria > Caulobacterales > Caulobacteraceae > Asticcacaulis. Next base: position 10,775 of record CBFGPQ010000125.1, on the reverse strand, counting down.
AGTCGGCATCGGCGAGGATCAGGACCTGGGCGCGTGGATTGACAGGCGGGGAGGCGACGCCATAGCGCGCTTCAGGCAGAGAGCCGCTGCGGTAGCCGCCCCAGACAAAGCCTTGCGGCGGAAAGTATTGCGGCGACAGGCCGGGCGGGATCTGGCTATCCAGGAAAGCCTGTCCCGGCTGCTTCTCGCCGGCATCGGGCTTCGAGCACGCGCCGACGGCCAGGGCAAGACCCAGCGCGGCGAGATGAAGCCAGGGACGAAAAGAAGGGGACATGCGTTATCTATAACCCAGATTCCCCTCATGGGCTATGACTGGCGCGTGACACACCGGTGACGTTTCTTTCACGCGTCATGTCGTCGCGCAACAACGGATTTGACTTGATAAATTCAGGCAATACGCCCAATTAGGTGTGGGGCAGACATGTGCCCGCACAAGCAGTTGAGCCATGGTCACCCTTATTAACCGCGTCGACGCTACCCCTCGCGAGCTGCGTCATCCCGAAAAGCAGAATCGTCCCGATTCGCCGATCCAGAAAAAACCCGAATGGCTGCGTGTGCGCGCCCCTGGATCGCCCGGCTATAACGAAACCCAGAAGATCGTTCGCGACGCCAAGCTGGTAACGGTGTGTGAAGAGGCGGCCTGCCCGAATATCGGTGAGTGCTGGTCGAAGAACCACGCCACCATCATGATCATGGGCGATACCTGTACGCGCGCCTGCGCCTTCTGCAACGTCAAGACCGGTCTGCCGCAACCTTTGGATACCGATGAGCCGCGCCGCGTCGGCGAAACCGTCGCGCTCATGAAGCTGTCGCACGTCGTCATTACCTCTGTCGACCGCGACGATCTGGCCGATGGCGGCGCCTGGCACTTTGCCGAGGTCATTCGTCAGATTCGCGCTCAGTCGCCCAAGACGACCGTCGAAATTCTGACGCCGGACTTCCTGCGCAAGGACGGGGCGGCGGAAGTCGTTATCGACGCCAAGCCGGACGTGTTCAACCACAACCTGGAAACCGTGCCGCGCAACTACCTCAAGATACGCCCCGGCGCGCGCTATTACCACTCCCTGCGCCTGCTGGAGCGCGTCAAGGAACGCGATCCGCAGCAGTTCACCAAGTCGGGGATCATGGTGGGGCTGGGCGAAACGCGCGAAGAAGTCATGCAGGTCATGGACGACATGCGGTCGGCGGGCATCGACTTTATTACGATCGGCCAATATCTCCAGCCGACGCGCAAGCACGCCGCCATCGACCGCTTTGTGACGCCGGACGAGTTCAAAGCCTATGAGGCTATCGCCCGCGCCAAGGGGTTCCTGATGGTATCGTCGTCGCCGCTGACGCGGTCATCGCATCACGCCGGCGAGGACTTCGAGCGTTTGCGTGCCGCCCGTGCGGCGAAAGCGAAGTAGATGACGAAGGTCAGTTTCGATCGCGTCCTGCCGTTCCCTGCCGACAAGCTGTTCGACATGGTCGCCGACGTTGAAAAGTACCCGGACTATATTCCGTGGATCACCTCGATGCGCGTGAGCAATCGCGTGGCCCTGTCCGAAGGCGTGACGCGTTTTGACGCCGAAGCCGGGGTTGGTTTCAAGTTCCTGTCCGAGCGCTTTTCGACGCGGGTGACACGTGACGCCAACAATCGCACCATCTCGATAACCTTGTTAAAAGGTCCATTCAAGCGATTGAATTGCCAATGGAAATTCGAAGAAGCTGAAAAGGGCTGCCGCGCTTCGCTGCAGATGGATTTCGAGTTCAAGAATCCGTTCCTGACCGGTTTCCTTAAGGCCAATTTCGACAAGGCGGTCGCGAAACTCATGGCGTGTTTCGAGGGGCGGGCGGAAACGCTGTTTCCGAAGACGGCTTAAATAAGAACGTGGAGCGCCCAGCTCAAGGCCACATCTACGCTCTTTTCGCGCACGGCGTCGCGGCCGATGGCGCCGAACTGCTCAACTTTCGCCTCGGTTATGATCTCGCCCTTGCGGCCGCTGCGGCTCAGACCAAAACAGACCATGCCGACGGGTTTTTCCGCCGATCCACCAGTAGGACCAGCTATGCCTGTGATGCTGAGCGCGATGTCGGCGCCGGCTTCACGCAAACCGCCTTCGGCCATGGCGCGCGCCACGTGCAGGCTGACGGCGCCGTGTGTCTCGATAAGAGCCTGCGGCACGTGGACCAGCCGGGTCTTGGCCGTGTTGGAATAGGTAACGAAACCATAGTCGAAAACAGCCGAAGAGCCTGAAATGGCGGTAATCGCGCCGGCCACCAGCCCTCCGGTGCAGCTTTCGATGGTGGTGATGCGTTTGCCTTGGGCTGCAAGCAGGCCAACGAGTTCCTGAGCCAGTTCGGTCGACATGTTTTCCCCAAAACAAAAGGCGGCCCGATTGGACCGCCCTTCGTCTCTAAAATCAATACCGATTAGACGCCGGGATGCAGCGGGGCGGCCAGGTTCTGATTGGCGAAGTCCCAGTTGGCCAGGCTGGCCAGGAAGACTTCCAGGAACTTGGGACGCAGGTTCTGATAGTCGAGGTAATAGGCGTGCTCCCAGACATCGCAGGTCAGGATCGGCTTGTCGCCCTTGGTGAATGGCGTTTCGGCGTTTGGCGTCTTGGTGACCTTCAGCTTGCCGTCGGAGCCGAGGACCAGCCAGGCCCAGCCCGAACCGAACTGCGTGGCGCCGGCGGTCTTAAAGGCTTCGGCGAAGGCGTCGTAGGAGCCGAAGTCTGAATTGATGCGGTCGGCGATCTCGCCTGTCGGCTGGCCACCGCCATTGGGCTTCATCGAGCTCCAGAAGAAGGTGTGGTTCCACACCTGGGCGGCGTTGTTGAACACGCCCGGATTCTTGCCTTCCGACGCCTGGACGATCTCGACCAGGGTCTTGCCCTCGAACTCGGTGCCGGCGATCAGCTTGTTCAGGTTGTCGATATAGGCCTTGTGGTGCTTGGCGTGGTGGAAGCTGAAGGTGTTGGCCGACATGTGCGGCTCAAGGGCATCGGCAGCGTAGGGCAAGGGGGGAAGTTCGAATGCCATGACAGACCTCTCATCTGCTGTGTTTCGGGGAATGCTTTACGGTTCAGCATATATTCGGGCGAATAACCCTTTTCAAGCCTCGGAGTAGTGAGAATGCTTCGCAATAAACCCTAGCAATTCCATGGGTTTATGGGGTTAAACCGGAAAGGCGACGGTGCAGACCGCCTGGGCCGCCAGCCCCTCCTCGCGGCCGGTAAAGCCCATCTTTTCGGTGGTCGTTGCCTTGACGCTGACGCGGTCGACAGCGATGCCAAGAATCTCCGACAGGCGTGTGCGCATGGCTTCGCGGTGCGGTTTCACCTTGGGGCGCTCGCAGATCAGGGTCACGTCGACATTGACGATCTCGCCGCCCTTGGACGTCACCAGATCAACGGCGTGCTTCAGGAACAGGTCTGACGGCGCGCCCTTCCATTGCGGATCGGTCGGCGGGAAGTGGTCGCCGATGTCACCCAGGCCCGCCGCGCCCAGTATGGCGTCGGTTAGGGCATGCAGGCCTGCATCGGCGTCGCTATGGCCAATCAGCGTCTTGTCGTGGGGGATTTCGATGCCGCACAGCCAGACACTCTCGCCGTCGCCCCAGCGGTGGGCATCGAAGCCCTGGCCGATCCGCGTCTGCATCATGGGTTTGTCCTGTTGAATGAAGGCTTCGAGGAGGGCGAAATCGGCCGGGTAGGTCAGCTTGTGGAGGTGCGGATCGCCCTCGACCAGAGCGACCTCGATGCCGGCCGCGGCGGCGACCATGGCTTCGTCGGTAGCGATGCCGCCGTCAAAGGTCGAATAGGCTTCCGCGATGTCGCCCAGGCGAAATGCCTGCGGGGTCTGGGCGCGCCACAGGCCATCGCGTGACGGCGCATCGGTAATGACGCCATCGACGCCCCGTTTCAGCGAATCCGTCACCGGCAGGGCCAGGATTGCCGCGCGCGACGTCTTAAGTTTGTCAGATAAAATGTTGATATAATGTGACTTAACTAGTGGTCGTGCGGCGTCGTGGATCATGACCACGTCATTGAGTTCGGCCATGGTCATCAGCGCATCGAGGCCGTTGCCGACGCTGCCCGCGCGATCCAGGCCACCGACGGCGACCCTGGCCATGGTGCTGTAACGCGCGCGCGCCGTGTCGAAGTCCTCGGCAGGCACCACCACCACAATGTGCCCGGCGCCGGCTTCGGCAAAGGCTTCGACCGACCAGTCGAGCACCGGCTTGCCAGCCAGGGTCATCCACTGTTTCTTGCCGCCGGAACGGCTGCCGGACCCGCCGGCGACGATGATGGCGTGGAAGGTCACAGGTCCATTCCGAAGTTAAAGGATTGAATGACAAGCCCCTCACGGAAATAGAATTTGTGGGCCTGGACGCGGTGCGTGCCGCTGTCGAGGCGCAACTGCGCACAGCCCTCCCGGCCAGCCAGGTCCTTCAACCAGTCGAGCAGGGCCTTGCCGTGGCCGCCTGAGCGTAAGGCTTCGTCCGTCACAAGGTCATCAACATAAAGAAAACGGCCGGACACCAGCCATTCGTGGACACGGAAGCCGGCGCAGGCGGCGACATTGCCGTTGTCTTCGGTGAAGGCCAGCCGCCAGCCGGCGTCACCCATCTGGCGGCGCGCACGCTCCAGCAACTCGTCGGCGCTCGTCAGGTGCGGGCGTAACTGGCGCATCACTGGAAAGCAGCGGCGGATGTCTTCGTCGGTATCGGCAAGCTTGACGTCGGGCATTGGGTTCTCCTGGCGGAGGTTTAGGAGTGTCCGGCTCCAGCGTCAATCGATCCATGGCGTTTCATGGTGGTTTTGTGTATGGAGGCGTCATGATCGCCAAGGGCTTGAAAATAGGGGATGTCGAGGTGGCGGGCAGGGTGCTGATCGCGCCCATGACCGGTGTGTCCGACCTGCCGTTCCGACGCATGGCACATAAGTTGGGCGCGCCTTATGCCGCTACCGAAATGGTCGCCTGCGCCGAGCTCGAAAACGGCCGTCCTGACGTGGTGCGCAAGGCGCAACTGGGCGACCACGACGGCCTGAAGATCGTACAGTTGATCGGCCGCGATCCGGTCCATATCGCGCGTGGCGCAGCCTTGGCAGAGCAATCCGGCGCCCATATCGTAGATCTCAACTTCGGCTGTCCGGCCAAGGAGGTCACGGGCGTGCTGTGCGGTTCGGCGCTGATGCGCGACCTCGATCAGGCCGAACGCATCATGACCGCGGCCTTGTCGGCGACCTCACGGCCGGTGACGGTCAAGATGCGCCTGGGGTGGGACGCGCCGCACAACGCCGCCGATCTGGCGCGGCGGGCGGAAAACCTGGGGATTGCTGCCGTAACGGTGCACGGACGTACGCGCCAGCAGTTTTACAAGGGCCAGGCCGATTGGCGCGCAGTGGCTCAGGTCAAGTCGGCCGTCAGCGTCCCGGTCATCGTCAATGGCGACATCGTCGATATCGACAGCGCCCGGATGGCTTTGGCGCAGTCCGGCGCGGACGGCATCATGATTGGCCGGGGCATTTATGGCCGGCCGTGGTTCGCGCGCGACCTCGATCGGGCGCTCAACGACAATTCTTCAATGGATTCTATGTTGTTTACCGCGTGGGCTGATATCCTGTGTGAGCACATGGAAGCCAGTCTCGCCTTCTATGGATCCACGCTGGGGCTGAAGATGTTCAAGAAGCATCTTGGCAGCTATATTGAAAGCAATGACTATCATCCCGACCCTGCTGCGCGCCGCCAGGATAAGGGCCGCATCTGCCGGTTGGACGATGCACAAGAGATCAAACGAGAGATACGCGCCCTAATTTCTGGGTGATTTTGACACATTCGCGCAACATTCCTGTTGATATTCAGACACAGTAGTGCGCAAATGCCACGCACTGTGAATTAGGTTGCAGCCTCTCTTGACTACCCCGGCACGAAAGCACTCCTGGCAAGTCCTCTGGCGCAGTCTGCGTAACGTCCATTCGACGGGAACGCAGCGCCTGCTGCTGGCGGCTGGCTACGGCGCGTCGCTGCTGACGACGGCCTTCATCATCTGGCTGATCATCGCAACGCCCGGAACGGCGCCGATCGCCCAGACAAGCCAGTACCTGCTGATCCTCGTCTGCCTCAATCTGGTGCTTCTGCTGGGGCTGCTCTATTCCGTCGTGCGGCGCGTGATCAATATCGCGCGCAGCCGGGGCGCCGACGCGGGCGCGCGCCTGCATTTGCGCTATGTGTTCCTGTTTTCCATGGCGGCCGTCCTGCCGGCGATCGTTGTGGCCTCGGCCTTTCTGTTCATCAATCGAGGGCTCGATACCTGGTTCTCGGACCGGGTGCGTGGTTCGGTCGAAAACGGCGCGCAGATCGCCAAGATCGTGCTTCAGGACAATACGCGCACCGGTGGCGAGGCCATGGAATATATCCATTCAGCGCTGTCGGGCGAAGTGGCGCGCAACATGTTTTCGGACCGCCTGGCCTATGCGATCGCGCTAAAGGGCACGCTGGATGCCCGTGCCGAACTGAGTGCCGTCTACATCGTCGACAAGGCTGGGCAGGTCCTGGTCCGCGCCGAAGAGGATGGCGCCGCGCCCTATCTGGCCCCGCCGCAGGCTGCCTTCGATGAAGTCACCAATGACGGCCCCAAGGCCTGGATACCCGCCGGTGACGCCATGCGCTTTCTCTATCCGCTTGAAGGTTATAACGGCCAAAACGGCGCTTTTCTCTATGGCGTTAAACCGCTGCCGGCCGGGTTGTTCGAGCGGATGACCCAGGCCGACCAGGCTATCATCGCCTACCGCGACTCCTCGACCAACAAGATTCAGGTTCAGGGCGTTTTCGCGATGGCCTATCTCGAGGCCGTCCTGCTGGTGTTGGTTGGGGCCATCTGGGGCGGGACCTCAGCAGCGGAAAGCATCGCCACGCCTGTGGCCCGTCTTGTGCAGGCAGCCGACAAGGTGGCCTCAGGGGATCTCAATGCGCGCGTCATGACCCATAAGCAGTCGGAAGATATCGCTGTGCTGTCGCGCGCCTTCAACCGCATGACGTCCGACCTTCAGAGCCAGCAAATGGCGCTGAGCACGGCGCGTGAGGAGGCCGAGGCTCGAAGCACGTTTATTGAGACCGTGCTGTCCGAAATCAGCGCAGGCATTGTCGGCATCGACAGCTTTGAGCACATTTCGGCGATCAACCGCCACGCAGCGAGCTTTCTGGGCGTCACGTCGGACGAGGCTATCGGGACTAATATTCGCGACCTGGCGCCTGAAATTACTGAGCTTCTGGACAAGGTGTCGGTGCATCGCGTTGAGGAGCAGGAAGTCGACTTGGTCCGCAAGGGCGATACGCGCCGCGTTCGCGTCCGCGTATCGGGTCTTGAAACCGGGGGGTCGGTCCTGACCTTTGACGACATTACCCGCCTGATTTCCGCGCAGCGCAATGCGGCCTGGCGGGACGTGGCGCGACGTATTGCACACGAGATCAAGAACCCTCTGACGCCGATCCAACTGTCAGCCGAGCGCCTGCGCAAGAAGTACCGTGCCCAGATCGCCACCGACGGCGAAACCTTCGAGCGCCTGACGGATACCATTGTGAGACAGGTCGGCGATATCGGCCGGATGGTTGATGAATTTTCGTCCTTTGCCCGCATGCCGGCGCCGACCTTCTCCGAGGAAGACGCGCCCGAACTGGTGCGCGCCGCAGTCTTCGCCCAGCGCGTCGCGCGCGCCGATGTTGCCATTGATCTGGTCGAACCCCTGCCGGAACTGCATGTTGTCTGCGACGGCCGGATGCTCAGCCAGGCCCTGGGGAACGTGCTGAAAAATGCCTGTGAGGCGGTTTCGTCGCGCATCCTGCGCGACAGCGGCAAAGAAGAGCTCGGTAACCTGGAGGGCCCGGCCGGCCATCTGCGCGTCGAGATGACCGAGGCGCCCGACTTCGTAACGATCACGGTCGAGGACGATGGCATCGGCCTACCCGAAAAGGATCGCGACCGGCTGACCGAGCCGTACGTGACGACGCGCGAAAAGGGCACGGGGCTGGGCCTTGCGATCGTGAAACGTATTCTGGAAGACCATGGCGGCGACTTTTTCCTGTCGGACGCCGAACATTTGAGCGGTGCGCGCGCGACCTTGCGCCTGCCGCGCCTACAGGCCGGAAAAGCTCCGGCTGACACCCAAGACGGCGCCTCAGGCGCCAAACTCATGAGGGCATGATGAAACTGTCGTCTGGCGTTGACATTCTGGTCGTTGACGATGAGGCCGATATTCGCGAACTCATCGCGGGCATCCTGGAAGACGAAGGCTATGCGGTGCGCACGGCCGCCGATTCCAACGCGGCGCTCAGGGCCATCAAGGCGCGCAAGCCGTCGCTGTGCGTGCTCGATATCTGGATGCAGGGCGGAGGCCTCGATGGCCTGGAACTGCTCGGCGTCATTCATGAGCTTGATCCGGACATTCCATGCATCATGATCTCTGGGCACGGCACGATCGAAACCGCCGTCACTGCTATCAAGCGCGGCGCTTTCGATTTCATCGAAAAGCCTTTCAAGACCGAGCGCTTGATCATGGTTGTTCAGCGTGCGCTTGAACTAACCAGCCTGCGCAAGGAGAATCGCCGTCTGCGCAACCAGGCGGTCGTGCCAGACGGCTTGATCGGTAACTCAGCGGCCGCCCAACTCCTGCGCTCGACCATCTCGAAAGTCGCCTCAGCCAATTCGCGCATCATGATTTCCGGTCCGGCCGGTTCCGGCAAGGAACTGGTCGCGCGCATGATCCACGACGCCAGCCCGCGCGCCAAGTGCGAGTTCGTGCCGATTTCAGCCGCAGGCATGACGCCCGAACGCCTCGACGTCGAGCTGTTCGGCGAGGAAGGCGAGGGCGGTAAGCCGCGCAAGATCGGCGTCTTCGAACGCGCCCACGGCGGCACGCTTTTCCTTGACGAGGTGGCCGACATGCCGCCCGAAAGCCAGAGCCGCATCCTGCGCGTCCTGGTCGAACAGCGCTTTGTTCGCGTCGGCGGCGTCCAGGACGTCCAGGTCGACGTTCGCGTCATCTCGTCGACCTCCAAGGACCTGGCATCGGAAATCACCGCCGGGCGCTTCCGCGAGGATCTGTTCCACCGCCTGAACGTCGTACCGGTGCGCGTGCCTGGCCTGTCCGAACGCCGTGGCGATATTGCTGAGCTGGTCAACTACTTCATCGAGCGTATCAGCGCAGCGCAAGGCTTACCCCGCCGCGTCCTGTCGGAAGACGCCATGGCGACGCTTCAGGTGCACGAATGGCCAGGCAATGTCCGCCAGCTGCGCAACAATATCGAGCGCCTGCTGATCCTGGCGTCGGGCTCGCCCAGCGAACCGATCACCGCGCAGATGCTGCCGTCCGAAGTGGTAGAATCGGCTGTCGCCGGCGCCATCCGCCCCGAGCGCATCATCGCCCTGCCACTGCGCGACGCGCGTGAAGTCTTCGAGCGCGAATACCTGTCGTCGCAGATCGTCCGCTTCGGCGGCAACATCTCGCGCACGGCCAACTTCATTGGTATGGAGCGTTCGGCCCTGCACCGCAAGCTCAAGTCGCTGGGGCTGGCGCACATCCGTGCCGAAGACGAAGACTAGGGCAGGGGGACGGCCCTGCACCCGGATCGTTGATGTCACAGATGGCAATCGACGGCTGCTCACGGCTGACAGCGGTTGCAAGATCCGTAGTGAAGTGCCATTGAGGCCTTGATTTCAAAGGACTCACCATGCCCCGTATCGCCTATGTGAATGGCGCCTATGTTCGCGCCGCCGAAGCCGTCATTTCGATCGAAGACCGGGGTTATCAGTTCGCCGACGCGGTTTACGAGGTCTGGTCGGTCTTCGGTGGACGCCTGGCCGATCTCGACGGTCATATGAACCGCCTCGAGCGGTCATTGCGTGAGCTGAGCATCAGTATGCCCATGCCGCGCCAGAGCCTGCTGGTGGTCCTGGAAGAGGTTATCAGGCGCAATCATATCATCGAAGGCATGCTGTACCTTCAGGTCAGCCGCGGCGTCGCCCCGCGCGACCACGTTTTCCCAAAGGGCGTCAAGCCGGCCATCGTCATCACCGCCAAGCCCGTCGACCGCGAAGCCGCGGCGCGCAAGGCCGAGGCCGGCGTCAAGGCGATCAGCGCGCCCGACATCCGCTGGGGCCGCTGCGATATCAAGACTGTCGGCCTGCTGCCAAACGTTCTGGCCAAGCAGGCGGCGAAGGAGCAGGGCGCCGCCGAGGTCATTTTCGTCGACCGCGACGGCTTTGTCAGCGAAGGCGGCTCAACCAATGTCTATATGGTCGGTGACGACGGTGTTATTCGCACTCGCACACTGAAGGCCAACATTCTGGCCGGCGTCACCCGCCTCAACCTCATGTCGGTCATCAAGGAATCGGGCCTCGAAATCCGCGAGGACGCCTTCACTTTGGACGAAGCCAAGGCCGCGCGCGAAGTCTTCGTTACTGCCGCGACAAGCCTTGTTTTGCCGATTATTGCGATCGATGGCCAGGCAATTGGTAACGGCATGCCCGGTCCGGTCGCCTTGTCCTTGCGCGATTCGTACATAGACAAGGCCCGGCGAACAGCCGGCGTGTAAAATAAATTTACCGCAGTGCAGTTGAAAATTGCGATGACATGCGCCTAATATCGTTATGCGCGTTCCGGAGATCAGTAGTGGGCGCGTATCTGTGTTCTGTGTGGGAGTATTCTGCTCCCGATATTTTCCAAACGAGAAGGGCCACCAATGTCCCACGACAAAAAACAAAACCTGCAAGACACGTTTCTCAACAGTGT
>CBFGPQ010000124.1:0-10841 GCA_965650705.1 uncultured Asticcacaulis sp. | reverse complement strand
TGTATCTCAACACTTCCGCAAGATCACCGCCGCCTGCGTTTCTCTTTCCAATATCTACAATGTCAAAGACCTTACCCGCAACCAGCCGAGCCGGCTGCGGTGATAACCAATCCCGTTATCAGAGGAGGCGCTCATTTACCGAAGCGGCCAAATCGTGTCAACCAATTTTTCATCTTTTCCACAGAGCCGTTTGAGCGGCTATTTTGCAGAAACGAAGCCGAAAAGTTCCCGTTGGATTACCTTGCGGACAATCCTCTAAGACCCATCAGAATCGGTGAGGCGCTGTACTTAGACCCTTTTGTCTTCGGCTTCAAGTCCCAATCGACTTTTTTATCAGTCGTTTTTCGCGAAGCCGTTGTCAGCAAGGGCTGCCGTGCGGCGAGGTGCGGCTTCTAGCTAAGCCTTCAGAAAGACGCAAGCGCCGAATCCAGGAATCTTGCATTTATCCCCAGATCGGCGCTTTTCAGGTAAAATACGGGTGATCAGCCCGCTGCTATATAGCTTTTCAGCGTATTTGCCTCGAACTCGACCTCGGATATCTTGGATTTGACCAGATCCCCGATCGAAACAATGCCGATAAGACGCGATCCGTCCATAACCGGCAGATGGCGAATACGGCGGTCCGTCATCCGCTCCAGCAGAGATTCGATCGTCTCCCCCTGGTCGGCGAAGATAACGTCGCGTGTCATGATCTCCGATACCGGCTTGGCCAAAGCCTCCGCGCCCCACTCCGCGATAGCGCCTATAATATCACGCTCGGACACAATACCGACCACGCGGCCGACGCGATCCGTGACAATGAATGCCCCGACCTTACGAGTATGCAGCAAAGCTGCAACCGATGAAAGACTATCATCAGGTGAAACAGTAAAGACCTGACGCCCCTTGGCATTTAGAAGCTGATTTACCAGCATAGCGACACCCTCCCGGTGGGTTAATTCATTCTGACGCTACTAAAAGAACAGCGTCACCTGAAAGGGTGTCAAATTGCAATGCTTGCTGCACCGCAGCGGAGGTCACTTTGTTGTGAAATGGCGGCGATGGAATACATGAAGCCATGGAGAAACCATAATCAGGCCAAATAGAAACCCCGCTATATGCGCCTGCCAGGCCACCTGAACGCCCTCGCCAAAGACAAGTGGCGTAAAGGCCGTCGCCGCGTTGAGACCACAATAGATGACGGTCATGGCTAGCACTTGCGGATGAAGGAAGGAGCGAATCACAGGTTCACGGCCAGGTTCACCCAGCCGAATCGCCGCCCCCATTAGGCCCGACACCGCGCCCGATGCCCCCGCCACGGATACCGGCGAAGACCAGTTGAGCACGCAGTACCCCAGTCCGGCGGCGATCCCGCACACCAGGAAGAAGCCAATGTAAGAGGCGACTCCCCCTGCCCCGTTGCCAAAAGCGCGGATAACGGGCGTAGCGAACGCCAGGCAGAAGGCCGAGTTCATCAACACATGCATCCAGCTGCCGTGCAGGAATATATGCGTCACCAAAAGCTCGTAAGCCCCGCTACGTAAAAGCAGCGACGACAGGGCAAAGCTATCGATAAGCCGCTCACTTACGATCGGTGACAGGGATTGCAGGAAATAGAGACTAACGAGAAGGACCGGCAGCAGCATGGCCAGGGGCGGCGCATTGAACAGGGGCTCTTTGCCGTCCGCACGCCGTGGATTCTCGTGATCTGTCATATTCCGGGACTCAGGCTCTCGCCGTTTGCGCTAATTTCTGCCTTCATATGGGGCATCCGGCGCCAGCTTTGCAAGCTTGGCCGCGCCTCTCAGGCGTATTTCACCGCACGAAATCCCTAAAAAGACAAAGAAATTCGCTGCGGTACACGTAATTTTTAGGGTTTGCGGCGACAGTGGCACTCGAATTGCTGGAGGGACACTCGCCTGAGACGTGAATGTCCCAGGCCTGGAGCGATACGATGCCAAACCTGAACCTTTTCGGCCGCCTGGCCTTAATCTCTGCGGTATCTCTTGCCGTCCCCGTCTTGACTGTACCCAGCCTGGCTTTCGCCCAGGCGACATCATCGCGCGGCGTGTCGGCCTATGAGACCGGCTACGGCATGACCCGAAACCAGATGCAGCATGGCGTGAACCCTTCGACACGCGACGCCAATGGCAATCGCGTTTTGATGGACGGCACGATCGTCACCGAAGAGAGTGTCTATTCCTATTCCAAGACGCTCGGCGCCGGCGATTCCTATTCGGGTGCAGGTAACGGCGGGGCTACGGCCATCGGCAATTACCTGAACGTCACGGTCAACGGCAACTACAATACCGTCATCGTCAACTCGACCCAGACCAATAATGGCAATGTTACTGCCAATAATAATGGCACCACCAAAACCGGCGCCAACGGCACAACCAATGACACAACTTCTCTGAACGGACAGCTCAATGGCTTCTAACAGCAAAACGTACACGGGTGGCTTCAAGCGCATCGCGACCCTGCTGGCCGGAACGGCCATGATCGCCGTCACGCTTTCGGGCTGCGTCTCTGCGCCCGGCGTCAATTCCGCCGGCAACTATAAGACGCCGATCGGCCGCGCGCCGGTCACCAGCAATGCCACTGCCTATTCCGACGCCCTGGTCTGCCTGGGTGAATATGCCCGCGCTCGCCGCCTGGCCTCCCCGCGCCTGGCCGTCGGCCGGATCTCGGACTACACAGGCAAGGTCTCGCTGGAAGGCGGCCGCGAAATCACGCAAGGCGCGTCGCTGATGGCGATGACTGCCCTGGCCAAAGCCGGCGCCCGCCAGGTCGAGCGTTTCGACACCTCGGTTGGCGAACTGGAACTGAAGTATTCCAACAACAAGCTGATCACCGACGACCAGGTCGCCAACCCGACCAAGCCGGCTGATTACCGCAAGATCATGGCGGGCCAGGTCGCCGGCTCCGACTTCTTTATCGTCGGCGGCATCACCGAGCTGAACTACAATATCCGTTCCGGCGGCTTCGATGCCCTGGCAGGCGAAACCGCCTCGACCGGCATCAAGGGTATGGCCTATAACCGCACCTATGTGATGAATGTCGCCCTGGACCTGCGTCTGGTCGACACCCGCACCCTGGAAGTGGTCGACGTCATCTCATATCAGAAGCAGGTGGTCGGCCGCGAAGTGAAGGCCGGCGTCTTTGACATCTGGAACGGCAACATCTTCGACCTGTCCGGTGGCCAGGGCGCGCTTGAGCCCATGCAATTGGCGGTCCGCGCCATGATCGAGCGCTCGACGCTGGAATTCATGGCCAACCTGTACGGCGCCGCCGGCCCGCAAGTGTGCCTCGATCCGCAAAACGACTTCCTCTACAGCGACTCGCTCGGCGCGACCGGCGGTCTCACTCCCGCCTACGACAATCTGGAGACCAACAATGCTGGTACGCGCGCCGATCCTTATCGCTGGGAAAACATCGCGGACAAGCCTGTTCGCAAGCATAGCGGCAAGCACTAGTCTTCTCCTGGCTGTTCCGGCGCTCGCGCAGGAAGTCATCGACAATGTTCAGGTCGAAAACGGCGTCATTACGTCGACCAATACCCTGAACGTCGTGCAGAATGACGGCCTGTCGCAAGCCAAGTCCTATGCCACCGGCAACGAAATGCAGGGCGGCAACCAGGATGTCGACGCCACCGTGACCTCGACCCAGACGGTGCGCGGTTCGATTCGCGCCTCCGCCGACATCCTCGGCCAGGGCACGGATGCCGACGGGCGCCAGTCGCTGGGAACGCCGGTCTATGCGTCGTCGCAGGCCACGGGCAACTATACCGGTTTCACCACCGAGAACGCCCGGGCCCAGTCGACGTCCACCCAAACCTCGACCGCGCCGGAGATCGAAGCGAAGACGCACGTCATTTCGCTGAATAATTCGATCTATGTCAGCGGCGAGGCCCAAGCCTCGGCAGAGGCCAACCACACGGCTTACGAAGTGCGCAACGGCCGCCTCGATGCCGCCTCGTGGCAGTCATCTGACAGCGACGTTAAGGTAAATACGTCGGGCGAAGTCCACTATTCGCCCTCGCCCAATCTCTACGCGGCAAAGGCTGGCCAGAACTATTACGGGTCTTACTCGGAAGACCGCGGCTCTCAGGAGCACGAGGTTCACCAGACCCAGTCGGGCCAGACGAATTCACGCGCCGAGCTATACGGCGGGAATATGTGGAATGTCGCCACCGAATCGACCACGGTCGCCAATAACGTCAACCTGCAGAACCAGGGCGGCTCATTGGTCGTGACCAATGACCAGCATCAGGTCGGCGCCGTCCTGTCGCAGGCGGTCACCCATGCCTATGAGTATGGTGAGGCGCACGCCACGGCCACCGGCATCGGCAACCAGGTGGCGGCCGGCAATAACGACATCTATGTCCGCCTGGATAACACCCAGATCTCGGACGGCGGCGTCGATGTGCTGGCGGAGTTTGAAGGCAATACGGGCTACGACGCCTACATCTCGGCCGAAGCCTATGGCAACCAGGCGCTGGCTTATGCTTGTGCCGACTGCCGAGCCGACATGGGCGTCAACTCGAACCAGATCAACAACAGCGACGTCAATGCTGTCGCTAAGGCGACCGTCAACGGTCAGGGCCGCTCGATCGTGTCGTCAGCCCGCGCCGTCGGCAACAGCGCCACCTACTACGTATCCGGCAGCAGGTAATATTTGCAAAGCTTAGCCTTGAGGCCTCATGCGGCATCCCGCATGAGGTCTTTTCTTTGCGAGACTACCTACGCTTGGCCCGCTTCAACACTTCGAGAGGAATAGACGCGGCCATGGCAGCGGCTCCGGCCGCATTCGGATGCAAGTGGTCGCCAAGATCGTAGGCCGGCAACATCCAGCCGGGACGCGCCGGGTCTTCCAGAGCCTTGTCGAAATCGAAGACACCGTCGAACACGGCCGACTGCCGAATCCAGGCGTTGATTGCCAGCCGCCGCTCTTCCTTTTCATCGGAGTAGTAGTCCTTGAAGACCGTCCCCTTGAACGGCGTCAAGGTCGCCGCATAGACGCGTAACCCACGATCGTGCGCACGCTCCGCCATCTGGGTCATGGCGTCCGTTATCTGTTGTGCTGATACGTATTCGGGCGTTTCCGCCCCCCCAGCGTGCCCCAGATCGTTGATACCGATCAGCAGGACGACCGCCGCCACATTCGGCTGCATCAGGACATCGCGGTCGAAGCGCGACACCCCGCCCTCGCCGAAGCGTACCCACGACCCATGGTGCAGGATGCGGTTGCCGCTGATGCCGGCATTAACGACGTTGAGCGGAATCTTTTCCGCGCGCAGGCGTGCCGACAGGACGTCGGGCCAGGTACCACCGCTGTCGGTCGGTATGCCCAGGCCGTCTGTAATCGAATCGCCGAAGGCGACAATGACGCCCTTATTCTTCGGCGCCACGACCTCGACTTGGGACAGCCAGGGGAAAGCATTGCCGATGCCAATATCACTCCTGGCTTCCGGCAGTTGTTCCGCCGAGGCCAGCGATCCGGATCCCAAATAGCTCCCTCCGCGCTGGATATCGTGGACCGTGGTCAATGGCGCGGTCCCAGCGACAAAGACGCTGACTGCCAGGTCTGAACCTGCCTCGGTTTTCAACGCGACCGGATCGCTCATCATATAGGCGCCCGGCGGAATGATGACGCCGGCGCGACCGTTGAATGTCACGGCCTTGTCCGTCGTCATATCGATGCGGCTGCCGGCAAGACGGCGCGCCACGCGAATGTCGTCGAGCACAAGCGGCGTCTTGCCATAGGCGTTGCTGAGCCGAAGCCGCAGGGTTTCGCCGCCTTCGGAGATGCGGACAATCTGGCGCAGCGTCAGATTGCTGACAGTTGCTTCAGTTCCCGACGGTTCGGGTGCGGCGTACCAGGCCGCGGTCCAGTTCTGAGGCCGGCTGTCGGCCAGCGCCTGCGTGTGCGCGGTGGAGGCAAGAACAAGCACAAGCGAAAACGTACACAGGCGCAACAGCTTCATCATTCTCCTCCACCTTTTGACTAAGGCTTAGAGCGATCCGGCGAAAAGTGTAAGCGGTTTTCGCCTTTAATATCACGACAATACAGAAACTTAGATTGGCAAGATTTTCCACTTAAAATCATACCGATCTAAGCGACGGCGCACAGGCGCAACCAATCGTCACCTCCAGCGTCCCGACTAAATCCGCCCGACCGCTCGGTCTAGTCGCGCGAGGGTATAAAAGAGAACCTGCGTTTGAGATGGAGGAAGGGACGTTCAACCAAAAAGTATGAGACGGAAGCCAATGCCACCGTAAGGCCGAAAGCTATAACCGCTGCAATTACGTCTCGCCAGCTTGCCAAACCAACGCTCTCCGCCACCTTCGTAAACCACGGCCGCCAGACAACGAAAACCATAAAGAAGAAGAATGCGTGCAGCATATAGAGGCCATAGGAAATCCGGCCGAGATAGATGAACACGCTGGGCAGGAAACGTCGCGGCGCTCCCAAAAAACTCACCAGGAACAAGGTCGCGCCACCGAGCACCAAAGGCCAGCCAGCCAGGGATTGCAGCACCGTCGATCGCGGATCATCGGCCTTGATTCCAAACACCGTAAAGGCCACAAGCCATAGCGTAACGGCGAGGGCAACACCGGCAACACGCGCGACCACAGGCCAATTCGGCACGCGACCGCGCAAGACTAACGCCAGCAGCATACCCGCTGCGAAGAACTGGAATTGCACGAAGCTGTTCGTCCATTGGCCGCTAAAGCCGGGCGTAATATGCTGGGCGTAGTAGATAATGACGCAATAGCTGATCGCGATGATAGCCAGGTTGAAAGCCACGAGTACCCGACGCCCCAGCATCGCAAGAAATGGCACGACAATGTAGAACTGCTCTTCGACCGACAGGCTCCACATCGGATTGACTGGATATTCAATCCAGCCTTTGAAAGTGATGTACCAGTTCCCGGCGAAAAGACTGAATGCCGCCCATTTGTCGGGTGAATCCGCCCCGACATGCGGCACATAGCGATTTAGCAATACGAGCCCGTAGAATACGAGGAAGTACAACGGCCAAATGCGGAGTATGCGCCGTACATAGAAGGAGCGGACGTGTATCGTGCCTGTACGTTGCTGCTCGCGCTGGAGCAGTTCCGTGATCAGAAAAGCGCTTAGCATGAAGAAGATCGGAACGCCGTAAACCCCGATCAGGGAGAGGTTATAGAGCCAGGGGTGCTTCAGCGGGTCGATGGGCGAAAGATCGTTTCTGTGTGTGAAAAACACAAACATGAAGGCCACGAAGCGAAGGACATCGAGTTCCGGCCGATAGTAGCGAGGTGCTTCGCCTTCGCCCTGCCCATGATCTGTAACCTTCTCCTCGGTCTTGAAAAACCGGAGTCCGCGCATCATTCACCCCCTGCCCTGACGCTAACTTTAATTGCCGAAACACCTTCTTCGGTGGCGTGCCGCCCAAGCTACCACTGAAATTTTGCCAAACAATATAAAATTTTATCTAAGAAAATAATTTTTATATCCGCAAGTCGTTCATTGTCATGACGACGACAGCACAAGGTGCAAGCAGATGACGCGCTGCAATTTTAACTTTATTCAGTCGGAATTTCCTGCGAGGGTCCGCCAAACCACGCCTGTACGAAAACACGCGACAAAGCAGCCTGGAGCGCGACCTTGATGTCCAAAGACACCCCGGTAAAGTCTGTCCTGATTTCCGCCTTTGCCATTCTTGCCCTGACCACGACGGCGTTGACGCCCGTCACGGCCCTGGCCGAGGCGGCCATCGCCAAGGCGGTCGCGCCCGATCCAACCAAGCCGGTGTCGTTTGCCCAGGATTTTTCGGACCTGAAGCCCGATCCCGCCGTTCGCTTTGGCCGCCTCAGCAACGGTATGACCTATGCGATCATGCGCAACGCCACGCCGCCGGGCACGGCGTCGATCCGCCTGCGTTTCGAAGCCGGCTCGCTGATGGAAAGCGACAAGCAATTGGGCCTCGCCCACTTTCTGGAACACATGGCGTTCAACGGCTCGAAGAACGTTCCCGAAGGCGAGATGATCAAGATCCTGGAACGTCACGGCCTGCAATTCGGTCCGGACACCAATGCCCACACCAGTTTCGGCGAAACCGTCTACGAGTTGGACCTGCCTAAGACTCACGACGAGATCATCGACACAGGTCTGATGCTGATGCGGGAAACCGCGGGCAACCTGCTGCTCGACCAGGCCGCCATTGATCGCGAACGCGGCGTGATCCTGGGCGAAGAACGCGCCCGCGCCACACCGCCCCTGCGCGACTACATCAAATGGGCCGAAACCGCCTATGCCGGCCAGCGCTATCCGACACGCCTGCCGATCGGCAGCACCGACATCATTAAAAGCGCCACCCGCGCCGATTTCGAAGACTATTACAACGCCTACTACCGTCCGGAACTGGCGACCCTGGTCGTCGTCGGCGATATCGACGTCGACGCCATCGAGGCCAAGATCAAGGCCAGGTTCTCCGACTGGAAGGCCCGGGGCGTGCAGGCTCTGCGCCAGACCGACTTCGGCACATACAAAACGAAGCCGCAGAACAGCGGCGTCTACACGGAAAAGGGCCTGCCGGACGGCATTTCCGTCACCTGGTCCAAGGCGCCCGACGAAACCTATCAAACGAAAGCCAGCAGCACCGATGACTTCATCGATTCGCTGCGCCTGGCGCTTCTGAACGACCGCCTGGAACGCCAAGCCAAGCTGCCCGAAACCGCCTTTGCCGCCGCCGGCGTCTACCAGGCCGGCGCCGAGCGCACCGCCGAAAGCGTCCAGTTGAACATCACGCCCAAGCCCGGACAGGCCAAGGCCGCCCTCACCCAGGCCTATACGACGGTGCGTCAGTTCGCGCTCTATGGCGCCGAGCAGTCCGAACTCGACCGCCTGCTGGCCGACTACGAAGCCATGTTCAAACAGGCGATGCAGGGCGAAAAGACGCGCAACAACCGTGGCCTGGCCGAAGGCATTGTCGAAGCCGTCGGCGAGCGTGAGGTCTTTACTTCACCAAGCCAGGACTACGCCTTTTTCCAGGAGCTGAAGCCCCGCCTGACCCTGGACACCATCAACAAAGGCGTGCCGCCCCTGTTCGCCAGCGACGGCCCCCTGCTGTGGCGCAGCGGTGAGACGACGGGCGACCTCGACGCCGCCGCCCTGACCGCGACCTATGCCGCAATCCAGGGCGCGCAACTGGCGAAAGCCGAAGTCACCGCCGCCAAGCCATGGCCTTATGCCGATTTCGGCGCGGCCGTTCAGCCCTCAAAGCGCGAAGACATCAAGGACATCGGTGCGGTCCAACTGACCTGGCCGAACGGCGTCAAGGCCACCATCAAGACGACCGACTTTAAGGACGACGAAATCGGCGTCACTGTGCGTTTCGCCGGCGGCCTGGCGGCCCTGTCCCCGTCGCAGAACCCGCCGGTCTTCGAAGCCTCGGCGCATGGTGTCCAGGAAGGCGGTCTCGGCAAGCTGACCGCCGCAGAACTGAAGGACACCCTGGCCGGCAAGATCGTCGGCATGGGTTTCGACATCGGCGAGGACGCCACCGTCCTGTCGGGCGGCACCAACCCGACCGACTACGCCACTCAGATGCAGCTTCTCATGGCCTTTGCCACCGATTCGGCCTACCGCGCCGATTCGTGGGAACGGCTGAAATCCTTCGTGCCCAACTACTATACATCGCTGAACGCCAGCCCCGAAGGCGTCTTCCAGCTTAAGGCCAATGCCGCCCTGCACTCGGGCGACCCGCGTTTCGGCATTCCGCCGCAGGAAGAATTCCTTGCCACCACCAACGACCAGGTCAAGGCGCTGATCGACACGCAACTCAAGACCGCGCCGGTAGAAATCACCATTGTCGGCGACATCTCGGAAGCCGACGCCGTGGCCGAAATCAACAAGACCTTCGCCACGCTGAAACCGCGCGCAGACATTAAACCTGCCGCTGACGCCGCGATCGTCAAGTTCCCGACGGCCGACCTGTCCCAGGTCTTCGAGCACCAGGGACGCGCCGACCAGAACATGACCTTCATCGCCTGGCCGAGTTCCGACTTCTTCTCCAACACGGACCAGGCACGCGGACTTGAGCTTTTGTCCAACGTCCTGCAATTGCGACTGATCGACGTCATCCGCGAAAACAAGGCGATGACTTACAGCCCTAATGCCGGCTCCTATGCGTCGAATGCCTTTACCGGCTACGGCTACCTGAGTGCCCAGGCCTCGGTGAAACCCGAAGACAGCCAGGCCTTCATCGACGCCTTGGCCGAGATCGTCGCCGACCTGAAGGCTAAGCCGATCAGCGACGACGAACTGCTGCGGGCGCGCAAGCCTTCGCTTGACCGCCTGGAGAACGACCTGAAAACCAATGGTTACTGGAACCGCGTCCTGCCGGGCACGGCGCGCGACCCGCGCCGGATCGAAGCCATCCGCTCCCGCCGCGATCAGCTGACCAAGGTGACTGCCGCCGATATCCAAAAGCTGGCCAACACCTACCTCGACATGTCGAAGGCCATGCGTATCCAAGTCAAGGCGGCGGCGAAATAGACTGAGCCGCTAGAAACCAACAACAAAAACCCCGCCTCGATGGGCGGGGTTTTCAGTTTGGAATGCTTGTACTTTCTGAGCGATATCCGAAAAGTGTGAAGCGGCTTTCGGATAAATATCGCGACAAAGCAAAATTTAGATTGGAATGGCGATCCACTTAGAGCCATTCCAATCTATTTACTGGACGAAGCCGCCGACGCCGCCGTCGAAGCTCATGCTCGACATCTGGCTCGACTGGGCCGCGATGCGGCGCTCCTTCTTCACGGTTTCGACGCGCGTCATCGTCAGGATCTTGATACCGGCGCCAAAGCGGCGAA
>CBFGPQ010000123.1:0-10846 GCA_965650705.1 uncultured Asticcacaulis sp. | reverse complement strand
GCCCGAGATCATGGGCCAGATCGTCCGCGCCATCGACGGCATGGCCGAAGCCTGCCGTGAACTGGCCTTCCCGGTCGTGTCGGGCAATGTCTCGCTCTACAACGAGACCAACGGCCAGGCCATTCCGCCGACGCCGACCGTCGGCGCCGTCGGCTTGCTCAAGGACTACGATCAGCGCGTCGGCTTCAATGCCGTCCGCCATGGACAGGTGCTGATCCTGATCGGCGAGACCAAGGGCGAGATGGGTTCGTCACTCTATTTGCGCGAAGTGCTGGGCCGTGAAGACGGCGCCCCGCCCAAGGTCGACCTGGAATGCGAAAAGGCCAACGGCACCCTGGTGCGCCGCCTGATCAAGTCGGGCGTCGCCAAGGGCGTCCACGACCTGTCGGATGGCGGGCTGCTGTCGGCCGCGGTCGATATGGCGCTGGCATCTAAAGTCGGTCTTGAGCTCAAGAACCCAACAGATCACGCCGACCACGTCTTCGGCTTTGCCGAGGATCAGGCGCGCTACCTGATCGCGGTCGATGAAGCCGCCGCGCACCTGGTCACAGCACAAGCTGCCGAAGCCGACGTCAAGGCCGCCGTTATCGGCGTCGCAACGGGTTCGGACCTGACCTATGCCGGTCTCTGCCTGAGCCTGGACAAACTGCGCGAGACTAACGAGCACTGGCTGCCGGCCTATATGGCGGGCAAGGCGTAAACTGCCTAAAGCGTTCCAATACCGGTGATTTCCCACTTGCATCGGGTCGTATAGCTGAAGCTCAGTTGCAGCTCGTCATTCGTATTCGCGTTGACGAAGACCGTGGCGCGCAGGTTGGTTTCGTCCAGTTGCGCGTCCGTCGGCCCGCTGCGGAAGAAGCGGCGCATGACGCCCACCTTGCCGCCGCAAGCAAACAGATCGCAGTAATAGCCGGTCTTCGCGGCAAACTGGCTGGCCAGGGTCGCGCGCGAAACGAAGGCGCCCTCCGCGCCGATGGTCACGCCGTCCGGGCTGATCAGGTTCAGAAGCGCGGACGGGTTGTTGCCCGCCACGGCCGATATAGTCGATGCGACGGTTCGCTTCAGCGATGCATCGTAATTGCGGTCGCAGGTCTGGCCATTGGCTTGAGTGATCAGCGACATCGCCAGAACAATCCCGATACCCATGGCCGCTCCTGTTTTCAGCCTGCTGTCCATTCCATCGCCCCTGTTTGATCCGTTAACTATAGCGCAGCTTGGGCCGCCGTCAAAACATACGGCTACGCGCTTGAACCCGCGATGAACGTCGGATTAAAACTGCCGGAACAGCTTTGGCTCGGTATGCGCGAAACGGCCGTCGAGATAGTGATCGACGATGCGGTCAGCGTAGACTTCATAAACCAGGTGCAGGTGTTCCGGCCGCCAGTCGACTGAGCGCCAGATACGGCCGGTCGTGCCCTGTTTGTGCGGGGGCCTGCCATTGCGGTCGGAGACAACACGCATCAATTGCGGCATCTCCTGCCCCAGTGCCGTCACCGCCCGGCAGGCCAGGTCGTGCAGGCCGTCGCCACGCACCAGCTCGGCGACGCTTTGGTGGATGATGGCGCCGCCGTCAATGGCCTCGGTTGTCTCATGCACCGTCATGCCCGTCATCTGCGGCTCTAGGAAGTAGCTCGGCCAGAAGTGCGTCGTCACGCCGCGATACCATGGCGACAGCCCTCCGTGGATGTTCCATTTGCGCGGACAGTCTATCCCTGTGAGAGTCTCGGGCGTCAACTTGTGCACGCCATAGGACAGGACGAGATCGGGTTTGAGGCTATTGATGAAGGCCACCGTCTCCGGCGTATTGAGCGTATCCATGGTGACGTCGTGCCGCGCAGTCTTCGGCAGCACGTTGCCGTCGAAGAAGCGGCGTTCGGCGTCATCGCGCGCGGCGAAGTGCCGGCGGAAAAGCGTCCGCGTCTCAGGCGCGATATCGAGCGGCGGCTCCGGAATGAAGTTTTCGCGCTGTTCGATCACCAAGCCGACCAGGACGCCGGCGGCCGACAGGCTACACGCCATGAAGGCATGACGCGGATGCGAGCCCGTTAAAAAGACGACTTTCATGTGCGGATTCAATGTGCTGTTTCCGGCCTGTTTTTGAGCGATGCGCCGCTAAGTTTCCAATGCGGACTTGATTAGCCCGCCATCTTCAAGCCGTGCGACGACCGGCAGAAGGTCGTGCACGCAACAGCCCGCCTTGTCGGCGACATGAATCAGGTCGTGAGCGCCATCGCTGTAGTTCAGCACCGTCAGGATACGCTCGAGTATCTTGCGGCCATCGAAGACCTCGTCGCTGCTGGCGCCCCAGGTCGCGGCGGAATTGATGTTGGGATAGAGCCCACGCCGCCCCAGTTGCGGCTCACCATAGGGCGACAGGTTCATCCATGGTCCGACCCAATCCAGTTGCTTCAAAAAGACTTCGATCTCATCGACACTTTGGACCAAAGCTTCGATGGTCATGAAATCCTTGCTATCGAGCGAGTTGTGATAGCCGTCATAGTCGCCATAGGCACAACGGGCGAACTGGCCGACGGGCAGGTTAAATCCGGGCGAGCAGTATTGCCGCTCATCCGATCCGCTGACCGGCGTAAAAGGCCTTAAGCGTAAGGCCTCTCCCCGCTCCTGCCAGTGCCGGGCCAGGCGATCGACCACAGCCGTCTCACGGCGACTGGCCTTATAGGTCAGGCTGCCCGGGCCGCCCAGGCAGGTCAGGACCAGGCCAGCGTCCATGCGCGCCATCAGCTCTTCGCCGTGCAGGTGCAGGTAACACAGGCTTCCGATGGTTTCCGGATTGAGCACGAAGCGAAAACGGTGACGACGGCGTGGCCAGGCCTTCAGGCGATGATAGAGGCCCAGCAGCACAAGCGGCCCGCTCAGTTCATTATTGGCCAGCGATGGATGACAAAGATAGCTTGAGATCAGGATTTCGCGCTCGCTGTCGCCATCGAGAAAGGTATGGGCCAAGGGCACCCGTCCGGCGCTGAAATCGGCGTCGATTTGGACGCGATATTTACCCGGCTTCAATGCCAGGCGTTGCTTGTGGCTCAGGCAGAAGCCCCAGGTGCGGTTATAATAGCTCGTGACATAGGGCACGGCGTCCGGCAGGTGCGGCAGGCTGTGCAAATGCGGCTGAAGCTCGTCCAGGCTCAATTCGCGGTCGACGCCCTCGGAATAGTTTACGACGTGCAGGTTGGATTGGCCGATATCGCAGATCACCTCGCCGTCCGGCCCGGTCAGGCAGGCCGAGCGGCAGTTCCATTGCGGCGGCGTCTCCCAGTCAAAGACCTTCGTGCCTGACGCAACGCCGAAGATGTCGAGCGGCATGGCCTCAGCCATGATGCGCAGCGATTGCTCGATCCCCTCGCCGGTGATCGAGCGCATAAGCGGAAACAGGCGGTCATACAGCGTATCGAGCCGCGCGTGATCGTTTTGCTGCATGTCGTAAGCCATGAAAGCTCCAGTTCGGGTAACAAACTCAAGCTTCACCGTTAAAATTCGATGAGCGCGAAGATCATTCTTAATGCGCTTTTAACGCAAGTCGGGCCATCTGATCTTATGCGTTACCGCCCGTTTGGACATTCCGGAATCGCCCTGTCGGCCCTGGGACTGAGGCTGTCGGCAGCTAAGCTCGCCCGCAACTTAGGCTTGGCCGAGAAGCTGATCATGGGCGCGCTTGAAAACGGCATCAATATTTATCATTTCGATGGCCTGGACCTGGAATTCCTGCGCCGTATGGCCGCCATCTTCTCGCTGGTCGACCGCAAACTGCTGTTCATCAGCCTGACGCCTGACGCGCCGGGCGCGCCGGGAGATATCGCCGGCTACACCATGCCGGGTCTGAAAGAAAGTTTACGGGGCGCCATAAAGGACTCAGGGTTTGACTGGCTCGACCTACTGACGTTCGTGCAACCCGGCGTCGGCTTCATGCCGGGGGATAGTCTCCGGTTCCTGAAGGACCTGAAACGGGCGCGCATGGTCCGTAACCTGGGGGCCACCGCCGAAGTCGGTGAAATCAGGCCGCTGGTGGAAAGCGGGGCATTCAACGTTATCCAGACAAGCTTCGATATCGATTCGACCTGGGAAAAGCGCCACGAGATCGATTTCGCCATTCGTCACGACCTGTGCGTCATCGGTTGCGACTTCTTTCCGGAAATATACCGCAAGGAGTCCGATGTCGTGCCCAAGCCAGCGCGCCGCGGCTTCTTTGGTGGCAAGCCCGCCAATCCATTGGCCGGCGCCGGCACCCACGCCTTCCTGCACCAGACGCCTGACTGGACGCCCGAGGAGCTGTGCCTGGGCTACGCCCTGTCCCTGCCATCGCTGTCCTGCATCCTGATCGAGCCCGAAACACCGGAAAAGCTGGAAACCCTGGCCGCTGTGCCCGAACGGCACCTGCCGTCTTCTGTCCCGGCGCAAATCGAAATGGCGCGCTTTACGGCGCATATACCCAAGAGCGCCCGCAACTGAGCTGGCAGCTGGGCTGGATTTCCCTCGCCACCTGCCCTATATGCTCGGATATTCGACAGGAGTACCGGCGATGAGCAGCGAAGTTCACGACTTTATCGACAAAACCGTAAAGGATCACGACGTGGTCCTGTTCATGAAGGGTACGCCCGAACAGCCGCGGTGCGGCTTTTCAAGCACGGTCGTTCAGATCCTGGACCATCTGGGCGTCGAATATGTCGGCGTCGATGTCCTGCAGGACGAAGGTCTGCGCGAAGGCATCAAGATCTACAGCGACTGGCCAACCATCCCGCAACTCTACCTCAAGAGCGAATTCATCGGCGGCTGCGACATCGTCCGTGAGATGTTCCAATCAGGCGAACTGAAGACGGCGCTCGACGAAAAGGGTTTGCTGCCCGCCTGATTGCCCTGTTCTTCTCTCTTCACTCACGATGCGAGTTGTCATATGCTCGCATCAGTGGCAGGGGGAAAACGGGATGAAACCCACATTAAGACGTTATTATACGGCCGGCGCGTGCGCGCTGGCCTTTTGCTTGTCCGCAATTGCAATTCCGGCGGTTGCTGCCGATAAATGGCTTAAGGCGGAATCCGACAATTTCGTCATCTACAGTAACGCCTCCGAGAAGACAACGCGGGCCTATGTTAAGGACCTGGAGGTCTTTCGGCGTCTGACCAGCCTTTTGCTGGGGAGCCCTGATACAGCCTCCAGGGTGAAGTTCGACATTGTGCTGTTGGATAATCCCGACCATATGTTGCAGGTTCGTCCAACCTTCTCGAAACACGTCGCCGGCGTGTATTTTTCATGCGGCGAAGGCCTTAGCGCCTATAGCGCATTGCAGAACGGCGAAATGCTTGGCGACCAGGACCCGAGCCTTGTGACCCTGTTCCACGAGTACAGCCACTACATCATGTTCCAGCACGCCAAGTCCTATTATCCGGCGTGGTACGTCGAAGGATTCGCGGACTTCCTGGCGACCGCCTACCCCGATAAAGGCAAGATCACGGTCGGGGAGCCGTCAACGATGCGGACATGGACCCTGGCGGAAGATCGGTGGATCAGCTTTGAAAAAATCCTGAAACCAACGTTCGGTTTTGCCGGCGACCGTAGCAATGACGAGTGGGAAGTTTCCAGCTTCTACGCGCAATCGTGGCTACTGACCCATTACATGCTGAGCGATTCCACACGCGCGAAATCACTCAATGCCTACTTTGCAGATGTCGGCAAGGGTGCCGATCCGGTGGCAAGCTTCGAAACCCACACCGGAATTAAGGTTCGGGACCTGGCGGGGATCCTCAAGCGTTATCGCGACAAGATATTCTATCTGACGGTGCCGGTACCCGAATACGCCGACGGGAATATCCGGACGACGACGTTGCCGCCGGAAACCGACAGCTACATGCTTCAGCGTTCGCTTCTGACGACCTGCATGCCGCCAGAACAGGGCAAGGCCGTGCTGGCTCAACTGGTCGCCAAGAAAACCCAATTGAGCGCCAATATCGACTATCGCCTGGCGCTGGTACGCGCGCATCTGCTGTACGGTAAGGTGGCGGATGCCGAGGCCGAAATCGTACCCTTGATCGACGCCCATCCAGAAAACGCGGAAGTGAATTATCTTATGGGCCGGACCTATTACCGCATGGCCCAGAGCGCGAAGGGGCAAGATCGCAACGACCTGATAGATGCTGCCCGGGGCTTTTTCCTGGCGGCCTATGACATCAACAAACTCAATTCGCCCAACCTCTATTATCTCGCGCGTAGTTTTGAGAACCAACCGGGCTTTCCGGATCAAAATGCCCTGAACGCCGCAAAGGGCGCCCATGTTCTGGCGCCCGGAGTTCCGGACTATGCGGTCTTCGCCGCCTTCGCCAGCCTCAGCAACGGCAAACGCGACGACGCTGTGGCATTGTTAACTCCGTTTGTCAGCAACCCGCATGACCGGGCGCAGGCGGAACGGTTCCAGAAAACCATCGACGCCATCAAGGCCGGCCGCCCTACTCACGAAGCCATGCGCCATCTCGAATAACAAAACCCCGGAAGCCTGGCTTCCGGGGTTTCACTATTCATCGTAGCTCGTGTTGCTATGACGCGGCGAAAATGTCTGGCTTTCGAGACCCGAAGCGGAATGTACTTGAGTACATGAGCATCGGATCGCAGAAAGACGGGCGTTTGCAGCCCGTCAGAGCATCACGACGAGTAGTATTCGACGATCAGGTTCGGTTCCATCTTCACCGGGTACGGCACTTCGGCCAGTTCCGGCGCGCGGACGAAGCGCGCCTTCATGCCCTTGGCGTCCAGTTCGATGTAGTCCGGCACGTCGCGTTCCGGCGACTGCAGGGCTTCCAGGACCAGGGCCATGTTGCGCGAACGCTCGCGGACTTCGATGACGTCATCAGCCTTGACGCGGTACGAAGGAATGTTGACGCGCTTGCCGTTCACCAGGACGTGGCCGTGGTTCACGAACTGACGGGCCGCCCACACGGTCGGCACGAACTTCGAGCGGTAGACAACGGCGTCCAGACGCGATTCCAGCAGGGCGACCAGGTTTTCCGAGGTGTTACCCTTGCGGCGATCGGCCTCTTCGTAGGTGCGCAGGAACTGCTTTTCGGTGATGTTGCCGTAGTAGCCCTTCAGCTTTTGCTTGGCCTTCAGTTGCAGACCGAAGTCCGAAACCTTGGACTTGCGGCGCTGGCCGTGCTGGCCGGGGCCATACGAACGCTTGTTGACAGGGGACTTGGGACGGCCCCACAGGTTTTCACCCATGGCGCGGTCGAGCTTGTACTTGGCGCTGTGGCGCTTGGACATGTCGTACCTTAATCATCTATTCCGGCTGGCAACCCCTCAAGGGATTGCGATTGCAACGGCAGCCCGGAACGGCCCGTAATACCTCTGGATGAGAGGAAGCGCGGCTTATGGCGGAAAGTCCCGGCCGAGTCAACCGTTGTCGAACACGGCTTCCTTAGGTTTTTCAACGCGCCGCGTGAACAAAAGCTTGTCGATGCGCCGTTCGTCCATGTCGACGATTTCGACGTCGAAGTGGCCCAGGCGCACCTTCTCGCCCGCCTTTGGGATATGGCCCAGGCGATGGAGTACCAGACCGGCGACGGTGTGATAGCCATTGGCGGTTTCGAAATGATCCCCGATGGTTTCGCCCAGTTCGAACAGATCCGTGCGCCCATCGATCAGATACGAGCCGTCATCGCGCTGAAGGATCATCGGGTCGTCGTCGTCGTGTTCCTCGTTGAAATCGCCGGCGATCATTTCCAGCAGGTCCGTCGGCGTCAGCACGCCTTCGATGCCACCGAACTCGTTGACGACGAAGGCCATATGGATCTTGGACGACTTGAAGGTTTCCAGCGCCTGAAGTAGCGAGGTCGTTTCCGGGATATAGATCGGTTCCTGGGTCATGGCCTCAAGGTCCAGGTCTCTCCCTTCAAGAACGGCGTCAGCGACATCGCGCTTGTGCAGGATGCCGACCGGCGTTTCCAGATCGTTGCCCCGCACCACGACCAGGCGCGAATAGGGACAGTTGCGGATCTCGTCGCGGACCGTGCCTTCCGTATCGTCGAGCGACACCCAGTAGACATCCGGGCGCGGCGTCATGGCCGTGCGGACCTGGCGGTCGGTCAGGCGCAGGACCTCGGTCATCATCGCCTGCTCTGCCGGCGCGAAAACGCCGGCGCTGGTACCTTCGGCCAAAGCGCTTTCGACCTCTTCCTTGGTGATGGCGTCGCCCTTCTTGTCGCGGATGCCCAGAATCTTAAGCACCAGGCTGGTCGAGCCGGTCAGCAGCGTCACGAACGGCGTCAAGAGAAGGGCCATGAAGGACAGGGGCCGCGCAACGGCGCCGGCAATCGTCTCAGGGAACAGCATAGCCAGGCGTTTGGGCACCAGCTCGCCAACGATCAGCGACAGATAGGTCAGGAGCACGACGACCACACCGGTCGAAATGGCTTCGGCAGTATCCTCCCCGATCGGCGCAAAGGTCAGGATGATCTTTTCCAGCTCGCCGGCGATCGTCGCCTGGCCGTAGGCGCCGGCCAGGATGCCGATCAGCGTAATGCCGACCTGGACGGCTGATAGAAAGCGCGTCGGCTCCTCGGCCAGTCGCAGCGCCTTTTCGGCGCCCTTGTCGCCCTTGTCGGCGCGGGTTTGAAGTTTGGCGCGGCGGGAAGAAACGACCGCAAGTTCCGACATGGCGAAGATGCCATTGAGGACGATAAGCGCGAGCACGACAGCGCAGGCGAGGAGGAGCATTAAAGGTGTCCGAAGCGACGCGCACGGCGTCAGGAAAGCACAGGTTAACGGAATCGCATGCGATCCCTTTTCACAACTGCGTGAAACAAGGGTTTCACGTTATTTTGGCACCACTGCGATGACGGCAGTCTCCTTGGGCGCATTGGAAATCTGGACCGTATAGTGTCCAGGGTCGAGCTTGAAGTCGACCATCTTGCGGATCGTCGAGCAGTCCGGGCTAAGCCCCTGACCAGAAGACTTGATCACCTTACCGTCTCGGACGACGTCGATCCAGCCCGCCTGGTCAAGGCCGATCGTATAAATGCCAGCCTTTTCGACAGTCAGCATGAACAGCCCACCGAACGTCCCTTCGGTTACCTTTTTCGGCTGAACCGCATAACTGACTGAGGCGGTAGCTTTAAGCGGGGCCGTATAGGCTTGGCCGATCAGAATTTCGCTCTGCGTCGCCGGCGTTGCCGCGGCCGGCACGGCTTCAGGAACCGCCCAGCTTTTCCATGCTTCGGGCAAGGCAGAGTTTAATGCCGTCGAACAGACCGGCAGTGCCGCGTCTTCGGCAAAAGCGGCGCCCGGCGTCAGGGCCAGGAGCCCGGCGACGAGCAACGATTTCATGCCGTCACCTCCTCCGCGACGACCGCCTTCAGCCGTTCGACATGGAAGGTCAGGTGGTCACCGATAAAGCTCTGGATGAAATAGTAGGAATGGTCGTAGCCGGGCTGATAGCGCAGCGTCAGGTTCTGCCCCGACGCGGCGGCGGCCTGTTCAAGCAGGTGCGGCATCAACTGACTATCGATGAACGGATCGGCCTGGCCCTGGTCGATGAGGATGGTGTCATAGGCCTTGCCCTTGCCTTCCGCGATCAGCAGCGCTGCGTCGTAGCGCTCCCAGGCAATGCGATCGCTGCCCATATAGGCGGTCAGCGCCTTCTCACCCCACGGTGCGCGCATGGCCGAACTGATCGGCGCGAAGGCCGAGACTGAATGGAAAAGATGTGCGTGGTTCAGCGCGATGGTCAGTGCGCCATGGCCGCCCATCGAATGGCCGGAAATGCCCCGGCGCACCGGATCGGCCGGGAAATTGGCCTCGACCGCCTCGATCAGGTCGCGCGTCACATAGGTTTCCATCTGGAAGTTGTTCTTCCAAGGGCCTTGCGTGGCATCGACATAGAAGCCCGCGCCCTGGCCCAGGTCGCCCGCCGGGTCGTTGGGCAGGGTGGAGCCACGCGGGCTGGTGTCTGGCGCCACGACAATCAGGCCAAGCTCGGCCGCCTTGCGGTAAGCGCCGGATTTTTCGGTGAAGTTGTTGGCCGTGCAGGTCAGGCCCGACAACCAGTAAAGAGCGGGCAGCTTTCCCTGAGCGTCAGGCACGAAGATGGTGAAGGCCATCTGGCCGGTCACGGCCGTACTTGTGTGGCTGACGAAATAGAGGGTGCCCCCGTGGGTACGGTGCTGTTCGGTGATCTCGATATCGGACATGGCCGGCCCTCCTTGGAATGCGCCTGAAACGCTTACACGGCAAGGCGCAGGAATGTCAGCGGAAATCAACGGGAAACCCGCAAGTTTTCGGTAAAACCCTATTCGGACGGGCATTTCCCCGGACGCACGGATGCCGCTATGGCGTTTGCCAGGTCGATATCTTCGGAAACCACGGCGCCGTAAACAAATACGTGCAACCGATTAGGCCATCTACAGCGCGTCTGCCAAGCATACTCTACCTTTCCATCCAATTTTCGCGAAGCTGGGTTTGGATTGCCGTCCGTTGCGAAGGAAGGATGATTACCAACATATATGCCAACCAGGTTCCGGTCTTCGACCTTCACTTGATAAACTTCAAAATCAATTTGTGTCGGCGTATGCGTAAGAGTGGCGTTCTGCGGCAGCTTTACGACAAACCCCTCTCCTTCGGCGGTTGCCGAAAGCTCGAACCGGGTCATGGCGGATCCAACGGCAGGCACGGTAAGAATTAGAAACAATACCTGCCATGCCGCCTGCATTAGAACACCACCACGCTGCGAATGCTTTCACCCGCATGCATCAGGTCAAACGCCTTGTTAATGTCTTCCAGAGCGAAGGTATGGGTGATCATCGGATCGATCTCGATCTTGCCGTCCATGTACCAGTCGACGATCTT
>CBFGPQ010000122.1:0-10903 GCA_965650705.1 uncultured Asticcacaulis sp. | reverse complement strand
GACAGGGTGCGGAAGTGGCTGTCGACATAGGGGATCAGTTCGTTGACCAGGACGGTCTGGAACGGCTTGATGTCGAACGAGCCCAGGCCGCCCGGCCGGACATCGTTGGTCATGCCGTAGGTCATGACGATGATAAAGGGCCGCGTCTTGCCGGCGGCGATCAGGTTGTCCATGATCAGGTTGGCGTGGCCCTGGTTGGACCAGGCGGTTTCGTCCTCGCCCCAGCCGTGCTGAAGGTACAGGACCGGGTAACGGGCCTTGGGGTTTTTGTCGTATTCCGGCGGCGTATAGACGAAGGCGCGGCGTTGCGTGCCCGTGCTGGGCGAAGAAAACAGGATCTGCGACACGCGGCCGTGCGGCACGTCCTTGAGCGCATAAAAGTCGGCATCGT
This sequence comes from uncultured Asticcacaulis sp., assembly GCA_965650705.1. Lineage (GTDB taxonomy): Bacteria > Pseudomonadota > Alphaproteobacteria > Caulobacterales > Caulobacteraceae > Asticcacaulis. Next base: position 10,512 of record CBFGPQ010000122.1, on the reverse strand, counting down.
GCGCCGGGATTTCGATCCCGCTTTCCCAGCGCGTCGAGCCATAGAAGTTGAGCGCGCCCGGATCGTTGAAGGTGCCGCCGTCGACGGTCAGGTGATAGTAGTGAAAGCCTTCATCGAGCGGACCTTCGGACGTTCCGGTCCACACGCCGTCGGCGCCCTTGGTCAGGACGGTGCCGCCGCGCCCGCCCAGGCCCAGGCTGGCCTTGACGTTTTGGGCGTCGGGCGCGACGACGCGGAAGCGCGCATAGCCCTGCGAATTGACCTGGGGGTATTGCTGCCCCGGCTGGTTCAGCGATGACGGCTTGAAGTCTTCGGCAATTGGCGTTGCCGTGGTCTGTGCCGCGACAGGCCCTGCGACCAGGCATGCAACGGCTGCGGCGGTAAGCAGGTATTTCATTGATATCTCCCATTGACGCCGTCGTTGTTTCGCGGCGCTTTCATCTCAGGTTTGGGTAAAATGACGCGGCTTGAACTTCAGCGGACAGGACGAAAAGGCACCCTGCCCGTTTGTCGGGACGCAAATATCCACGCCATAATGTTACCGGTAACAAAGCTATTACATCAGACTATTTCCGTCAATCGCGGAATTCTGCTTTCTGTCACTAAGGTGCGCGAATTTATCGGACGGGCCGGCACCTGTCGTCCCGGGAAATTTTTCTGCCCTGGTCTTGTCAGACGCCATAAAGCCGTGCCAATTCATATAGATTGTTACCGGTACCAAGGACTGTGTCGCAAGTATGCTGGCGGGCGGTCGACATAAAAAGCATGGGGAGACACATCATGGGAAAACTGACGGCTTTTGGGCTGGCGTCCTGCATTGTCGGCCTGGCGGGCGCGGCCACGGCGCAACCGCAATTCGACGCGCTCTATGGCGACAATTCGGTCATCCAACGGGGCCAGCCGGTAGCGATTACCGGCACGGCCGCGCCGAACGAGACGGTGACGGTCAGGCTTGGCAGCCAAAGCACCACGGCCCTAAGCGACAGTCGCGGACGGTTCGTGGCAAGGTTCGCACCGGTTGACACAACAGGCCCCATCGCCCTGTCGGTTGAAAGCGCCTCCGGTCAGTCCGCCGCCAATAATGTGCGTGTCGGCGACGTCTTCCTGTGTTCCGGTCAGTCGAACATGGAAATGCCGGTCAAGGGCGCCCAGGACGCCTTTGGCCAGGCCTTTTCGGCGGCGGATCCCGACCTTCGCCTGATGACCGTCGAAAAAGCCGTGGCCTATAGCCCCAGCGACGTTTTCCCGCGTCCTGTCTCGTGGCAGGTCGCAAGCCCCCAGACCGTGTCCGATTTCTCCGCCAGCTGCTATTACATGGTCAAGACGCTACGCAAGAGCCAGGGCGTGCCGATCGGCGCCATCAGCAGCAGTTGGGGCGGCACGCAGATCAGCCCCTGGATGGGGAAAGGCGCCCTCTCCGCCGTTGGGCTGAGTGCGCGCTCCGAACTCCTGGAGCTTTATGGGAGCGATCGTCCCGCCGCCGAACGCGCCGCCAACAAGATCTGGGAAAGCTGGTGGCGCAAGAGCACCGGCGATGCGGCAGGCGCCGAACCCTGGCAACCTTCGGGCAAACGCGCCTGGAAGCCGGTCCCGGCCATCACGGTCTGGCAGAAATGGGGCGATCCCGAACTCGCCGGCTATGTCGGCATGGTCTGGTTCCGCAGAGACATAGAGGTCAGCGCCAAGGACGCCAAGGACGCGGCCGTGCTGCATCTCGGCGGGCTCGATGATCTCGGCATGGCCTGGATCAACGGCCAGGCCCTGGGAACCGCCGGCGATCCGGGCCCCATGAAGTCCTTCGCGGTCCCCAAGGGGCTTCTGAAACCCGGCAAGAACGTCATCATCGTCAATATCAACAACACCTATGCCGACGGCGGAATGCGCGGGCCGGCAAATGCGCTGAAACTGGACTTTACCGGCGGACGATCCGAAGCGCTGGCCGACGGCTGGCTTTATTCCAAGGCAACAACGACGCCGAAAAACCCGCCCCATACGCCTTGGGCGGACATGGGCGGCGCCGGAACCGCCTATAACGCCATGATTGCGCCCTTCGGGCCATTCGGGCTGAAAGGCGTTGCCTGGTACCAGGGCGAATCCGACACCGACTTTCCCGGCTATGACGGCCGGCTCAGCGCCATGGCTACGGATTGGCGCCGCCAGTTCGGACAGCCCGCCCTCCCCTTCGTGATCGTCCAGTTGTCGGCCTATGGCACCCCGGCCGTCGCGCCGCGCGAAAGCGGCTGGGCGAATGTGCGCAACGATCAGCGCCGCATGGCCGAAGCGGATGGCCATTCCGCCATTGTCTCGACGATCGATCTTGGCGATCCGGTGGACATCCACCCTGGCGAAAAGCATGAGGTCGGCCGGCGCATGGCAAGGGCAATGGGCGCCCTCGCCTACGGCGTCAAACAACCGGCAAGCGGTCCCAGGATCGCCTCGGCAACCGCTACCGGCGATGAGGTCGTTCTGACCTTTGCCGACGTGACCGGCAGCCTGCGCACGCGCAGCAGCGCGAACGCGATCGGATTTGAGCTCTGCGGTGCTGAACCTGGCACCTGCCGCTATGCCAACGGCACGGTCGATGGCAGCATTGTTCGCCTGAAGGGGGACGGCAAGGCCGTGACGCGGGTCCGGCACGCCTGGGCTGATTTTCCGGTCGTCAACCTCTTCGACGAAGCGCAACTGCCGGCCAGCACCTTTGAAGTTCCAGTGGAACGATAGCCGGATCGCGGCCGCGCGGTCCGGGACCGACTGACCGGCGTTGATGTTTTCCTCGCTACCTCGTAAGTTTGCCCAATCGGGGGGAACGATATGAAAATCAGCAGCAGGTCGGGCGCGTCGGCGAGATGGCTTAATGCCGTTGGCGGTCTCCCGCTGATCGTGGCAGGCGCCGCGCTCCTCTACCTTCGGCTGCCCGGTATGCTTGACGGAACAGTTTCGCCGCTGGAAGCCCTCATGCCTGCGGTCTTTGCTTTATCGGGGCTATTTTTCGTTGTGCGCGCGGCGACACTAGGGCGGCACGAATGGATCATAGGCGACACATATTTGCGCATCCGCGCCAAGAGTGATCCTGATATCCTGGTCTATCCGGGCCAGATTGAATCCTTGGAACGCGAGATCTACGAACTGGGTGGGGACAGCGACAATGGCCTGCCCTGCGTCAGCCTCATCGTCGGGCTCACCGATGGGCGCATTTTCGAGTCGCCCCGGATGTTCGACGACGGCCAGATCAACCGGGCCTGGCGCAAGATCGAAGCCCTGATTGCCGCGAAAGGACAAAGCATACATACATGACTGAGCGAAAACGGGGTCTCACGACACGGACAATCATCTTCGCAGTCATGATGTCACCCTGCTAGCCAACTTCACCCTAAGGACACCTAACATCGATGTCGCCCAACGATACCATAAAACAGAACCATGCGCCGATCTGGGTAATTGTCAAAGGGATTGTCCTTATCGCGACGGGCTTTCTGGCATCCGTCGGAATGACCTTTGTGTGTCTGATCGGAAGGTACCTTGACCCGGCCTGGGACAAACTGGGATTTGTCCAGGAAATGCCTGAAACGCTGTATGCGGCACTGTTCGCCGCAATGATGGCATGGCTGTTCTTCGCCATCAGGTTCGCCTTCCGAAACCGAACCTTGCTAGGGTTGAGCCTATCGGCGGCCGCCTTTATCGTCTTTGCGATCACGGCCGATAACGTCCTGAAAATGGCCTACCCGGTATGCAACCCGTTCTGAGCCGCATCGCGACTTGATAGTGTAAAGCATTACCGGGAGCGGCTGACGCCTCTTAAACACTTGCCTTCCGTCGCGGATCGACCATCCAGACGTCCTTCGCCGATGGATTGGCCAGTGAGCCCGCGCGCCGCGTCTTCCCGGCCGGCGTGCCCAGCAGGTCGCCCTGGATGCCATTGGCCGCAGCAGTGTGACGGCGGCGGCGGATCAAGAAAGCTTGCTACATTTCGCCATAAGTTGTGCTAGCCCTATAAGGGACGACAAATCAACTAAGGTGCTGCAATGAACGCCTTCGATGGACTGCTTAAATCTGTGCGTTTGGCTTGGCCTGGGCCGCAAGGCGGGGAAAGGGGCGGTCGGACTTTCTGGTATCTTGTCGCGGCCATTGTCGGGTGCGGCCTTCTCGGATCAATTGCGTCAGTCGCAGACGATTTAGAAGGGTTCTTTCTGCTTACCTACCTCGCACTGGGCTTAATAGCTGGCATAAGCGCCTTTCTTTTTGCCTGGGCTCTGGCGATCATGGAGAAGGGCGTCGTGGTTGGCGGAACAATCGGTTTAATCCCGGCATTGGTGTTTGGCTGCGTTTCCTGCGCAGCGTGGCCTCTGGAATTGGCAGTCCTGGTTGTGGCTCTGAAAAAGGGTTGGCTGGAAGCGGCGTGGGATCGTTACCGATCCAGAGCCATATGAGGCGCAGAAGTCCGGATGGGATGACTTAACGATCCTCCGAGTCCAGGCGACCTGAAAATATCTGCTATCGAGGCAATCAAGCACATGCGTTTCGTCTCGAAGCCACTTCCGCATCTGGCGCAAGGCGGCCGGCAACGGTGCCTTCGAACGTCAGTGGCGTATCTAAGCCGGATAGAGCATCTTCGCGGCGGCGGCAGTCATAGCTCGAAAATCGTGACCTGTATTGGCCACCACACTGAATGACCACGCGAATTCGGCCTGTAGGGCTTGCGCTGCAATACCCGCGTATTTGTAGAAATGCCTCGCCCGTTCCATGCGATCGATGCCCGTCGCGTCGATGAGCGGTGTGTGCAAAAGGCTGCCGCCATTGTACTGGTTCGTGTCATTTTCTCCGGCCAGAATGATCAGATTCTGTTCTAAAGCTTCACGAAGCCCATCCGTCGTTACGCCGGTTCCAGCCATACCCAGTAACGGCGGGGTCCCAATATCCGGTAAGGTGTATAAGCCCGCATTGGCTGCCACGACGCGGTCTGCGTGCGAGTGCGGATGAAACAGGACGTGACGGTGTGCGATCTGGCCACCGGCCGAATGGCCAAACAGGTCATAATGGGTCCGGCGTGAGCCCGTCTGCGCGACCAGCAGATGGAACAGGCGATCGAAATCCTCGAATATCCACCGGCTCGGATCCGAGTTGACCGCAAAACGGATATCCTCATCGCGCAAATGAACGTGCGCCGCATAACCTGCGGCACCGGACGGCATGTTGTCGATGATGAGATCCCTGATCACCCCGCCCATTTGATAGCTGGCGATGTCATAGCTATCCTCTGGGTAGGACGGCGCTGCAATGAGGACACCCGCGCGGTCAGCTTCAGCGATCCAAGCATCGCGATAGGTGCCGGCATTGCGCCCGGCACCCGCCAGGACGATCAGTACGGGCGAGTCCGATGTGAAGCTCTGAGGCCGGTAATAGTGAACCGTCAGCCTCGCCCCGATACGCGCCGGACCCGCCGCCATTTCAAACTGGCCGGCGCCGGGGTCCAGCACCCGGGGCTCGAATATCGACGCGGTGGCATTGGTTGTCAGAACGAGCTTCATGCCGCATGCCGGACAAACTCCCGCCTGGCCGAATCGCCGGCCGTCGGCAGTGCAACCGCATGGCGGGCAGATGTATTGCCTTGGTGCGGCCAACGTAGGAAATGCCCACGTGCCAAGGCCGGCGGCCATCGAATTGACCAATAAACGTCGGCGGGTTTCAGGTTGCATGGCCGATCCTTTTTGTAATTGAAGCTTGCAAAGCATAGGTGTCACGCGGGCCTGTGAATGGCGTGTGCGACCAAACCGGCATTCGATAGGATGAAGAGGGCATACAACCGACGAGACAGGGTGCGATCGCTGCCGGAACCCGCTAGGATGAACCATGACTCGCGCAAGCAAACTGAACCGACCGCTACCCGATGCCCGACCGGAAGCATGGGGATGGTGGCGGCGCCACGACATGTACCCGGCCTTCAGTTGGCCTTGGTGGTTGCGCCGTGGCTGGCTGTTCTGGCCAGTCGCCGTGATCTATGGCGCCGGCTACGCCTCCTGGCATGCCTTTGGAATGAATGCTCTGAGCGACTGGCCGTCATTGGCCGCGATCGCCTGTTTGGGCGGCCTGGTCATGGTCAGCGCCGGGCCTCTGCTGGCTACCGGCATACGCTATATTGGCCTCCCTTTGCGTTGGGAGCGGATGCTGGTTGTGGCCGCCCTGTTGGCCGGACTCGCTGTTGCAAAAACGGCCGAACTTTGGGTGAATGATTATCACAACCGCCTCATGGCGCCCCTTGGCGATCAGCACATGGCGGCAACGCAAGTTCCGTGGTTTTTTTCAGTCGTGTCGCATGCCCTTCGCTTTACCCTGGATGGAAGCACGCTGGTGTTTGTGGCAGTGGGTGGTGGCTTTGCGCTGTTCCAATACCTGAGTGAGCGGCGGAGGCTGGCCGCGCACGCGGCACAGACACAGGTCGGCACCCTCAAGTCCGAGCGCGACGCGGCTGATCTGCGCCTGGCCGTGCTCCAGGCCCAAGTCGAGCCGCACTTTTTGTTCAACACCCTGGCGTCGGTGCGTTCTTTGGTGGCGACAGATCCGCAACGCGCTGCAGCAACTATCGATGCACTTGCCGATTATCTGCGCGCGACGCTTCCGAGCTTCCGCGATGACGGACGAACGCAAACCACACTTGGCCACCAGATCGACCTGTGCCGACGCTACCTCGAATTGATGAATGTGCGCATGGCGGATCGCCTCGGTATAGTGATAGCGGTCGATGCCGACGTACGAGCCTTGCCCTTTCCGTCGCTGATTCTGATCTCGCTGGTCGAAAATGCCGTTAAGCACGGTATCGAGCCAAAACCTGGACAGGGGAACATCAGAATCCATGCTGACGTGCACGATGGGCAGCTTACCGTGGCGGTAGAAGATGATGGTGCGGGTCTGGTGCCTGGACCCAGCGATGGTCTTGGCTTGGCGAATATAAGGGCGCAGTTGAGAAATATGTTCGGCGAGACGGCGTCACTGCGAATTGGCGGACGCGAAGGCGGCGGTACATGCGCCGTGATTGAAATGCCGGCGCCATGAGCATAACTGCCGTAATTGCTGAGGACGAAGGCGTCCAGCGCCGGGAAATGAAAGACCTGCTGGCGGAGTTGTGGCCGGACCTCGTCATAGTTGCCGAATGTGCCGACGGGCTGGCGGCTATCGAGGCCATCCAGGACTTGCGCCCCGACATCGTCTTTCTGGATATCCGGATGCCTGGCATGAGTGGGCTTGAGGTCGCGCGCATTGCAGGAAATGCGCATGTTGTCTTCGTGACAGCCTATGACGAGTTCGCAGTGCGAGCGTTTGAGGAGGGTGCCGTTGACTATCTGTTGAAACCTATGCGGCGCGAGCGGCTAATTGCCACGGTCACCCGCCTTAAAAAGCGTATCGATGACCGTCAACCGGCGGACACAGCCGCGTTGCTGGAGGTCTTACGGACACGGCTTACCCAACCCGTACGGTGGATGAGCTGGATAGCTGCAGGTGCTGGCGACGCCATTCGCATGATATCTGTCGATGACGTACTGGCCTTCCGTTCCGAGGATAAATATACCTGCGTGCTGACCGCTTCGGGTTCGGCCCATATCCGCACGCCGCTGAAAGAGCTAATTGGGCAACTCGATCCAGAGGTTTTCTGGCAGGTTCACCGCAGCGCAATAGTCCGGGTGTCGGCTATACGGACCGTGCGTCGCGATGACGACGGCCGGTTCAGAGTAAACTTAGATGGTTGCGCCGAGACCGTGCCAGTAAGCGCTGCCTTCCAGGGGCGTTTTAGGCCGATGTGATCCGCTGCGGGGGATGCGAGTCAAAAGAACGCATCAACGAAGGCGCATGCTTTTGGTTCGGAGAGTGATATCGACAGCGTAACCGATGTAATTCTATTTCCGCTAATGGGATGAAGCAGAACAAAGATGGTTTAACCACGAACCACGAACCTACGTTTAGCCGTCCTCCCCTGTCGAAAGCTGCCGGGCGCAGCTGAATGCGCTTTGCGATATCGCTCAGCCTGTAGGCAAACAATTGCCTTCGACGCAGAAGCACGATGTTCGTGTCCGTTCGTGTCGTTCGTGGTCAATTTCCTGCTCTTGGCGTACCCTTGCGGTGCTTATGGACCTTGGGGCGCGTATGCTGACCTCCGCCAGAGCTACACCGCTAAACGCCGGTCTTCCGTCGCGGGTCGACCATCCAGACGTCCTTCGCCGATGGATTAATCAGCGGTCCCGCGACCCGCGTCTTCCCGGCCGGCGCACCCAGCAGATCGCCCTGGATGCCTTTGACCGAAGCCGCCTTGGGCAAGCCCCGGGCGCCGGACAGGGTCAGGCGCAGCGTATCGGCGTCGAACGCGACTTGCATCGTTGCCGCAGCCGACGTCCTGTCCCAGCCATAGGCTGAGCGCCACGCCTCTAGATCCAGATAGGTTTTCGCATCACCCTCGAAATAGCCCAGGAACCGCGCCGGCATGTCGGCAAAGACATTGCCGTCCGACCTGTTCTGCCGGTCGAGAAAGACCACGGCCGAGGTACCACATTTGGCGAAGATATTGTTGGCGATAGTGTTGTCGCGGCCCTCGCCGCTGCCCCTGCGGTCCGGGCGCAGGATGGCGAAGATCCCCGAATTGTCGCAACGCCCGATCAGGTTGTTCGCCACGATCAGCTTGTCCGTGGCGTTGATGAATAGCCCCGATCCGGCGCATCCCCTCTGGCCGGGCGTGCCCGGCTCAGCATTGCGGACGTCCCAGATGATGTTGTTATCGATCTGGTTGGCTTCCCGGTTCATCTCGAAGTGCACGGCGGCGCTGACGGTCTGGACATCGGCGAAGACATTGCCGGTGACGCGGCAATTGGCGTCTTCGCTGTCCCACCAGGCGGCGTTGGCATGGCGCATGTGGCGGATGACGTTGCGGCGGAACATCATGTCGCGGGCGCGGTGGAACTTGACGCCGGCCGCTTCCCAGCCGCGTTCGGCGTCGGCCCAGCCGCACCATTCAATCAGGTTGTCCTCGATCAGGACGCCGGTCGTGCCCATGCCGCCAATGCCGCCGACGCCGCAATAGCGGATGGTGTTGCCGCGGATGACGTGCGAGACGCCGGGTGTCTGTGCCCCCGCGCTGTTGCCGTCGAAGCCGATGGCCAGGCCCAGGCCGTTCGCCCATTCCAGGGTGTTGTCCTCGAGTATCCAGTGGTCGCCACCCGCCAGCGAGACCATGCCGTACTGCGGGAAGGGATAGGCGTTGCCAGCATGCTGAAACGTCAAGCCCTTGACGCGGATATAGCCAAGCCCGCTGCGCGCCGGAACAAAGGCGTGCTGACGGGTCGTCACCTCTATCACGTGGTCGGCTGGCGTCCCCGACGCCAGGCGAACCTGGATGGCCGTGCCCGACGGATCGACCCAGACCCGCGCGTCGGGCACGCCGCCGACCTCCTGCATGACCGGGCCGCCGCGCCGCCGGGCGGGCAGGCCGTTCTGCGGCACGGCCGGCCTGGTGAAATCCGGTACGGGAGACAGGGCCGGCGCCGCCAATTCGCGAAGCTGCTCGACCGGCTCCAGCGGCTTTCCGTCGACGAAGACCAGTCCCCGGCGGCGCACATAGGGCCCCATGTCGACCGTGGCCGTGTTCAGCCACGACCATGACCCCATGAGGCTCGGCAAGGCAAAGGGGTTATAGGCGTCGGGAAACAGTGCGCCGTCGAAATCAAAGCGCCAGGTGGTCACGCTGCCTTCGTCGGGCGTGGCGGTGCTGCCGGGCAGGCGGAAACGCACCGGCACGGCCTCCTGCCGCCAGCCATCCTTCAGAATTTCCGAGCCCGTGATGATGACCTTGGCACCCGGGGCGGCCTCGTAGCTGATCATCCTGGACGGCCCCTCGCCGCCCCGCACCGGCCGCACGCATTCGCGGTAGGTGCCGGCGGCGATAACGACGCGCTCACCCGGCTGAAGCACCTGCGCCGCACGGTTTATGGTGCGGAAGGGCCGCGCCTGGTCGCCCGGTCCGTCATCGTCGGCGGCGGTCGAGGTGTTGTCGACATAATAGGTCTTCGAGAAGCTGAGCGGCTGCTCCCAGCGCGCGAAGACTGTGCCGTCGGGCAGCCGGTCATCCGGCGTGGCCCCTGCGCTGCCCACTGCTTTGGCCTCTGCCTTGGCCCCCGCTCTGGCCCAGGCGTTGCCGCCAAGCGCCGCCATCCCGCCGGCGGTTCCATAAGCCAACAGGCGCCGGCGATCGATCCGTCCGTCGTGCATCATGTCATTGCACCCTTTAGGGAGCTTCAGGGAACTGCTTGCGCTGGACCTTCCACTGCGGGTCCTTGCAGATGCCGCAGTCCGGGCCGACGAAATAGGCGCCGGCGGTCTTGTCGCCGCGCAGCTGCCACTCCAGCCATTTGACCGCCACCGCGGCCGAAGGCCCACCATTGGGCCGCAGGAAGTCGCCGCCGTGGCCGGCATCATTGTTCGCCACCATCACCGGCACGTGGTCGATGCGGCTGAAGTCGTCCATGCCGTTATTGT
>CBFGPQ010000121.1:0-11061 GCA_965650705.1 uncultured Asticcacaulis sp. | reverse complement strand
GCCGGTCATGCCAAGGCGTATCCGTTGGCGAATCTGGCTCGAATTCATGCAAAACGCCCTTCGTCGGTGGAAGACGAAGGGCGTCCCTGCAAGCCGGATGCCGGGTGTTAAGCTTTAGTTTACCTTTTCGGCCGTGATGCCGCGCGCCTTCAGCATGGCGATGACGCTGTCCTTACCGACCAGATGTCCACCGCCGACGGCGACGAAGACTGTGCCTTTTCCGGCCAGGATCTGCTCGATCTGCGGCACCCATTTCGCGTTGCGATCGACGAGCAGGCGCTGGTACAGGGCCGGATCGTTTTCAGCGTCGAACTTGTTCATTTCGGCGTTCAGCCCAGCCTCGTCGCCGTGCTTCCAGGCATTGAACAGGCGATCGAGCGTATTGTCCGCCTGGCCCACTTCAGACAACATCTGGCGCAGGCTGATCAGATCCTCTTCCTCGCTGCCGGCCGCCAGCATCTTCATCTGGTCTTCTGCCGTCTCGAAACCGGATATCGGTATCTGGCGTTCGCGGGCCAGTTTAAGCAGGGTAAGGTCGACGCCCGTCATGGGATCATAGCCCAGCCGCGCAGATTCCAGCTGCAGCAACACCAGGCTGAGCATCCATTTCCGCATCGGCATGATCTGCTGGAGTGACATACCTTTGGCGGTCAGAATACCTTCGATCTTGGCGATCTCCTCAGGCGTCAGTCCGTCGGTCACCTTGCGGCTGGGATCGAAACCATACTGCCGGACAAGGCCCATCATCTTGGTTTGGTCGTCCATGTCGGTCAGTTCCAGCCAGAGGCTTTCGGACCGTGCGAAGGCATCACCGACCTGTCCCGCCTGCCATTCGGTGCCGGGCTTCATCAGATGGATGCTGCCGAAGAGATATATGGTCGAATCCGCGTCCTTGACGACCCACATCAGCGGTGTCGGCGCCTCGGCGCGCGCTTCGACGGGCGCCAGGCCCGTAAAGGCCAGACCCAGCGCCGCGAAACCGAGCACAAAGCCTGCCGCCCGGTGCAGGCTGTTGGCCACAAAGGTTTTGATAGTCATAACTCCCCCTCTTTGGGATAGCGATGCCGGTTCATTCCGGCGAAAAAATGTCTTCGATCTTCAGCCCGAACAGGCCTGCAATGGTAAAGGCCAAGGGCAGGGACGGATCATACTTGCCCGTCTCGATGGCGTTGACGGTCTGCCGGGACACTTTCAGCCGGTCCGCGAGTTCCGCCTGAGACCAGTTCCGCTCAGCGCGCAGGACCTTGATACGGTTGTTCATCAGCGATGCTTCCACCACCAGAGTGCCCAGGCGGCCATATAGCCATAAGCCACCAGCATCGTCATGGCGATAAGCCCAGCTTCGAAGGGGTAGGCGCCGAAGCCGCTTGATACCAGCAGGGTCGCGACAAGCTGCCCATTCATGAAGACATTTGCGGCGGCCAGGAATATGCCCAGCATGATGCCAATCGAACCGCCCCAGAACCAGGCCCATTTGTGCGCTTCGCGCACGGCTTCATCGACCTTGCGCCACCACACCCACATCAAAGGCAGGCCGACAACGAAAGTGAAGCAGAAGAAAGCGAGAAACAGCTTTATCGCCAGTTCCGGCTCAACAAGACCCGCAACAAACGATCCTGAGGTGATACCTCCTACAAGTGCAGCCGCTACGATATAGCCCAGATAAAGACGTTTTAAGCCTTCTGCCGTCATTGCCTAACCTCCTGATGACAAGCGTCCTTTACAATAGTCGCGAGTTTTTGTCAAGCATACTTGTCAAAACGTCCAGCGACATTGACATCACGAAACACTTTCCTGGCGCCGCAGCATTTTTCGCCGAAATATGTGTGCTAAAGTGCAACCATGGCCCGGCTCTTGCAGTTTTACGGACTGACGACAATGACTGTACCAAGGGCTGGCATGCTGACCTGTGAACGCGTTCGGGCAAGTGATCTCTCGGATCATGACGTAGCCCTTTGGCACACCATGCAGGCCGAGACCCCGGCCTTCCGCTCACCGCTTCTCTCGCCGGAATTTGCTTGCGCGGTTGCCAGCGTGCGCGACGACGTTCGCGTGCTTGTCGTACGCCGTGGCGGCAAGACGGTTGGCTTCCTGCCGGTCCATATCCGTCCCGGCGCCTTTGCCCGTCCCGCGGGCGCGCCGTTTTCGGACTACAGCGCCCTGATCACCCATCCTTTGCCGGGCCTGCGCATCGGCGAGGTCCTGAAGGCCGCCGGCATCAACTCCTACCAGGCGATAGGCCTTATCGACCCGTATCACGTCTTCGGCGAGACGCCCGACGCCGAGAACGACGACGCCTTCGCCATCGACATGACGCAAGGCGACACGTCGAACAACGCCTTCAAGAAGCTGCTCAAGAATATCCGTCGACTGACGCGCAACATCGAAGAGGTGCACGGCCCGTTGCGCTTCATCGTCGGGGATCGTGATCCTGTGCGGTTCGACGCCATGATCGCCCTGAAGCGGCAGCAGACGCGGGACACCGGCCTGCACGACTTTTTGGCGGCGGACTGGGTTCAGCGCCTGTTCGCGCACCTGCTGTCGGCGCCGGAAAGCGGCCTGCATGGTTTCATGGTCACGCTTATGGCTGGTGACAGGCCTACGCTTTATCATTTCGGCGTCCGCCTCGGCGACCGCGCCCATCCGTGGGTGTCGAGCTACGATCCCGCCTTTTCGGCCTTCTCGCCCGGCCAGCTGTTTCTGAACCTGTGCCCAGAGCCGTTGCGCGCGGCCGGGGTCAACTATTACGACCTGTCGACCGGCGACCAGAAGTACAAGGCGATATTCTCCAATACGACCTTCCCGGTCCGCCACACCAAAGTTTATTCCGACGCGCCGCCCGCCCGTCTCCAGGCCAGGATCGAGCGTATGACGCTCGACACGCGCAAGGCACTTGGCGCCCGTGTTGACGACGCTTTTGCCCGCCTTAATCGCCGCTTCGACCATATCGCCACGCTGGAGCTCGATACGCTCAGCCGGGTGCGTGGCGTAGCCTTCGCTTTTTCCAACGCAGCAAAACGCCAGCGGGTTCACCAAGGCTAAACGGAGTTCGTGCATACTGTGACCATGGACACCCTGCCGTTTCCCACGACCTCCGCTTCCGACCGCGCCTTCATGCGCAGTGTCTGCGTCATCATTCCGACCTTCCGCCGGCCGCAAGGCCTGGCCCTGGCCATGAATTCGGTCATCGCACAGACGGGACTGGATGACGTCGTGCTCAGCCTGATCATCTGTGACAACAGCCCAGAAGCCTCGGCCCGCGCCCAGGTGGCGGCGTTCGCAGCATCGGCGCCCATCGCCGTGACCTATGTCCACGAGCCGAAAACCGGTGTTGCCAATGCGCGCAACAGCGCTGTCGCCGCCGCGCACAGCGACTTCATCGCCTTTCTGGACGATGACGAGGAAGCGCCGGCAACGTGGCTCTCGGCCCTTTTGAACACGCAAACCCGGTTCGACGCCGATGTCGTCTTCGGCCCTGTTGCCGCGCGCCTGATGGACGTTAGCGTCCAATATCCGCACTATTTTGAAGCCTTCTTTTCGCGAAAGGGGCCGGACGCCTCCCAAGCGATCGACGTTTATTATGGCTGCGGCAACAGCCTGATCCGCCGCGCCGTCATGCCGCCGCATAAGCCGTTCTGCACCGAGCACAACGACATGGGCGGCGAGGATGACAAGTTGTTCTACGGCCTGCAGGCCAAGGGCGCGCGCATGGCCTGGTCGGCTGAAGCCACGGTCTTCGAGGACGTGCCGCCTTCGCGTTCGACACTCAACTATACGCTTCGCCGGGCCTTCGCCTATGGCCAGGGGCCTAGCTTTTCGGCCGCACTCGGCCATAAGCCGCTGACCTGCATCGGCTGGATGCTGCAAGGCGTGGTGCAGGGGGTGCTGTTCTCGGTCATCGGTGGCGCGCTTTACCTGATGGGCAGCCGCGACAGCGCCCCACGCCTCGACAAGGCGGCGCGCGGCTTCGGCAAGCTGATGTGGTTCCCGCCGTTCAAGATCGGTTTCTACGGCCAGGCGTTGCTGCGCGCCAACGCGCCGGGGAGATAATATGCAAGACCTGCTTCACTGGACACCCGAACACCAAAAGCGCTTCACGCGCGACAACCTGCTGTTCAATCACGACCTGCACACCTCGGAACTGTTTTCCGACGACGCGTTGATCGCGCTGATCGACCGCTTTCCGCGCGAGGGCGTCGAGGTCTTCACCATGGGCTACGACCCGACCAACTGGAAACAGTGGTTTTTCGGGCGTCGCTGCAATCTTGATGGCAGCGACCTCGACGGCCGCCAGTTAATGGAAGGCGTGCGCTCCGGCCGATTGTGGCTGAATCTGCGTAAAGTGAACCACCATGATCCGGCCGTCGGCACCCTGTGTGACCGATTGTTCGAGGAAATCTCGGCAAAGACAGGCATTTCGACGCTGAAGCCCGATCTGGGCCTGCTGATTTCGTCGCCCAATGCTCACGTCTTTTACCACCTCGACATTCCACTGGTCATGCTGTGGCAGATCCGCGGCGTGAAGACCGTCTACCTCTATCCGCCCCAGGCGCCCTGCGTTGCAGACACTGCGCTGGAAGGCATTGCACTGCGCGAGTCCGACGAACAGATGCCCTTCGATCGGGCCTTCGATCGCCTGGCTTTTGTCCATGACCTCAAGCCCGGCGAAATGTTGACCTGGGTCCAGAACGCGCCGCACCGCATCGTCAACCGTGACATGGTGAATGTCTCGCTGTCGATCGAGTTCATGACGCCCAAGGCGATCTGGCGTGCCAACCTGATCTACGCCAACGGCCTCCTGCGGCGCTGGTTCGGTTTGAAACCGCAGTTAGCCAGCCGTAACCTCTGGCTGGAACCGCTCAAGATCGCCTATGCACGCATCATCAAGCTAGCCGGCGGCTACAAGGGCAATAAGAGCCCGCTGAAAGCCAGCTTCCACCTCGACGCCAGCCGCCCAGGCGCCATCCTGTTCGACGACGGCATAGCGCCGCCGGAACGGCCGGCAGCACCGGTAGCGGCGGAATAGGTTAGACGCGCCGCGTCTTCACGATCGGCACCTTGGGGGCCAGCATCTGGCCCTGCATGGCACCGACGCCTTCGGTCGCCGATACCGGCGCGTTGAGAATGGCGCGGACGACATCCATGCCTTCGACCACCTTGCCGAACGCCGCGAAACCCAGCTTGTCGTCGGTGCCGTCCGGGCCGGCATCCAGAAACGTCATGTCACCGACGCAGATGAAAAAATCGCCCTTGCCGGAACCGGCCGCCGCCCCGCGCACCAGTGAAATGGTGCCGTCGGTGTGCGACAGGCCCGTTTGGCTGGTCGGCTCATGCGCCACAGGTGAAAGCGCACGCCGGCTGTCGCCGCCCTGGATCAGGCCGCGATCGTTCGGGCTTTTCATGGCGCGGTAAAAGACGCTGGCGTCGAGCTTCTTCTGGTCGACATAGCGCAGAAAATTGGCCGTGGTCAGTGGCGCTCTGCCCACATCAAGATCGAGCACGATATCGCCGAGGCCCGTCGCCATGCGAATGCGCACAAGCTTTTCGACAGGCTTTTCACCCGTTAAATCCTGCGCCTGAACCTTGCCACCCAGCGCCGCCACGCCCGCCAGCGCCAGGCTGCCCGCCAGAAATTTCCGTCTCATATGGGTCTCCTCTGACCTGCACTATCGGATGATCAACGCCAGACCGCAAGTGCATTTTGTTCTTGATTTGTTCTGTCTGAGATCTTAGCCTTGCGCGATGCCCAAGGCCGTCACCCACCACCCCGAGGTCAACGATGACAATGCGGTCCTGCAACGCGCGCACAAGGGGCGTGGCTCAGTGTCGAACCGGCCCAGTCAGCGCTTCAATGCGGCGGATCGTTATGACACTCACGACGGTTGGGATGACGGTTGGACGCACGAGGACCGGCGGCAACTGGAGCGGCGCAAGACGATTCTGGGCGTAGATACGGCGCGCAGCATTATAAGTCGCAACACCTCGCCCGATGTCGGCTTCAGCCAGTCGATCAATCCGTACAGGGGCTGCGAACACGGCTGCATCTACTGTTTCGCGCGGCCAAGCCATGCCTTTCTCGACCTGTCGCCCGGGCTCGATTTCGAAACGCGCATCTTCCGCAAGCCCGATGCGGCGAAATTGCTGCGCGCAGAGCTGACCGCGCCGAAGTACAAGGCCGCGCCCATGGTGCTGGGCATCAATACCGACGCCTATCAGCCGGTCGAGCGCACGGAAAGGATCACCCGCGCCTGCCTCGAAGTCCTGCTTGACCTGCGCCACCCCATAAGCCTGATCACCAAGTCGGCCCTGATCCTGCGCGATCTCGACCTGCTGGTGCCGATGGCCTCCATGAAACTTGTCAGCGTCACCCTGTCGGTCACAACGCTCAATCGCGACATTGCGCGGGTCATGGAGCCGCGCGCCGCCACGCCCCAACGCCGCATCGATGTCATCCGGTCGCTGAAATCGGCGGGCATCCCTGTCGGTGTGCTTGCGGCGCCATTGATCCCCGGCCTGACCTGTCACGAACTGGAAGCCATATTGAAGGCCGCCGCCGAGGCCGGCGCCGGACGCGCCGGCTATACGCTGGTCCGCCTGCCCTACGAGATCAAGATCCTGTTCGAGGAGTGGCTGCGCGAACACTTTCCCGACCGGGCGCAGAAGGTGCTGAACCACATCCGCGACATTCGTGGCGGCAAGCTCAACGACTCAACCTTCGGCCAGCGTATGAGCGGCACCGGCGTCCACGCCGCACTGATCGCGAAACGCTTCGACCTCGCCGTGCGCAGATATGGACTGGATCAGTGGAACCACGAGAAGGATTTCAGCCTGTTTCGCGGCGGCGACCGCCAACTGTCACTCTTTTGAACCGGCTTCATACGGAACCGGCTTGAGGTCGAGGAACTTCCAGACATGGACATAGGCGCCGTCGCGCGTCAGCGTATTGTGCTCCGAACCCGGCATGCGGATAAAGGTCTTGGGTTCATTTGCCAAGGCAAACAACCGCTCGCCGTGATGAAAGGGCACCACGGAGTCGCGGTCACCATGGATGATCAGCAGCGGCATGTGGACGTCCCTGATGCGTTCTCGACTCAGGAACTGGTCCTGCATCAGCCACGATACCGGCACGAAAGGATAGCGTTCGGACGCCACATCCACCGTGGCGGTAAACGGCGCTTCCAGGACAAGAGCGCGCGCCGGACGCTGGGTCGCCACGTAGGTGGCAACGCCGGTGCCCAACGAATGCCCATGGATGACGATATCCTCGGGTTTGTAGCCCTGCGCCTTCAGCCAGTCATAAGCCGCCACCCCATCGGTGAACAGGCCCTTTTCGCTGGGCTTGCCGGTCGAATTGGAATAGCCGCGATAAGAGACGGCCAGGTAGCCTACGCCCTGCTTGTGCATGCGGATATAGCGCCACTTGCCCAGATCCAGCGTGCCGCCCTGGCCATGGAAAAACAGAAAAACCGGCTGTCCCGGCTGCGGCGGCTCAAACCACGCATTCAGCCTTTCGCCGTCCGGTGTCTTGAGCGTGACGTCCTTTATCGGCAGCCCGCCCGTGTCGCGCGTCTCAGGCACCGGCTTGATCGTATAGAGGATATTGCGCTGGTTGACGTAGAGATAACCGACAGCCGCAAGGTAGGCGACGGCGAAGACCACTGCCAGAACGCCCAACGCCATCATCAGTCGGCGCAAGAATATATTGCCCTTGCCGGCCATTCCACCCTCCCCGCATCGCGATTTTCCTTATGTAGCAGAGGTTTGGAGCAGCGCAAACCACGCCCAATTCAAACCAGTTTACAAAACAAACTAGTTGGCGTATATCGTCGTTATCGGACGTCTTCTTGCCGGACGTCACCTTCATGGAAACAGGAGAGACCGCCATGACCACAGTTGAGAGTAACGGAGGGCGCTGGCACGACCTCGACGCCGTCCGCGCATTTGCCCTGCTGCTGGGCATCGTCCTTCACGGCGTCATGTCGTTCATGGAGCCGCGTTTCTGGGTCGTCGGCGATGTCGCCACCGATCCGGGCGCCAATCTGGCCTTCTATGTCATCCACATCTTCCGGATGACGACCTTCTTCGTGCTGGCCGGTTTCTTCGCCCGCCTGCTGCTGCAAAAGCGCGACGGCAATGTCGGCGCCTTTCTCGGCAACCGTTTAAAGCGCGTCGGTATTCCGCTCGTCGCCTTCTGGCCCCTGGTGCTTACGGCTATCGTCACCGTCGTCATCTTCGCCAACATGCCGGCGCCGGGATCGGCCGCCGCGGCTGCTCCGCCCCCACCGCCGCCAGCTATCACCGCGGATACGTTTCCGCTGACCCATCTTTGGTTCCTCTATGTCCTGCTGCTGCTCTATGCCGGCATGGCGGTCATCAAGATCATCACCGACGTCACCCGTATCGGCGCGCCGCTTGGCCGCATGCTTGACAAGCTAACGGGCCTTCTGACCAAGGCTGACATGATCATTCCATTGCTGGCGCTGCCGCTGGCCACGACCTTCTACCTGAACAGCGAATGGAACATGTGGCTTGGCATCAAGACACCGGACACCGGCATTGTTCCCAACACCATGGCGGTCGCCGGCTACACCACCGCCTTCACCTTCGGTTGGTGGCTGCACCGTCGCGCCGATCTGCTCGATCATTTGGCCAGCCGCACCTGGCTGTACGGTATCGCGGCGGCTGCCGGCACCTGGGCCTGCCTTTACCTCAATGGCGGCGCGGCGCCGAGCGGCGCACTGGTCAAGGGCTCGGATCACGCGCTCTACTGCATCGTCTATCCGATGACGGCCTGGGCCTACGCCTTCTTCCTGATCGGGGGCGCGCGTATCCTGCTCAAGAAGGAGAATGCCATCGTCCGTTACCTGTCGGACGCCTCATACTGGGTTTATATTGTCCACATCCCGCTAGTCATGTGGCTGCAGTATCTGCTGAAGGACTATGACTGGCCTGCCGCTCCGAAGATCGCCATCGTCGTCTTCGGCACACTGTTCGCCGGTCTGTTGAGCTACAGCCTCATGGTGCGCTACACTTTCATCGGTACGATTCTCAATGGCCGCCGCCGCAAGGAAAAGAAGCTGTCCGCTACGCTTCAGGAAGCCTGATGGCCAATCCGGCTCACTATCGCAGAAACGCCTGCGTCGATTTCGACGCGGGCGTTTCCCACAGGAAGACGACGCGCATGAATGCCGAAGCCGAAAATGCCCAAAAGGATCTGGCCTTTCTGAAAGCACTGGTCAATGAAGGCCCCAAGGCTCAGGCCACGGCGGGGCACGTTTTCATGGTCGGCGGCGGCTTGTACGGTGTGCAGGCCCTGCTCTACTGGGCACAGATCACCTTCAAGCTGACATGGCCGCCGCTGGCGTTTTTGTTCGTCGGCTTTGCACCCGTCGTCCTTTTCGTCGTCTTTCTGGCCTGGATAATCTGGCGCGATCGCAAGGACAGCCAGCACGGCGTGGCGACGCGGGCGATGAATGCTGCATTTGGCAGCGCGGGCCTGGCCAATCTCGCGATGTGCGTCGTCTTTGGCTACGTCTCATCCAGCGAAAAGAACTTCCTGATCTGGCTGCTCTACCCGCCGGTGACCGCAGCCCTGCAGGGCGCGTGCTGGTATGTCGCCTACATGATCCGCAAAAAGCTCTGGCTGGGCGCCGTCTCGGCCGGCTGGTTTGCCACAGCCATGGCGCTGGGCTTCCTCATACGCGACGTCGCCAACTACCTGCTGCTGTTAGGCATTGCGTTGTTTGTCCTGATGGTCGCGCCGGGCTATGCGATGACCCGTCATGAAAGAGACCGTCATGGACATTGATGAAACACAAAAGGACCTGGCCTTTCTAAAAGGCCTGGTCAGTGAAGGCCCCAAGGTACAGAGGTCGGCTGGCGAACTGTTTCTGGTTGCGGGCATCGTCTACGGCATTCAGTGCCTGCTTAATGCCGCACAGATCCTGCTGAGACTCGAATGGCCGCCGCTTGTTTTTTTGATTGTCGGCTTCCTGCCGACGGCCATTTTCATAGCCTGGATCATCTGGTTGGCGTGGCGCAACCGCAAGGACAAGGTACAGGGCGTTGCGACGCGTGCCATGAGTGCCGCCTTCAGCAGCGCGGGCCTTGCCAATCTCAGCATGTGCGTCGCCATAGGCTGGGTGTCCTATACCGAAGGCAACTTCCTGATCTGGCTGCTGTATCCCGCCGTCGTATCGGCTTTGCAGGGCGCGTGCTGGTATGTCGCCTATATGATCCGCAAGCAGCTATGGCTGGGGGCTGTGTCCGCCGGCTGGTTCGCCACCTCGATCACTCTGGGCTTTCTGATCCGCGATCCGGGCAGCTATCTCATGGTGTTCGCCGCGGCCATGCTCGTCCTGATGGCCGTGCCCGGCTATGTGATGATGCAGCAAAGCAAGGCCGACTGACCATGGCCGCCTTCGACGTCAATCGTCTGGACGACGCCATTCACGGCCGCATGCGGCTGGGGATCATGGCGTATTTGGCGGATGCCGAAGCGGCCGACTTCAATGAGCTGAAGGACCTGCTCGACGCGACCCAGGGCAACCTGTCGGTCCACCTGCGCAAGCTGGAAGACGCAGGCTATATCGAGATCGTCAAGAGCTTCCAGGGCCGCAAGCCGCTGACGCGCGCCCGGATTACACCGGCCGGCCGTAAAGCCTTTGCCGACTATCTCGAAGCCTTGTCGAAGCTGGTGGAAAAGCGCTGAACGCCAATTTTACGACGCAGCACCTGGCAATGCCTGACCACGGCATTACATTCCAAATGTGGGGAAATCTTAGCCGAACAGCGGCTGATGCGTCACGGCGAATACGAGCATGGCGAACACCACCCAGAAAACCGACGCGAACGAGAAGGCATAGACCCAACCCATGGGGTTGCTGAGGGTCATGACTTGGACTTCTTGAACGGACACAGATACGGCAGGTGGTTTCATCAGACTCAACGCCCCTTTACTAGCGGTGAAGACGTACCTTTTATATGTCTCACCAAAACTGGAATTCGCTTCCTCGTTGAAAAGCCTACATCGCAAACGTTTTCGACGCAAGTGTCGATTTC
>CBFGPQ010000120.1:0-11391 GCA_965650705.1 uncultured Asticcacaulis sp. | reverse complement strand
GATCCGGCCATGCGCGATCGTGGCGTGCCGGCGGCGCCAAGCCAGGCCAGAGAGGCTTCGACCTCGTTCGCCGCCCGTTTCAGGACGGCGTGCGTCTTCTGATAGATGTGCATCCCGGGTTGGCACCCTGCCGGCTGATTCCGGTCTTACTGTGTCATGAATTGTTTCACGCGCAATACATGTGCTGACAGATACAGGCAAAACCACGGCATACGTCGCAGAATGTCCGCCCCGCGAAAATGTTGCCACAATGTTCTTGTCACTGCTGGCAAATCTTGGCAAAGGACTTATATAATCGGCCTAGTGTCGTGATTTCGAAGTTCGGGCGATTTCGATATCGCCCTCCGAGACGAACTTCGAAATCGAGGACGACACTAGAATCTATAAGATGCAAGTGTCCTTTTGATTCTGAAATTCGCCTAAGGCCGATATCAAGTGCGAGCGAATTTCAGAATCAGGACACTTGTCTGTATTCAGGATAACACCGCGTCATGGCGAACCCGCATCACGATCAGGACTTCATCAAGGTGCGCGGCGCGCGCGAGCATAACCTGAAAGGTGTGGACGTCGATATTCCGCGCGGCCAGCTGGTCGTCCTGACCGGACTTTCGGGCTCGGGCAAGTCCTCGCTGGCCTTCGACACCATCTATGCCGAAGGCCAGCGCCGCTACGTCGAATCGCTGTCGGCCTATGCCCGCCAGTTCCTGGAGCTGATGTCCAAGCCCGATGTCGACCTGATCGAGGGCCTGTCCCCGGCCATTTCCATCGAACAGAAGACGACGTCGAAGAATCCGCGCTCGACCGTTGGCACGGTAACCGAAATCCACGACTATATGCGCCTGTTATGGGCGCGCGTCGGCATTCCCTACTCGCCGGCGACCGGCCTGCCGATCGAAAGCCAGACCATATCCCAGATGGTCGACAAGATCGTGTCCCTGCCCGAAGGCACGCGTCTGCTGCTGCTGGCGCCCTATGTGCGTGGCCGCAAGGGCGAGTACCGCAAGGAAATCGCCGAATTGCAGAAGCAGGGCTTCCAGCGCCTGAAGATCGACGGCGAGTATTACGCCATCGAGGACGCCCCGAAGCTGGAGAAAAACTTCAAACACGACATCGACGTCGTCGTCGATCGTGTTGTTATCAAAGACGGAATCATGGGCCGCCTTGCGGACTCGCTTGAAACCGCCCTGCGGCTGGCCGATGGCCTGGCCGTGGCCGAGTTGGCCGATATCGCCGAAGGTGAAACCGAGCCCAAACGCATCCTGTTTTCAGAGAAGTTCGCGTGCCCGGTCTCGGGCTTTACCATCGCCGAGATCGAGCCGCGCCTGTTTTCGTTCAACAATCCGTTCGGCGCCTGCCCGACCTGCGATGGCCTGGGCGTGAAGCTGGCCTTCGACCGCGACCTGATCCTCGATCCGAAAAAGTCGCTGAACGACGGCGCCATCATTCCCTGGTCGAAAGGCCCGTCGCCGCTCTATGCCCAGACCTTGCAGTCTCTGGGAATCCACTATGGATTCAAAATGGACGGGCCGTGGGAAAAGCTGCCGGAAAAGATCCGCGACGTCATCCTCAACGGGTCCGGCACTGAAAAGATCAAGTTCACCTATCAGGACGGATCGCGCCGCTACGACGTCACCAAACCGTTCGAAGGGGTCATTCCCAACATGGACCGGCGCTGGCGCGAGACCGACTCGTCGTGGGTGCGCGAAGACCTGGCGCGTTTCCAGTCCGAGACGCCGTGCGACGCCTGTCACGGCGCGCGCCTCAAGCCCGAAGCCCTGGCTGTCAAGATCGACGCCCGCACCATCGCCGAAATCTCAACCCTATCGATCAAGCAGGCGCACCTGTGGTTCAGCACGATCGAAGACAAGCTGAGCGAAAAGCAGCTCGACATCGCGCGAAGAATCCTGAAGGAAATCAAGGACAGGCTGCGCTTTCTTAACGACGTGGGTCTGGACTATCTCAATCTGTCACGCAATTCCGGCACGCTTTCCGGCGGCGAAAGCCAGCGTATCCGCCTGGCGTCGCAGATCGGCTCCGGCCTGACCGGCGTCCTCTATGTGCTGGACGAGCCGTCGATTGGCCTCCACCAACGCGACAATGACCGCCTGCTGGTCAGCCTCAAGGGCCTGCGGGACCTGGGCAATTCGGTGCTGGTGGTCGAGCACGACGAAGACGCCATCCTCCAGGCCGACTATGTTATCGACATGGGCCCGGCCGCCGGCGTCCACGGCGGCCAGATCATCGCGCAAGGCACGCCAGACCAGGTGCGCAACAACAAGGACTCGATCACCGGTCAATACTTGACGGGCAAGCGCGAAATCCCGCTCTTCTATGGTGAAGAGCACAATGAACAGCGCCGGCCGATCAACAAAAAGAAGATGCTGAAGGTCATCGGCGCCCGAGGAAACAACCTCAAGGACGTCACGGGCGAAATCCCGGTCGGCGTCATGACCTGTATCACCGGCGTGTCGGGCGGCGGCAAATCAACATTTACGCTCGAGACGCTCTACAAGGCGGCGGCACGGCGGCTGAACAACGCCTCGGCCCATCCGGCGGCGCACGACAAGATCGAAGGCCTGGAGCACTTCGACAAGATCGTCGAGATCGACCAGTCGCCGATCGGCCGCACGCCGCGCTCGAACCCCGCTACCTACACCGGCGCCTTCGGTCCCATCCGCGACTGGTACGCCGGCCTGCCGGAATCCAAGGCGCGCGGCTATGGGCCGGGCCGCTTCAGCTTCAACGTCAAGGGCGGACGCTGCGAGGCTTGCCAGGGCGACGGGGTCATCAAGATCGAGATGCACTTCCTGCCCGACGTCTACGTCACCTGCGACGTCTGCAAGGGCAAGCGCTATAACCGCGAAACGCTCGATATCGTCTTCAAGGGCCACTCGATCGCCGATGTGCTGGACATGACCGTTGAGGAAGGCGCTGAGCTGTTCAAGGCCGTGCCGTCGATTCGCGACAAGATGAAGACGCTGGAACGTGTGGGCCTGGGCTATATCAAGATCGGCCAGCAGGCGACGACACTTTCGGGCGGCGAAGCCCAGCGCGTCAAGCTGTCGAAAGAACTGTCCAAGCGCGCCACCGGCAAGACGCTGTATATCCTGGACGAACCGACGACCGGCCTGCACTTTGAGGACACGCGCAAGCTTCTTGAAGTGCTGCATGAACTGACCGACAACGGCAATACGGTTGTCGTCATCGAGCATAATCTCGATGTCATCAAGACGGCCGACTGGCTGCTCGATTTCGGCCCCGAAGGCGGCGACGGCGGCGGCGAGATCGTGGCTTCGGGCACGCCGGAACAGGTATCGGACAATCCGAAATCGTGGACCGGCAAGTACCTGAAGCAGATGCTGGCCAAGCACCGCCAGCGGCACCTGGAGCCTGCGCAGTAGGCAAGCGCAATCCCAAAAGTGGTCGCCTAATTTTGGATAGATTGCGCGCCTTGGGACGAAAGTGCCATGGTTAACGGGCTTTAAAGAGCCTTAACCATTTCGCGCGAATGTGGCAGTCATGAGACTCACATCGCGCTCCCTTCCTGCCCTGTGTCTGGCCACCGGTCTGATGGTCCTGTCCGGCTGTTCGTCCAAGAAAGACGCGGCGCACGGCGATACGCATGGCGGTGAACACGGCAAAGTCGTTCCCGCCAGCCTGCATCACTGGAGCTATGGCGGCAAGGACGGCCCCGACCATTGGGCTGAACTGGGCGGTGACAATGCCGTCTGCAGGTCCGGCCACCGCCAGTCACCCATCGACATCGCCGGCATCACCAAGCAGCGCTCGGCGCGCGTCGTCTTCGACTACCAGCCATCGGCGGCGACCATTCAGAACAACGGTCACACCATCCAGGTCGCGCTGACCGACGCCGGCGGACTCACGGTCGATGGCGTCCCCTACAAGCTAAAGCAATTTCATTTCCACTCCCCCAGCGAACACGCCATCAACGGCCACCGCGCCGTGTTGGAAACCCATTTTGTCCACGAGAACGCCAAGGGCGACCTGCTCGTAATCGGCGTGCTGTCGGACATCGGCGCGGCCGATCCCATGCTGGGTTCGCTGTGGACCTACCTGCCGACCGAGGCCGGCAAGCCAGTGCCCTTGGCCGACCTGCTGATCAATCCCCAGGACCTGATGCCGGCGACCGAGGACTTCTACGTCTATTCGGGTTCGCTGACGACGCCGCCGTGCAAGGAGGGCGTGACCTGGATGGTCTATTCCTCGCCGCTCAGCGTCAGCGTCGAACAGGCCGATGCCTTTGAACGCCTGGTCGGGCCGAACTCGCGTCCCATCCAGGCCCGCAATGAGCGCGACTTCCTGCACGTCACCGGAAGCTGATCAGGGTTTGGTTCCCGTTATATCGCGATAAGCCGCCACTGGCGCGCCATGAATGATGGCCGTCGTCTGCGGCCAAGCCAGTCCCAGCCAAAGGACAAGAATCACGACACGCGGCGGTGTCAGAAAGGCGTCCAGGCTTGTCATGTTGAGCGGGATATTGGCCTGCTGTTGCCCGAAGGCCAGCAGGGTCACGCCGTCGATCACTGCTTCGGACAGATAGCTGACAATCATCGACAGACCGAAGGCCAGAAGGTACCCGCCCATAAGCGCGATCGACCGGCCGCGCGTCAGTTGGAAGCTGCCGAAAATATCGATGCGGCGCGTAGCGAAACTCTGCACTGCGTTCAGCGACAGCCGCAACCGAAGCCAGGCAACCGCCAGAAAGGCTATGAATATGCCTATGGGCGTGAACTGAACCGGCAAGCCCAGAATGGACCAGGCGATCGCTACAGCCCAGAACAGGATGACGGACAGGCCAAGCGTCGCCGCCTGAACGGCCAGCACACGCAGTTCCCGCAGGCCGAAACGCAAATAACCCAGCCGGTCATCGCCGGCCTCCAGGCTGGCGCGACAGATGGCGCAGACAAGCATGGTCGAAGTGATGAGATAGACGGGCGTGCACGCCGCCAGCGCGGTAAAAATCCGGCCGGCAATCACCAGCGCCAGCGCCACGTCGTCCGGCTTTGTGTTGAAAGCCAGAATATCGGCATGATGCGGACCGACGATCGCCACAAGCAGGAGCGCACAGATGCCATAACCGAACAGGCAGACCAGCCCCCAGAAAAACAGGAGCTTTGGTTGGGCCTTCAGGAGGCGAAAGCCCTCCAGGGCGAAATTTAAACGCAGTTCCATGAGGTTCGTTTTGACTTAAAACACGTTTTCCGCGCTGACACCGCCGTTGGTGAGGCGCTTGTAAGCCGCGGCGGGGGCGCCGAAACTGATGGCCATGAGCAAGGGGGCAACAATGCCATTGCTGACGAACAGGTAGGCGACGGTGACCGGATCGCCGAGCCCCTGGATGCCGAGGCGCGCTGAATCGAGCATGCGCGAATAGGCGTTAAAGTCGCCGCCCGAGGCCGCGATGGCCAGCGCCGCAAAAATGCCGAGGCACAGGACGAAGACGATTGTCGCCGTGGCCAGGGCCAGGAAATAACCTAGCATCAGCGTACCGGCATATCCTTTTGTGAGCGCCCAGGAACCGAAAAGGTTGATGCGCTTCTGGTCGAAGCTCTGGACGAAGCACAGGGACAGGCGCGAACCAATATAGAAGATGGCCAAGAGCGTGGGGATAAGCCCCAGGAACACGCCGACCATGCCGGCCGGTGTCGACGGCCCGCCCAGGATGGCCGAAAAGCTGGCGCCGATGATGATCCCCGGCAGGACAGCCAGCAGATAGATGAAGAAGAAAATGACCCAGAACAGGATGGTGACGCCGACCTGGCGCAGTTCGTCCATACCGAGCCGCAGGCCTCCAAACGACAAAGGTGCGTCGCGTAGCACCACACGGAAGATGGCGCAGGCGATAACGACCTGGATCAGCATGTTGATAGGAAAGGCCAGGGCATAGGCCGGACCGATCTTGGCGTAAGCGGCCAGCAATGCGGCCTGGTCGTTACCGGCGGCGGCCTGTTCGAGCTCGCCCATGGCCGTTCCGGCCACAGTCCACATAATGAGTGCACTGGCCGTGAAGCCGAGAAGCGTCAGCAGGCCCCAGGGCAGGAGGCGCGACGGCTTTTCCCGGATAATGCGAAACCCTTCGAACGCAAAGTCGAACGGCAGTTTCATGTGGTCCTCAACTCAGGCAGTGTGGGCACTTATTTAGTGCGTGATGCCACAATCTGCATGTAAGCCGAAGACAAAAATCCAATTGTAAGAGGGATAAGTAGAAAAACCATCACAGCCTGAAGCAGGGACTGCGCGATAAGCAGGCCGGTTATACCTTGGCCCATATGAACGCCGCTCACGCCGAAGCCGGCCGTGACGACGAGAGCGACGATAATAAACGGCACAAACAGGACGATCAGGCCGATGAATAGCTTACCGACATTGCCGGAACTCAGACCCAACGCGTTCAACGTTACCAACTTGCGCTCGGCGACATTGGCCGCGCCAATCAGGACGAACTTCAAACTGACGAAAATCAGGAAAACCCAAGCGGCCACCAGATAACCGATAAATATCCAATCCTTGCCCGCATGGCGCAGGACCATAGCTTGCAGGGCAGCAATCGTATCCTCGTGACCGTCCGCCATGCCGGCTGTATTGAAGGCAATGAAGAAGACGATGGCGACAGCCGCAAGGATCAGGACCACAAACAGACCGACAATCAGGTCGGCTAGGAAGAGACGCCCCTCGGGCGCGCCAATCTGCAGCCCGCCGAAACCCAGTCCTTCCTTGGGCGCGCCGTGTCCGAACAGGGCGATCCGGTAAAGCGCTCCATAGGCCATGTACTGCGCGATCACGGTGAGGACCGCGAAGCCGATTTTCGTCACGAACTCAGGAATTCCGGGGATTTGCAGTTGGGGCGCGAAGGCGTTTACGCCCCACCACAGGATAAGGATGGCCCACGCGCCGCCGAACATCGATGGCGTCGTAGAAAACGCCATCGACAGAGCGCGTCCAAGCGAAAACGACGGCCTCGTACTCATCGGAACCCCACCCCTCTTTATACCGCAAGACCCTTACAACATGGAGCCTTTGGCGACAATCGGGTCATTTACCATTTAGAAACAAATCCATTCTCGTGAGAAGGATATTTTTCCGTGCGGCGCAAAATAACACTGTCCTTGGCAATCAAGACACACATGTGAAGCCCCCGGCCCTTTTCATGCCCGCGCGCATGCGATAGAGCCGCGTCATGACAACGCAAAACCTCAAACCCATCCACGTTATCGGCGGCGGACTGGCGGGCTCGGAAGCCTGCTGGCAGATCGTCAGTCAGGGCGTGCCCGTCATCCTGCACGAAATGCGCGGCGCCTCAGATAGCGACGGCAAGACCATAACGACCGACGCGCACCATACCGACGGCTTCGCCGAACTGGTCTGCTCCAACTCCTTTCGCTCGGACGACTGGCAGTTCAATGCCGTGGGCCTCCTCCATGAAGAGATGCGCCGGGCTGGCAGCCTGATTCTCAAATGCGCCGACGCCCATCAGGTGCCGGCCGGTGGCGCCCTGGCCGTTGACCGCGAAGGCTTTTCCGCTGCCGTGACAGCCGCCCTGGCGTCGCACCCGCTGGTCACCGTCGTGCGCCAAGAGGTGTCGGGCCTTATGGACACCGACTGGGACAATGTCATCTGCGCCACGGGCCCCCTCACCTCGCAATCCCTGTCCAATGTCATTCTGGAACTGTCGGGCGAAGGCCACCTGTCCTTCTTTGACGCCATCGCGCCGATCATCCACGCCGAAAGCATCGACATGTCCAAGGCATGGCGCCAGTCGCGCTACGACAAGGAAGGTCCGGGCGGCGACGCCGCCGCCTATATCAACTGCCCTATGGACAAGGGACAGTACGAGGCCTTTATCGACGCCCTGCTGGAAGGTCCCAAGGCCGAGTTCAAGGAGTGGGAGCACGTCCCCTATTTCGATGGCTGCCTGCCGATCGAGGTCATGGCGGAACGCGGCCGCGAAACCTTGCGCTATGGCCCAATGAAGCCGGTCGGCCTCACCAATCCGCACAATCCGACGGTCAAGGCGCACGCCATCATCCAGTTGCGTCAGGACAACGCGCTCGGCACCCTCTACAACATGGTCGGCTTCCAGACCAAGCTGAAGCACGGCGCCCAGGCCGACATTTTCCGCATGATTCCGGGCCTGGAAAACGCCCAGTTCGCGCGATTGGGCGGCTTGCACCGCAACACCTTTATCCAGTCTCCGAAAATCCTCGACCGCCAGCTGCGCATGAAGGCGGTTTATCCAGGAAAATCAATTCGTTTCGCCGGACAGATTACAGGCGTGGAAGGCTATGTCGAAAGCGCGGCCATCGGTCTTCTCGCCGGGCGATTCGCCGCCGCCCAGGCGCGCGGCCAGGTTCATGAGACGCCGCCGGAAACAACGGCCTTGGGCGCCCTGCTCAACCATATCACGGTCGGCCACCTCGAAGGCGGCTCCTTTCAGCCCCAATCTTCCTTTCAACCCATGAACATCAATTACGGTCTGTTGCCGCCGATGGAGGCGCCCAAGGCCGATGAGAACGGCCAGAAGATACCGCTCAAGGAACGCGGCCGCGCCAAGAAGCGTTTGATGAGTCTCAGGGCTTTAAATGACCTTAATTCGTGGCTAAATACGGCTCCGGAACAGGAAGTGGCGTGATTTAAGCGAGATGACGATGAAGGGATTGCAGCGGGGGGCGGCGATTCTGGCAGGGTGCGCGACCTTGCTGCTTGGGGCGTGCGCCACGACGACGACGACCGTCTACATGCCGGTGGCGCCAACCATCAAGCCCAGTTCGCTGACGCCGCAACCGGTCATCCTGTTCAACAAGCAGAAGAACGGCCGCAAGCTGTTCACGCTCAATGAGGAGTTCCCCTACTGCGACGCCGCGACCGGCCGCGTCATTGTGGTGCCCAAGTGGTACGTGACGGACTTCGCCTCCGTGCCATGGTTTGGCCAAGGCGTGATCGACCCGCAGGGGCCGACGGCGCGCGCGGCCATTATCCACGACTGGCTCTATGCCATCGGCCAGCCGGGCAAGCGCGAGGAAGCCGACGACATCTTCTACCGCGCCATGATCAGCTTTGGTGTGAACGAAATGCAGGCGCGCACCGCCTACACCGCCGTCCGAACCGGCGGCGAAAAGGGCTATGGCCTGAAGGGGGACTGGACCTTCATCGACCCGACGCGGCCGGACATCCTGCAATCGCCGCCGTTTGCCAAGCCCGCCTCGGGCACGGTGCGCGTCCTGTCGAAATGCGCGGGCTTTCGCGACCTAGTGATGAGCGGCTGGAAGGCCTATCCGGAAAAGGTCATCCTGCCGGCCGCGCCGCCGCCGGTGACGATCAAGAAGATGCCCTATGACGATCTGGTCGACGGCATACTCAAGAAGAAGTCCAAGTCGAAATCCTAGATTTTTCCAGTCACGAAGGCCCACAACAGCCGCAACCGCTTGCTTAACGGGTCCAATGGGCGACTGATCCAGATGCGCTCAGCGAGCGCCGCCGGCAGGGCTAGCGGCATTAATGAGGCAGGCAGTTCTTTCGCCGCCGCCGCGGCATCACGGCGAAGGTGCGCGCCCTCGGTCTCCCCCGCTTCCTCAAGGCGCTGATTTCGCTTCAACAACGCCAGGCCGTAGAAACGCGCCGGTGCGACCACAAGCGCCGCGTTGCCGTCCTTGTCGAGAATTTGGGCGCACAGACGGGAGATGATGACCTCGCCGGCGTCGACTATCTTGAGCGCGGTCTTGAGGTTGGACGGTGGCGGATCGAGCAACGGCATCTGCCCTTCGACACAATCGAGCAGATCTTGCACAGCCAGGCCGTACTGCGGGATCAGGCGTTGCAGCGCTTCCGTCAAAGGATGATAACGCACAGGCCTGTCGTCGCGGATTTCCTCCAGCGCTTCGTACCACCAGCGCAGGCGGATCTCGCCCATCAGCGGCTCAGTGGTTCGCTCGGGTATTTCACGCAGGGTTTCAAGAAAGGCGTGCAGCGTCAACACATCCGCCCGCTTGGCGGGGTCGGCAATAAAGGACGCTGCGAGCCGGATATCTTCCGATTTCGGCTCGCATTCCGAGGCCGTCACGGCAGGATTTTCTCTTTCTTGCTGCCCTTGAAGCCACCCATGTCGACGACTTCGGCATCGCCCGCATTGCGGTTGACGCCCCACAGCAGGATGACCGGAGCCGCGACATAGACCGAGCTGTAGGTGCCGACGATGATACCGAAGATCATGGCGACCGAGAAGCTGAACAGTGCCTCGCCACCCAGCACGGCCAGACCGGTCAGGGCCATGACGGCCGTGACGCCGGTGATAATGGTCCGCGACAGAGTCTCGTTAATCGACAGGTTGATGATCTCCCGCAACGGCATCTTCTTGTACTTGCGCAGGTTTTCACGGAGACGGTCGAACACGACGACAGTGTCGTTCATCGAATAGCCGATGATGGTCAGGATGGCCGCGACCGCGCGCAGGTCGAATTCAAGCTTGAATAGCGCGAACACACCGAAGGTCAGGATGACATCATGCATCAGGCCAAAGACGGCACCCAGGCCGAACTGCCATTCAAACCGGAACCAGATATAGATCATCATCAGGCCGATCGCTATCGCCAGCGCCAGAACACCGCCAGTCAGCAGTTCGCTAGACACCTTTGCGCCGACGATTTCCGTGTTTGTGAACTGCGATCCCGGAAACTCGGTGGCCAGTTTCGCTTTCACGCTGTCGACCTTGGCAACGGCATCGCCCGGCGTTTCGAACGCCATCATGGCGGCCGTGCCATCGCCGACGCCCTGGACCTGAACGCCACGCAGGCCTTGGTCCGTCAGCGATTCGCGCAAGGCCCCCTGGTCGATGACCTTGCCAGGCGTCATCATTTCAAAGGCGGTGCCCCCCTTGAAGTCGACGCCGCAGTTGAGGCCGCCGCACGGCGGTTTGCCCGGATAGATGGTCAGGAACAGCGAAGCGACCACCGCCACGACCGAAATGATGGCGGCGATGCGCGCGAACGCGACGAAGTTCAGATTGGTCTTGATCGGCAGGATCTTGATCAACGGCCACGCCTTGGGCGCGACAGCGTTCGAGATCGGCAGGGTCTTCGGACGGCGCCACTTGTACCACACGGCCACCAGGACCTGCGTCACCAGCACGGCCGAGAAGACCGAGGTAAAGATACCCAGCATCAGGGTGACGGCAAAGCCTTTGACAGGTCCGGCGCCCAGGAAGTACATGATGATCGCGGCAACCAGCGAGGTAACGTTGGCGTCCAGGATTGTTTCCATGGCGCGTGAGAAACCGGCATCCAGCGCCGTGATCAGACTGCGTCCGGCCAGCACTTCGTCGCGCATGCGCTCATAGATCAGCACGTTGGCGTCAACCGCCACGGCCAGGGTCAGGAT
>CBFGPQ010000119.1:0-11521 GCA_965650705.1 uncultured Asticcacaulis sp. | reverse complement strand
TTCGGTGTCCGGCCGGACATGATCTGCATGGCCAAGGGCATCACCAACGCCACCGTCCCCATGGGCGCCGTCGCCTGCTCGACGCGCATTTACGATACCTTCCTGCAGACCTCGGATACGCCGATCGAGCTGTTCCACGGCTATACCTATAGCGGTCATCCTCTGGCCTGCGCCGCCGGCATTGCCACCTTGGACACCTATGCCGAAGACGGATTGTTCCAGCGCGCGGCGGATCTTGCGCCCTACTGGCAAGACGCCGTCCACAGCTTGCGCGACGCGAAATACGTCATCGACATCCGTAATCTGGGTCTGATCGGAGGCATCGAACTGGAGCCGCGCGCGGGTGCGGTGACCGCGCGCGCCATGGAGGTATTTGATCGCTGCTACGACAAGGGCGTACTGATTCGGGTGACCGGCGATATTATCGCCCTGTCGCCGCCGCTGATTATCGAAAAGCCGCAGATCGACCGGATCGTCGAAACGATTCGCGAAGCCTTGTCCGAGACCTCCTAAATGTTCTGCCAGCCTGTAGCGATGGCCGCAAAGGCCAGATAGGCGAAGATAACGCCACAGCCGGCCACGTAAGACGCCCCGCCATTCAGCCAGCGCTTGCCGTATCCCCTTGCGGCAAATAGCGCCAACACAAAGGCAAGGTTGCCCCAGCCCCATTGCGGCGACGTGCCCATCAGCGCAAACCCGGCCCAGATCAGGCAGATGAACAGGAGCCAGTAGAGCCCGGCCGACACCACCTTCAGCGCGTGCCACAGACCTTCGACAAACATCACGCCGCAATCTCCACGGGGAAAAACGCTATTACCTCAATCACATTGTTCCTTTATTTGTTATTGCGGTCTATGACAACGCGCTCACCGGACGGGGTATGTTCAATATGTTCAATGTTTCGCACAAGATCGAAGTCATAAAATCGACGGTCATCGCCGTCGTCCTGGTCGTGGCTTGCGCCATATTGGGGATCGTGTGGCTAAGCGTTGCGCTCTATAACTATCTGAAGGTGGCTCTGGGCGATATCGCCGGACCGGCGCTTCTGGGCGTCCTGTTGTTCCTGCCACTGGCCGGCTATGGCATCTACAAGGCCGTCACCAAGCACGACAAGCGCACCAAGCAGGAGCGCATGTTCGATGAGGCATTCGCCAACACATCGGTCGGCAGCCTGTCGCGCATGATCGAAACCATGGCGCCGCACTCGCCCTTCCTTGCCGCCCTGGTCGCCGTTATGGGCGGTTTCCTGGCGTCGCGCTTCCCGCAGTTCCTCTCGATGTTCTCGGAACTGGTCGTGGCTTTGGGCGACGAACTCGATCGCCGCCGCGTGCGCAAGGCAGAAGAAAAAGTCCGCAAGGAAGAAGAGCGCAGTGGCGCCACGCCGCCGCCGCCCGATGTCGAGCCTGTGTCGAAGCGCCGCCGCTCGAAGGCGGACGTTTACTGAATTAGAAAAGGCGCCCGGTTCACCGAGCGCCTTTTGAATTTCTAGAGGTCTTCCTTGAGGATAGCCATTTCGAACATGTAGGAGCCCTCCTCGTCCTCGTCGACATAGACGACGCCGATGAACTCTTCGCCGACGAACACCTCGGCAGAATCCTTCTGCTTGCGCGCCTTGACCTCAAGCCCCTTGGTCTTGAAGATCTTGAACAGATAATCCTGCACCTTGTTGATTTCGGACGGGTTCATTTGGCAGCCTCTTTTGAGTTGATCGTCCGGGCGTTCGTTCATGCCGGCGCCCTTTATGAGCGCATCAAAGCATAGTTCCCCCGGAACGGGGATAAACTTTGTGTGTGGCGAGGCTTTAGGGGATAAGGCGCGCGGGCGCAAACGGATAAGCCGCTTATCCCCGCATTCCACGGCGGTCTTCGCCCGCTGCATAAGGCGCGAGCTGCTCTATCGCCGACTGAAACGCTTGACGGATCTCCGTCTGGCTGAAATCCCGATCCCAAAGCTCAGTCGCCAACAGGATCATTATCTCTTCCAGAACGACCGGCTCAAAAGGATTGCGATCATGCAGGTCCTTACAGGCCTGCGCGAAATCGTTCGTCGCGCTCACCATCCTGCCCTGCCAGCGATCATCTTTATCCGACGGCGCGACTGACACGAAGGAACTCAGATCGAATAGTCGAAATCGATATCCGGCATTGTGTGGTCCATCTGGCGCGCCGGGTCTTCGCAGGTCTTGCAGTTGACCAGCTTGGCGGGTACGCCCGCGGCCGTGCAGTGCGCCGGCACGGGCTTGAGCACTACCGAACCCGAGGCGATCTTGGCGTAGTCGCCGATCTGGATATTGCCCAGCACCTTGGCGCCAGCGCCCAGAAGCACACCCTTGCCGATCTTCGGATGGCGATCACCGCGCTCGGCGCCGGTGCCACCGAGCGTCACGCCCTGCAGGATCGAGCAGTCGTCGCCGACGACCGCCGTTTCGCCGATGACGACGCCTGTGCCGTGGTCGATGAACACCCCCTTGCCGATGCGCGCTGCCGGGTTGATGTCGATCTGGAAGAGTTCCGAGACGCGGCTTTGCAGGAAGTGCGCCATCGTATAGCGGCCGTCCTGCCAGACCTTGTGCGCGACGCGATAGATCTGCAGGCTCAGGAACCCCTTGAAAAACATGAAGGCCTGCAAGTAGCCCTTGGCGGCCGGGTCACGCTCATAGACAGCCTGGAGATCGGCCTGGGCAGCTTCGACCAGCGATGCATCCGAAGCATAAACCTTCTGCACCAATTCACGTAGTGTCATGCCGCGCAACGAGTCGTCGCCCAACTTGCGCGCGATATGGTAGGACAGGGCCGAGGCCAGGTCGTCATGAGACAGGACGGTCGAATGCAGCATCGACGCGAGGCCCGGCTCGGCCACGATAGCGTCGGCCGCTTCCTGACGCAGGCACAGCCAGATCGGCTTGTCGTCCGGCGTGATGACCTCAAAAACCTGAGCCATAAGCTGCTCCTAACCCAAAACGGCCTTTGTCAGATGCGGAGGCAGGTCTCCGCTAACGGCCATATGGTGCACCCTGAGTGTACAAGCAACGGTTAAACCGTCGCGAACCTGACCATTTATAACAGCTTTAAGCAGTTGCGAAAAGGGAACGCGGGCATATTCGAAACGTTCGGTCTCATCGGGCTCGGTTTCGGCCGACGTCAGCCCCAGGGCGAGAAAACAGACGGCGACCTCATCCGTCACGGAATTCGACATATCGAACTCAAGGATCTTGCGCATGTCAGAGGACACAAGCCCGGCCTCCTCGCGCAGTTCGCGGCGCGCCGCCTCTTCGGGATCTTCGTCCAGGGGGCCACCACCTTCGGGGATTTCCCAGCTATAAGCGTCAACGGCAAAGCGTTGCTGGCCAACCAAAGGAACCGTGCCGTCGTCGTGGAGGGCGAATACCGCAATGGCGCGGTTCATGAAGCGCACCACTCCGTATTGGGCTGGGTTACCTGTCGGCGCCGTGACCCGGCTGGACTCGACACTTATCCACGGGTTCTGGAAAACGACATCGCAGGTGTGTCGCTCCCAATTGCTGCGTGCGGCGGCCGCCTCAGCCGTGTCCCAGGGGGGAATATTTGTGTGGCTCATACGCTGTGCAATCGCACAGGCCAGCCTATATAGTCAAAGCGATTCAGGAGAGGACCCATGGCCGATTTCAATCTCAACCCCGCCGCTATCGAATTCGGCCAGCCGTTGGAGCAGAGGCCGTCAGCCGAAGTGCTGGACCGGCTGTTTCACCGCCGCAGCGCCCCTGCTCCCACCCTGACCGCGCCGGGACCATCAGGCGAGGAGATCGACCTGCTGATCAAGATCGGCCTGCGCGTCCCCGACCACGGTAAGATCGGCCCGTGGCGGATCGTGCGTTTCACGACCGAGGCCAAGGCCAGGCTGGTCGAAGCCCTGGTTGTTTTGGCGCAATCCCAGCCCGAGGCGAAAAAGGCCGAGGTGGCCTTGCTCAAGATGTCGACGCCGCCTGAAATGCTGCTTGTGGTGTCCTCGCCCATTCAGCCGCACAAGATTCCATTGTGGGAGCAGCAGTTGTCGGCCGCCGCGGTCTGCCAGAACCTGCTGATCGCCGCCGGCGCCATGGGCTACGGCGCCAACTGGATCACCGACTGGTATTCCTATGACGCCGAAGCCAAGGCATTGATGGGCCTCGCGCCCGACGAAAATGTCGCGGGGTTTATCTATCTCGGCACGCCCAACGAGCCGCCGCTGGAACGCGACCGGCCGAACTACGATGAGCGCGTCAGTTGGTGGACGCCAAAGGGTTAGCCACGCCCGCGATAGGTCTGGACGCCGAACTCGGGGATCAGCACGCCTTTGGGCGGCTCATTGGTCTGCCAGAAGACGTCGATTGGAATGCCACCGCGCGGGTACCAAAAGCCACCAATGCGCAGCCAGCGTGGATCGAGCAGATCCTTAAGCCGCTTGGCGATGTGGATGGTGCAATCCTCATGGAAGGCGCCATGATTGCGGAACGAGGTCAGGAAGAGCTTCAGCGACTTTGATTCGACCAGCCAGTCGCCTGGCACGTAGTCGATCACCAGATGCGCGAAGTCGGGCTGCCCCGTTACCGGGCACAGCGACGTAAACTCGGGCACGGTAAAGCGCGCGACATAGTCAATATCGGGATGCGGATTGGGCACACGCTCCAGCGTCGCCTGTTCTGGCGAAGCCGCAGGCCGGGCATCGCCGCCCAGCTGGGTCAGGTTGTCGGTATAATGGCTCATGGCTCCCTATGTAACCAAGACGTGCAAGTGTGCAAGAGCCAGCGCCGGAATTGGCTTTACGCGTACGTCAATTTCATGCAAGGTGTTTGTATAACAATAAAGGTCGACAGGGACCCGTCATGATACCCGCCACGCTTCGCAAGAACCTGCGTTTTCCCGCCATCGCCGCCCCGATGTTCCTGGTGTCCGGCCCGGAACTGGTCATCGCGACGTGCAAGGCCGGGATGATCGGCACCTTCCCCGCGCTGAACCAGCGCAGCACGGACGGCTATGTTGAATGGCTGGATCAGATCAAGGCGGCGCGCGGACCCGATGATGCAGCCTACGGCGTCAACCTGATCGTCCACGGCACCAATACGCGGCTTATGGATGATCTGAAGGTCACGGTAGCGCACAAGGTGCCTCTGGTGATTACCAGTCTTGGCGCCGTCAAGGACGTGGTCGACGCTGTCCATTCCTACGGCGGTATCGTCTTTCACGACATCATCAATGCCCGCCATGCACAAAAGGCCGCGGAGGCCGGCGTCGACGGCCTTATCCTGGTGTCGGCGGGCGCCGGCGGTCATGCCGGCAACCAGCACCCGTTTGCCCTGATCAACGAAATCCGCAGCTTCTTCAAGGGCACGCTGATCCTGTCGGGAGCGCTTTCGACCGGCCAGGATGTGGCGGCGGCGCTGATGGCCGGTGCCGATCTCGGCTATATGGGCACGCGCTTTATCGCCACCGAAGAAGCGCGCGCCGACGCCGCCTACAAGCAGATGCTGATCGACACGACAGCGAAAGACATCACCTATACGGACGCGATCTCCGGCATCAACGCCAACTTCCTGACGCCGTCGCTGGTGAATAATGGCCTCGATCCCAACGCAGCCAAGGACCCGAAGCACAAGATCGACATGGCGCACGAACTGAACTCCGACGCCAAGGCCTGGAAGACCATCTGGTCGGCGGGCCAGGGCGTCGGCTCGATCCACGAAGTCATGCCGGTCGCTGAATTGGTCGAACAACTGTCCGATGAGTTCGCCGCTGCCACCGATCGGTTCTTCAAGACATCGGCGGGGTTCGACCTCTAAAAAACGTCGAGCGCCTGTTCGATGTCGTGGATCAGGTCGTCGGCGTCTTCCAGGCCGACATAGAAGCGGATCGCCGAGCCCGACAGTAACCAGTCATCGTCATCCGACAGCTTGACGCGGCCGCGAATCTGCGGCTCGCAGTAGACAGCCAGGCTTTCAAAGCCGCCCCAGCTGAAGCCGAGACCGAACAGCTTAAGACGATTCAGGAAGGCCTGCGACTTGGCCTCGCTGCCCCCCTTGAAGATGACCATGAACAGGCCGTTTGAACCTGTAAAATCGCGGGCGAACATCTCATGGCCGCGATGGCTGGCCAGGCCCGGATGGACGACGTGCGCGACCTCGGGCCTGCCTTCCAGCCACCGGGCGATTTTCAGCGCCGACTCGCCTGATTGTTTCAGACGCGGATGAAGGGTGCGCAAGCCCCTGATGGCCAGGTAGCTTTCATCGGCCGAAGTGAAGAAGCCCCAGGCCTTGATCGTTGCGTAGATCTTTTTACCAAGCGCCTCATCCGACACGGCGACCGAACCGATCAGGATATCGCTATGGCCACCGACATATTTGGTCAGAGCCTGCATCGACATGTCGATGCCATGCGCCAGCGGTTTGAACAGCACGCCCGCGCCATAGGTATTATCGCACAGGGTCAGGATGCCCTTTTCCTTCGCCAGCTTGGCGATGCCCGGAATGTCCTGGATGTCGAAGGTCAGTGAGCCCGGGCTTTCGATGTAGATGAGCTTCGTGGCAGGAGTCGCCAGGGCAACGACCTCTTCCGCACTCAGGCGCGGGTCGTAATAGCGCGTCGTGACACCATAGCGCCTCAGTTGCGTATCGAGGAAGCGGCGGACGGGCGCATAACAGGAATTGACGACCAGTATATCGTCGCCTGCCTGCAAGACGGTAAAGAACGGTACGGTCAGGGCCGCCAGCCCGGTCGGCAGGATAAAGGCCTGGCGTCCGCCTTCAAGATCGGCGATCAGCCGGCACAACTCCGTCTGGGCCGCCAACCCGTCGGTGCCGTAGGTTGGCTTGATGTCGTCATTATAGAGAACTTCGGCGCTTTCCATCAGCACGGTCGAGCCGCGCTCCGGCGCAACATTGACAGGACGGCGGCTATTGGCGCGTCCGTAGGTGGCGGATGTCAGGCGGGTCGTTTCTTTCATAGCAGGCTCCGGGTCGTCCCGCCTTGAACCGCGAAACGCCGACCGTTGCAAGCGATATGACCTAACCGGAACGATCAGGCTGTCTTAAGCCCGTGGCGCTCCATGAATGCCAGCGCACCAATGGCCCACGGCTGAAGCTTGCCGGCCTTGTCGCGCAACGGAAAGCCATGTGTCGCACCTTCGTACAGATGCAATTCCGACGCGACCTTCTGCGCCTTGAAGGCTTCATAGGCCAGTATGGCATTCTGCATCGGCACCGCCGGATCGTCGGTCGTCCCGCAAACATAGGCAGGTGCTGCATCGGCCGGCACATGCTTTTCTATCGACGCATGCAGACGCGCCGCTTCGGTCGGATTGCGCCCGAGCATCTCCTTGAGCGACCCCTTGTGCGCGTAAGGCTCTATCATCGTGATGACCGGATAACATAGCGCTACCACAGCCGGCTTGGCCGACAAGGCATCTGCGGCGTCGACGGGCGCATACGCTGGTTCAGCGAAACGCGTCGCCGCCAGCCCCGCGACGTGCCCCCCGGCCGAAAAGCCCATGACTGCCAGCCGTTCCGGATCGAGTTTCAGTTCACCAGCGCGCGAACGGATGACACGAATGGCGCGCTGCACGTCCTGGAGCGCGACATCTGGACCAGCCGCCCATCCATCGGCCGGCAGGCGGTAGAAAAGCGTGAAGACATGATAGCCCTCATCCGCAAGCCATTGGTCAAGATCACCTCCGGCCAGGCTTGCTGCAATGCGGACATAGCCGCCGCCGGGCGCGATCAGTACTGCGCCGCCATTGGACTTGGTGGGCGCGCGGTGGCTTAGCCACGGCTTGCGGATGTTGTAAAACGCCGTGTCATTGGGATCGCCATCGGGCTTGCGCAGCACCACCCGCTGTTCGACCGTCACTTTTTCTCCACCCGGCACATCACCCGGCCAGATGTCCTGCTTCGGCAAGGGCGGACGTAGACCTGCGACACCGCCCGACTGCGGCAGGCCCTCCTGACCGCTCGCCTGGGGGTTCGATTGCGCGGTAGCAGCCTTGGGCAAGGCCGCAGCCAGCCCCAACCCCAGCAGCAGGCGGCGGTTAAACATGACACGGCTCCAGTGTTCAAATTTGACCACAATTGATCAAATTTGAACACCAAGAGCAAGTGCTAACTTACGCCGCCTTCGCTTTATCCGCTTTTCCGAACCGGCCGTAGAAGGTCTCGCCCTTCACCGCCATTTCGCGCAGCAGCTGCGGCGCTTTGAAGCGCTCGCCATAGGCCTGTTCCATCCGGTCGAGTTCGGCGACGAACTCAGGGATGCCGATGGAGTCGATCAGCGACACGATGCCGCCCGACCACGGTGCAAAGCCCCAGCCGAGGATCGAGCCGACATCGGCTTCGCGCGGATCGGTAATCACACCCTCTTCGAAGCAGCGCGCCGCCGTCACGGCCTGGACATACAGCAGCCGCTTTTTTAGCTCCTCGACCTCGGCCGGATTGGCCTCGGCCATGGTCACCGGGAACATGTCCTTGGTGCCCTGCCATAGGGTCTTTGGCGCATTCCTGTCGGCCGGATAGTCGTAGAAACCCTTGCCGTTCTTGCGGCCGAGGCGCCCGTCGGCGACCATCTTGGCGACTTCCTTTTCGCCGGGGATTGGCTGATAGGCGTCGCCCATCGCCTTGGCGGTTTCAGAGGTGATCTTGGTCAGGAGGTCGAGCGCGACGTCATCCATCATTTCCAGAGGACCGCGCGGCATGCCCGTCATACGGCCGGCATTGTCGATCAGCGCCGGGGTGACGCCTTCCGACCACATGATCATGCCTTCGGCGGTGAACGGAATGAAGCAGCGGTTGGCGAAGAAGAAGCGCGAGTCATTGACGACAATCGGCGTCTTCTTGATCTTCAGGACATAGTCGATCGCCTTGGCGAGCGTCTCATCCGAGGTCTTTTCACCCAGGATGATTTCGACCAGCAGCATCTTGTCGACCGGCGAGAAGAAGTGGATGCCGATATAGTTTTCTGGCTT
This sequence comes from uncultured Asticcacaulis sp., assembly GCA_965650705.1. Lineage (GTDB taxonomy): Bacteria > Pseudomonadota > Alphaproteobacteria > Caulobacterales > Caulobacteraceae > Asticcacaulis. Next base: position 2,557 of record CBFGPQ010000119.1, on the reverse strand, counting down.
GCTGGAGGCCTTGGCCAGCAGCGAGATCGGGATGGTCGACGTATTGGTGCCGAAGATGGCCGAACCTGCCTTGGCGCCCTTATAGAGCGGGGCTTCGGCCTGCTTGGTTACCTGGTCCTTCAACTCAGTGTTTTCGAACACGGCCTCGACGACCAGGTCCGAGCCTTCTATAGCGGCATAGTCCGGCGTGGCCGTGATAAGGTCAAGAATGCCCTGAGCCTTGTCCTGGGTCATCTTGCCGCGCGATACGGCTTTCTTGAGCAGGTCCTCGCAATGCGCCTTGCCCTTGTCGGCCGAGGCCTGGTCGCGGTCGACCAGCACGACCTTGATGCCGGCCATGGCGGTGACATAGGCGATCCCCGCCCCCATCATGCCGGCGCCAAGCACGGCGACCTGACTGAATTCGGTCTTCGGGACGCCCGCCGGACGGCCGGAGCCCTTGCCGAGCGCCTGCATCGAGAAGAAGAAGGTGCGGATCATCGCCTTGGCTTGCGGCGTCGCCAACGTATTGCAGAAGAAACGCGATTCGATTCGGATGGCGGTGTCGAACGGCACCTGCAGGCCTTCATAGACCGAGTGCATCAGGTTGAGCACGGCCGGGTAGTTGCCATAGGACTGCTTGCGCAGCATGGCATTGCCCATGATGAAGATTTGCGCACCCGCTGGGTGATAAGGACCGCCGCCGGGGATCTTGAAGTCCTTCTTGTCCCACGGGGCGACCGGGTCTCCCTTGGTTTTGATCCAGGCCTTGGCGGCCTCGACCTCCTTGCCCTCATCCACCACCTCGTGGACGATGCCCTGCGAGAGGGCTTCCTTCGGCTTGAACGACTTGCCTTCCGACATCGCCAAAAGCGCGTTTTGGACGCCGATCAGGCGCGGCAGGCGCTGCGAGCCGCCACCGCCCGGAAAGAGGCCGATCTTGACTTCGGGCAGGCCGACCTGGGTCTTCGGGCCGTTGCCCATGACGCGGTAATGGCAGGCCAGCGACACTTCGAGGCCACCGCCAAGCGCCACGCCGTTGATGGCGACAGCCACCGGCTTGCCGCAGGTTTCCAGCAGGCGGTAGACGCGGTTCATTTCGAATGCCGCATCGAAGCTGGCCTTGAGCTTGGCCTCGCCTTCGAGGTCGGCGCCGGTTTCCCAAGCCCCGCCCAGCATTTCTTCGAGGTCGGCGCCGGCGCAGAAGCCGGTTGTCTTGCCGGAGGTCAGGACGACGCCCTTGATCTCGGCTTCGTTTTTGGCGCGATTGGCGATCGTTTCCAGATCGCTCAAAGCGGCCTTGGTAAAGGTATTCATCGTCTTACCCGGCACATCGAAAGTGCAGAGCAGAATGCCGTCGGCGTCGAGTTCGGTCTTGAAGTTTTCCATTGTTTTCTCTCCCTGCCTTAGACGCGTTCGACCACGGTGGCGGTGGCCATGCCGCCGCCGACACACAAGACGGCCAGCCCGGTCGACTTGCCTGTCCGTTCCAACTCATCGACCAGCGTGCCGAGGATCATGGCGCCTGTGGCGCCCAGCGGATGGCCCATGGCGATGGCGCCGCCACAGACATTGATCTTGTCATGCGGAATGTCGAGCGCCTGCATGTAGCGCAGCACCACGGCGGCAAAGGCTTCGTTGAGCTCATAAAGATCGATGTCCGACACCTTCATGCCAAGCTTCTTGAGCAGCTTTTCGGTGACGTAGGACGGACCGGTCAGCATGATCGACGGTTCGGAACCGATCGAGGCTGTGCCAACGATGCGCGCCTTTGCCTTCATGCCAGTGATCACGCCAGCTTCCTTGGAACCGACCAGGACCGCTGCCGCGCCATCGACAATCGACGAAGAATTGCCCGGTGTGTGGACGTGGTTGATCCGCTCGACTTCAGGGTAACGCTGGTTGATGACGGCATCGAAGGCCATCTCCCCCATCATGGCAAACGACGGATTGAGCCCGCCCAGCGTCTGCATGTCGGTGCCGGCGCGGATGCTTTCGTCGTGATCCAAGGCTGTGACGCCCATCTGGTCCTTGACCTTGATGACGGCGTTTTTAAACCGGCCCTCCGCCCAGGACTTGGCTGCGCGCTTATGGCTTTCAACGGCATAGGCGTCACAGTCGGTGCGCGAAAAGCCCCATTTGGAGGCGATCATGTCGGCCGATACGCCTTGGGGGACGAAATACTGCGGGAAGGCGCCGCGGACATCGATGGCCCAGGCGCCGCCGTCCGAGCCCATGGGCACGCGGCTCATGCATTCGACACCACCGCCGATGGCCATGGTCGCTTCGCCCGACACCACCTTGGCGGCGGCGATATTGACGGCCTCCAGGCCTGAAGCGCAGAAGCGGTTGACCTGGGCGCCAGCCGTATATTGGTCATAGCCGGCCGCCAGAACCGCCGCGCGGGCGATATCCCCGCCCTGCTCGCCGACCGGCGTTACACAGCCCCACGACACGTCGTCAACCAGCGTGGTGTCGAGTTTGCTGCGGTCGCGTAAGGAACTCAGCACCTGGGCCGACAGGTCGAGCGCCGTGAACTGATGCAGGCTGCCATCCTTCTTGCCCTTGCCGCGCGGCG
>CBFGPQ010000118.1:0-11767 GCA_965650705.1 uncultured Asticcacaulis sp. | reverse complement strand
TGCTGCGGCAAATCCGCGAAATCATGGAGGACGATCAGTCCGCCCAGGCGCGGCTTGACGCCGTCGTGCGCATCATTGCGTCCAGCATGGTCGCTGAGGTCTGCTCGATCTACCTGCGCCGCACGTCCGAAGAGCTGGAATTGTTCGCCACCGAGGGCCTGAACCGCGAGGCCGTTCACAAGACCCGGATGCGTCTCAGCGAAGGTCTGGTCGGTGAAGTCGCCCGCGCCGGTGCACCGCTCAACCTGATGGATGCGCCGGAACACCCCAGTTTTTCGTACCGGCCTGAAACCGGCGAAGACCCGTTCCGCTCCTTCCTGGGCGTGCCGCTCCTGCGCGGTGGCCGGACAATCGGTGTCCTGGTCGTGCAGAACAAGGCGGCACGCGGCTATGAGGACGAGGAGGTCGAGGACCTTCAGATTATCGCCATGGTGCTGGCCGAAATCGTCACGGCCGGCGAACTGGTCGGCCTCGAAGAACTCAAGGACATCGAACTCGCCCCCAGCCGTCCCGAGCGGCTGAAGGGCTCGATCTTCGCCGACGGTCTGGCGATTGGCGTCGTCGTCCTGCACGACGTGCCGGTGACGCCGGAGCACCTGCTGACCGACGATCCGGTTGCTGAGGAAAAGCGTCTGCTGGCCGCGATCAATAGCCTTCGCGAACAGATCGACGAGATGTTCGAAGGCCAGCACGGTCTGGCGGGCCCGACCTTCGACGTGCTCGAAACCTACCGCATGTTCGCCCACGACCGCGGCTGGACGCGCAACCTGGTTGACGCTGTACGTAACGGCCTGACCGCCGAGGCCGCCGTGGAGCGCGTGCGCAATGAGCAGCGCGCCCGGCTCAACAACGCTCGTGACGCCTATCTGCGCGAACGGGTGCATGACCTCGAAGATCTGGGCAACCGGCTGCTGCGTGTCCTGGCGGGCAAGAACACCACCGCGCGCGACATTCCCGACGAGTCGATCCTGGTGGCCCGCGATCTCGGCCCTGCCGACCTGCTGGAGTACGACCGCACACGCCTGAAAGGCATCTTGCTCGAAGAAGGTTCAGCGTCGAACCATGCCGCCATCGTCGCCCGGGCGTTGCAGATTCCATGTGTCGGCCGCCTGCAATCCTTGCGCGACAAGGTTAATCAGGGCGACCCGGTCATCGTCGACGGCGAAACCGGCGAAGCCTACCTGCGCCCGCGTCCCGACATTATCGGCGCGGCTTTGGCGCGGATTGACGTGCGCACCCAGCGTCGCGTCGAATTCTCGCGCATTAAGGACGTGCCGGCCGTTACCAAGGATGGCCAGCGCGTCACGCTGCTGATGAACGCCGGTCTCGAATTCGACATCGAGATCATGGACGAGGTCGGCGCCGAAGGCATCGGCCTGTTCCGCACCGAATTCCAGTTCATGGTCTCCGAGGACCTGCCGCGCCTGAAGCGCCAGACCGACCTTTATGAGCGCATCATGGACGGCGCCGGAGACCGGCCAGTGACCTTCCGCACGCTCGATCTCGGCGGCGACAAGATCCTGCCCTACATGGAAATGGAGCGCGAGGAAAACCCCGCGCTCGGCTGGCGCGCCATCCGCATGGGCCTGGACCGTCCGGCGCTCCTGCGCATGCAGGTCCGCGCGTTGCTGACCGCCGCCAAGGGGCGCGAGCTGCGCATCATGTTCCCCATGGTCGCTTCGATCGATGAGTTTCGCACGGCGCGCGAAATGGTGGACATCGAAATGGCCTGGGCCAAGCGGCGCGGCCGGCCTTTGCCGTCGCTCTTGCGTGTCGGCGCCATGATCGAATGCCCGTCGCTGCTGTGGCACCTTGATGCCCTGTTGCCGCTGGTCGATTTCGCCAGCGTCGGCACCAACGACCTGACGCAGTACCTGTTCGCCGCCGACCGCACCAATCCGAAGATGAGCGAGCGTTACGACGTCCTGTCGCCGCCCTTCCTGCGGGCGCTCGCCAGCATCCAGCGCGCGGCCGAGGAATCGGGCACGCCGGTATCGGTCTGCGGCGAAATCGCCGGCAAGCCGCTGGAGGCCTTCGTGTTGATCGCACTTGGCTTCAACCGTCTGTCCATGCCGCCGGCCGGCCTGGGCCAGGTCAAGCGCATGATCCTGTCGTGCGACCGCGATGCCGCCTTCAAGGCGATCAACAAGCTGATGAGCAGCTCCAACGGCAGCCTGCGCAGTGAAATCCTGTCGCTTGCGCGCAAGCTGGATATCGACCTGTAAATCCGCTCCCCGAGTCGATAGGGTGAGGGCTTTGACAGGGCGCGGTAGCCTGTTAAGCTTTGCGCGTCTCGAGAGAGGGGGCGATCACATGAAAATCCTGAAAATCCTCGCCATATTGCCTTTGGCGCTTGTGCTTGGTAATTGTGAACAAAAACCGGCGGGCGGGCCTTCGCCTTACGCCTTCGACGTCAAGCTGGAGATCACGCCCGAAGCCGATGCGCTGATGAAGGCCAAGAGCAGCCATTTCGTCGCCGCGGCCTTTTATTTTGGCCGCCCCAAGCCAGAAACGCGCGCCCAGGCCAATGCAAATGGCCGAATCAAGTTGGGCTACGAACAGATTGGCTTGGCGCCTGGCGCCACCAGCTTCCACCTGGCAGCTGACACAATCGACACCAGCCTGCTTGGCGCTATCAATGGCGAACCACAGGTCATTCTCAACATCTTCTCAGCCAGCGAAGTTGGGGCGCGCGACGATCTTGTTCGTTGCAAAACCTATTTCGGTATTATTTCGACGGCGCGGGCACAGAGCCCCGTCCTGGCTTGCGACATCAATCGGCCCTAACGCCCGACGAGATAGGGCCGGAACCTTGATTCTGGTCTTACGCTTAACGCTCTGTTAACTGACACCGATGTCAGTTTACTGGCTAGACTCTGGACAAGAAAAAGCCCGCTCAGGGGGGATAACAACCTGGCGGGCTCTTTTGTTTTTAAAGCGAGCGTTTCCTCCCCGAAACGCTGGAACTGACCTCTCTCTACGGGGGAGGTTCCGTTCTCATGACGGGGATATAGCCGGGTTTTTTCTGACCGGTCAACTCATTTTATGTGATTGTGTCAAAAATTTTTTCAGTTTTTTCCGTTGTGCAAACGATACGCAAAAACATGTCCGGCAATGTCCACATTTTTGACAACGTTGTCAGGCTATATTCATTATAGATTTCAAATGGTTGATGGCGTCCTGGCGCGGTAATGTAACCTGTCCGGGACGGGCTTCGCGCCACTGCTGATTGTCACTTATTTGTAACGCTGCCTGGCGTCCTGCGTCGAGATCCTTGATGGTAACGGTGCCGTTCGCCAGCTCATCGCCGCCTAGCATGACGGCGGCCGGCGAGACGCGGCGATCGGCGTATTTCATTTGTGCCTTCATGCCCGAGCGGCCGACATAAACTTCGGCCGGCATGCCTGCCGCACGGATTTCGGCGGCTAGCTTGAAATATTCGCCCATGTCGCTGTCGGAGAAGGCGATGATGACGATCGGGCCTCGCGCGCGCGTCGTGTGTGCGTCGCCCACCAGTGCCAGGGCTGCCGCCAGGCGCGATACGCCGAAGGAGAAGCCAGTCGCCGGCGTCTTTTCACCGGTGAAGCGCGCCACCAGGTCGTCATAGCGCCCGCCGCCGCCGACGCTGCCGAACTGGACCAGGTTGCCCTTCTCGTCGCGCGTTTCGAGCAGCAATTCGGCCTCGAAGACGGGGCCGGTATAATATTCCAGGCCGCGGACGATGCCAGGATCGAAGACGGCGCCAGCCTCATCGACGCCCATGGCCGCCAAAGCCGTGCCGATGCGGCCAAGGTCCTCTACGCCGGCCAAGCCTTCAGGCGAGTTGGCCAGCACATTGGCCAACCGGTTCAGCACGTCCGAACGCGTGTCCGCGCCGCCGGCTGACACGAAGTCGAGCACGGGCTGGATGGCCGAAGCCGGCAGGCCCGCGCCCTTGGTGAAGTCGCCGCTTTCGTCCTTGCGGCCGGCGCCCAACAGCAACTCGACGCCCGGCAGACCGAAGCGGTCCAGCTTATCGATGGCGCGGAGCACACCCAGTTGCTGCACGGGATCTACGACGCCCAGCGAGGTCAAAAGGCCGTTCAAAAGCTTGCGGTTATTAATTCGGATGCGCGTCGGGATATCGAGCGCCTTGAAGCCGGTAACGGCCAGGGCAATGACCTCAGCGTCGGCCTCCGGGCGGTCGGAACCGACGATGTCGGCGTCGCACTGCATGAATTCGCGCAGGCGTCCCGGACCGGGCTTTTCGTTGCGCCATACCGGGCCGTAGGCATAGCGGCGGAAGGGCTTGGGGAGGGTTTCCCAATTCTGAGCGGCAAAGCGGGCTAACGGCGCCGTCAAGTCGTAGCGCAGCGCCATCCACTGGTCGTCGTCGTCCTGAAGCGCGAAGACGCCGACATTGGGCCGGTCCGAGTCGGGCAGGAACTTGCCGAGCGCGTCGGCATATTCGAATGCCGGCGTCTGCAGGGCTTCGAAGCCGAACGACTCGTAGACTTTGGACACCGTCTCGATGAGGCGGCGCTCGATGGCGATCTGCGCATTGCGTTTATCGATGAAGCCGCGCGGGCTGCGGGCTTCGGGGCGGAAGGCTTTGTCTGAGGTGTCGGTCATGCGGGCGCGATAGACTATCACGCGAAAAGTGACAACCGAAATTGCCGCGATCAGCCCCTGGAAATCGCTCTAAGTCTTCTCCCGTCAGGGGAAATTAGAAGAACGCCGGTATATTGACACCTGTGTCAAAAAAGCTGACAATAAGGCGGTGGAGTGTTATGATTAAGGCCACCTACAACAAGGAGGAAGTCATGGCTAAGCGTTCTCATGCTGCTGAAACCTTTTCACATTTCGTGATCGCGCTCATCGGCGCGACCGTTATTATCGGTGGCGCGGCCTGGGCCTTTATGGCGTTTGACAATGGCGGCTGCTCCGGCGGGATTGAATGCCGGACGCCCGAACAAATGGCGCAGGTCAACTATTAAGTCCTGCCTGCGCGCCTGCCGGGAAACCAGGCGCGCATTAACCTTGCCACTTAACGGAATTTTGGCCGGGATTTTGCATGATATGCAATCCAATCGGAGTGCCTGTCATGAAACGCGCCGTTGCGGCTGTCCTGTTCTGTGTGTGTCTGCCTAGTCAATTAATGGCTCGACCGCTTGAAACCATCGCGGTCGGGTCTGTGAGCCTGGCCCAGGAGGCTTTCTATTCCGGCATCGTCGCCGACGCGACTCGTTTGCGGGCTGAAACCAAAACCTTCGCTGCCCGGCCGTCGCTGGAATGGCTGAAGAGCCCACATTTCCGTATCTATGCCGAAGCCATCACTGAACTGGCGGCGCGTGATATGAAGGGCCACGACGACCTGAAGGCGCGCGGCACCGACAACGATCTCAAATGTATCCTCAAAGGCGTGTCGATCGACCTGCGCCTGAAGCTCGACGACATGCGCTCGGCGCGTACGGACCGCGATCTTGGCCGGGTATTGGAAGACATGACCCTGCTGCTCGACGACAATATCGATGTCGTCACGACACCGGCAACAGCGGTTTCGGGTCTGGACTGTGTCATCGAATTCGGGCCGGACGCTTAAAGTCCTACTTCGCTCCGTCCTTCAACATCTTGATGATGTCCGCCTTGTCAAGCATCTGCGGCAGGACCTTTGGCTCGGCATTGCCGCCGCCGTAATAGACGTAGAGCGGCACGCCGGAGCGGCCGTAGAGCTGAAGATAGCGCGAAATCTCCGCATCCTGGTTGGTCCAGTCGCCGACCATGTAAACCGTGCCCGTGGCTTTTAATGCGTCGGCCACGTCCTTTGTCTGCAGCACCAGCCGCTCATTGACCTTGCAGGTCACGCACCACGCCGCCGTCAGGTCGACCAGGACGGGCTGGCCGGCGGCGCGCAGTTCCGTAAGCTTCTGGACGCTGAATGCCGTTTGGGGCGTTTGCGCGGTAGCTACCGTATCGCTAGAAGCGCGCTCGACCGGCGGCAGGGCGCCGGCACCAAGCGCCAGCACAAGACCCGCACCCAGTATGCCGGCCTTGATCATTTTCGGAATGGCGCGGATCGGCAGGATGGCGACAATGATGGCGGCAAATGCCAGGAGCAGCAGCACGACGCCCGTCACCTGGACCTGCTGGGCGAACACCCAGACCAGCCACAGGGCGGCGCCGTACATCAGAAGCGACAGGGCGATCTTCAGTCCGTTCATCCATTCGCCTGGCTTCGGCAAGACCTTGGCAAAGCCCGGCACGAGGGTAACGAGGAAGGTCAGGAGCACGATCGGCAAGGCAAAGCCGACACCCAGGGCGGCGAAGATGGCAAATCCCGTAAGCCCGCCTTGGGCCAGGGCAACGCCGATGGCCGTGGCCATGAAAGGCGCGGTACAAGGTGCGGCGACGACCACAGCCAGCACGCCGGTCAGGAAGGCGGAGGTTAATGGGCGCTTCTGGTCGAAGGCGCCCGCGCCTACGCCTTGCAGTGACGAACCGATATTGAAAAGGCCTGACATGTTGAGCGCGACCAGCAGCATGACGACGGCCAGCGCCGCCACGACGTAGGGCGATTGCAACTGGAAGCCCCAGCCAAGCGACGCGCCCGCCCCTTGTGCCAGTTGCAGCAGGGCGGCCAGAACCAGAAAGCTCAGGATCGCGCCGGCGCCATAGAGCAGCGACTCGGTGCGCGCCAGTTTGGTGTCGTGGCCTGCGCGCGACAGGGCCAGCAGCTTCATCGACAGGACCGGGAAAACGCACGGCATCAGGTTGAGGATCAGCCCGCCCAGGAAGGCAAGGCCCATGGCGACGATCAGCCCGCCGGAGGCCAGTTCCGGTGCCGGCGCCGAGCCGAGACCATAGGTGCCTGCCGGCAGGCCGGCGCGTGCCAGCGTAATGTTATAGGCCTTGTCGCCCAGGGTCAGCACCCCCTGCAGCGGACCTTCCGGCAGGGCAGGGGCGCCTGGCTGGGTGCGCAAGGTAAAGCCCTCCGCCCCCATGTCGAGGACCTGTGGCGCCGCGGCGCTCAGCATCTTTTCCTGTACCGGGAAGAAGTAGGCGCCCTGTGGCCGCGCCAGGGCTTCGCGTGCTGCGGCATCGCCGGCTTTGAAGCCCAGTTCGGCCTTGCCATTGTTCAACGCGATCGTCCCAATGATATTGGCGGTCTGCGGCAGGGCGGCGGCGGCCTTTGCGACCACGCCGGCATCAGGTCCGGGCTTGGCGGCGCCGACGGTCAGGCGCGTCGATACATCGAGCGTTTCCGGAATGCACTGGGTCTCGCAGACGAGAAAATTGACGCGCGCACGGATCGGCAGGGTTTCGCCTGCCGCCAGTCCCGATTTATTCGTCACAACGATCACAGCCGCCGTCTTGCCGTCATAACCGAAGCTGTTGAGGCCCAGCGTCGGCAGCATCTTCGGCGCCGGCCACGCCGCGTCGCCAGCGGTCATGCCGTCCGGCAGGCTCCACATGATCCGCGTCGGCAGGCCTGCATCGCCGGCATTGACCCAGTAGGTGTGCCAGCCTTTGGCCGGCGTGTGTTCCAGAACCAGCCGGACCTGCCCGCCTTCGGGCACCGTCATGGACTCCGCGACCAGCCGCGCCTTGACGTGCGCGCTTTCGCCTTCGGCGGCTACGGCCGCCGTGGTCAAGGAAAGCGCCGCGATGACAGTCAGCAGAAAACGGGCAAGAAAACGCACACGTCACCTTTTTGATGGGTCCGACCGTGTTGTGCCGCGCCGCAGGGGCTACGTAAAGCCCCACGCACCGTAAAACCGCCGGATGCGCCGCCGGGAACATTAAGAAAAATTCAGAATACAAACGGTTTCATCTGTATCATGGTTCGCCCCCTGGGGGCGGCGCAGGGCGCTCGCCTGTATCTGTTTCGCGAGAGACCTCATGCGCATCCTTCGCACACTCCTTGTCACCACAGCCCTTGTCTTGCCGTTGGCCGCGCCGGCCTCCGCCGTCGTCACGTCGAACGAACGCGCGCCGGTTCATCAGCCGCGCACCTATCTCGAAGAGACCTTGAGCGCCGAGGACAGTGCGCGCATGGCCGAACTCGGCAAGAGCTACGGCGTCTGGGGCTTCGATACGGCCGGCATGGACACTTCGGTTAAGCCGGGCGACGATTTCAACCTCTATGCCAATGGCAAGGCGCTGGCGGCCATGAAGATTCCGGGGGACCAGCCGGGCTATGGCAGCTTTAACCGCCTGGCCGACCTGTCGGAACTCCAGCTCAAGGCGATGGTCACCGGCCTGGCGGCGCGCGACGACCTGACGGGCTCAGACCTGAAGGTCGCCGACCTCTATCGCAGTGCCACCAACGAAGCCCTGAAGAACAAGCTGGGCGCCGCGCCCCTGGCGCCTGAACTGAGCCGCATCCGCAGCATCACCAACAAGTCGCAGATGGCGAAGTTCATGGGCTGGACGTCCGAAGGCTTCGGTTCGGCCTTTTTCAGTCTCTATGTCTATGATGACGCCAAGAAGCCCGGCTACTACGCCCTGCAACTGGCTCAGGGCGGCTTAGGGCTCCCCGACCGCGACTACTACCTGTCGGACACCTATGCCGACAAGAAGGCCGGCTACGAAGCCTATATTACCGATATGCTGCGCCTGATCGCTTGGCCGGACGCCGCCAAGGCCGCCAAGGACATCGTGGCCATGGAGACGAAGATCGCCGAAGCGCATTGGACGCGCATCGAAAGCCGCGATGATACCAAGACCTACAACCCGATGAAGCTGTCGGACCTGCCGGCCTACGCTCCTGGCTTCGACTGGAACGCCTTCTTCGCCGGCGCGCGCGTGACCACCGCCAAGAAGGTCGTCGTCGCCCAGAATACCGCCTTCCCGAAGATCGCCAAAATCTATGCCGACGCCCCCCTGGAGACGCTCAAGGCCTGGTCCGCCTTCCGCACTGTCGACCAAGCTGCGCCGTATCTTTCGGACGCCTTTGTCGACAGGCGCTTTCAGTTCCGCCTCAAGTCGCTTTACGGTATCGAAGAGCAGCGCCCCCTTTGGAAGCGCGCGCTCAGCGTGACCGACGAACGTATGGGCGAAGCCTTGGGCAAGGCCTATGTCGCAACCTACTTCCCGCCCGAATCCAAGGCTAAGATGGAAGGCCTGGTCAGCGACCTGCTGGCGGCCATGAAGATCCGCATCGAAAAGCTCGACTGGATGAGCGCGCCAACCAAGGCCAAGGCGCTGGAAAAGCTGTCCACGTTTGGGGTCAAGATCGGCTACCAGAACAAGTGGCGCGACTATTCCACGCTCGTCATCAAGCCGGACGATCTGGTCGGCAATCTCAACCGCTCCAGCGTCTTCGAGTGGGACTATCAGCGCGCCCGCATCGACAACAAGATCGATGAAGACGTCTGGGAAATGACGCCCCAGACGGTCAATGCCTACTATTCGCCGACCAAGAACGAAATCGTCTTCCCGGCCGCTATCCTGCAGCCGCCCTTCTTCGATCCGAAGGCCGATCCGGCCGTCAATTACGGCGGAATCGGCGCCGTTATCGGCCACGAAATCGTTCACGGCTTCGACGATCAGGGCCGCAACTACGATGCGACCGGGGCGCTTGCCGATTGGTGGCAGAAGGACGACGCCGACAAGTTCAACGTCCAGGCCAAGAAATTGGGCGAACAGTTCGACGCCTACGAAGTCGCGCCGGGCGTCAAGGTCCAGGGCGGCCTGACCATGGGCGAAAACATCGGCGACCTTGGCGGCCTTACGATCGCGCTCGATGCCTATCACCTGTCGCTCGATGGCAAGGAAGCGCCGGTGATGGACGGCCTGACGGGCGACCAGCGCGTCTTTCTAGGCTTCGCCCAGGTGTGGCAATCCAAATACCAGCCCGACTTCCTGAAGTTCCTGGTGGCTTCGGACCCCCACGCCCCGGACCAGTTCCGCGCCATGTCCGCACCGCGCAACATGGATGCCTGGTACAAGGCCTTCAACGTGACGGACGGAAAGTACTACCTGAAACCCGAAGACCGCGTCCGCATCTGGTGAGGGGGCGAGGCCCCCTCAACCCGGAATCGTGACGTCACGGGTGGACGGGCCTCAGGCTCACTCCATATACCGCTCGAACAAAAGCCCGTCTCGGCAGAGGCGGGCTTTCATTAGGCTGAGGGGTAGTCGTATGCGGCCAGGGGTTTGCCTCCGGGCAAGATACGTAAATTACCCAATTCCGCCCGCAACGCTCTTGCGCACCTTGCCACCATGGCTTTCGCCATCCGTCGGCTGATACTTCAAAAAGGCCGCCATACCCTTGCCGGTATTAGCTATGTCCTTTTCCCAGTCGCGGTCCGGCCCCTGCGCGAAGCTGTGGGCCGCGAACATCAAGGCGGCAACGGCTGCGAAGGCGGTGACGATCGTCGTGAAAAGGCCCTTCATGTGTCCATCTCCATTATTGGACGGTTGATTGGGACGCAACTGACTGGGTACTGATGAAAACGAGGGGCGGAAAAGTCGGATTTCCTTTTCCGCCCCTTTTTGTCCCCCCTCGGCCCCCCGAGGTGCGAAAAGCGCTTTCATCATCGGGGCTGTTGATGATATGAACGCTGTTCACAAGAGCTGTATAGCAGCGTCGTGAACGATGTTCAATAACTATTTTGAACGGTGTTCAATTTTTTTGGAGCGGGTATGGCGCAGACATCCAGGACGGCCGACAAACGGCAGGCGCAGCTTGAGGCGCTTATGGAAGCAGCGGAAAAGCGCATCTGCGAGCAGGGTCTCGCCAGTCTTAAGGCGCGTGACCTGGCGGCCGATATCGGCGTTGCTCTGGGCGGGCTTTATAATATCGTTGCCGACATTGACACGCTGCTGCTGCTGATTACCGCGCGAACGCAAAAGCGGCTGGATGCGGCATTTGATGCGGCGACTGGAGATTTGAAGATCGCGACGCCAGCGGAAGCTATCGACTGTTTGGTCGTTATCGCGCACACCTATCTGACCTTCGCGCGGGAGAACCTGCGGCTATGGCGGATGATGTTCGAGGTGCGGATTTCGGCGCCCTTGCCGGAGTGGGCCGTACAGGATCAGCTGCGTTTGTTCCGCCACATCGCCGGGCCGCTACGCGTAATCGCGCCCGACATGGATGACATCGCCCTGACCGTGCGTGCCCGGACCCTGTTCGCCGCCGTTCACGGCATTGTCAGCATCGGGCTGGAAGAGCGCCTGATCGCCGTTCCCGTTCAGAAGCTCTCCGACGAAGTGGAATGGCTGACCCGGGCAGCCTGCAGATAAACAAAAGCCCGCCTCTGACGAGACGGGCTTTTTTAATTACCAGAAGACGTGAACGTGAGGCCCATCCATCCGTGACGTCACGATTCCGGGTTAAGGGTGCTTCGCACCCTTACCAGATGCGGACGCGGTCTTCGGGTTTGACGTAGTAGGCGTCGCCGGGCTTGACGCCGAAGGCATCGTACCAGGCGTCGATGTTGCGCACGGGGCCGATGACGCGGAAGACCGCCGGCGAATGCGGATCGGCGGTGACCTGTTGCTTCAACGTGTCGTCACGGTACTTCGAGCGCCAGACCTGGGCAAAGCCCATGAAGACGCGCTGATCGCCTGTAAAGCCGTCGAGTACCGGCGAGGCTTGTCCTTTCAGTGACAGACGGTAGGCGTCGAGCCCCAGCAGGTTGCCGGCCAGGTCGCCGATATTTTCGCCCATGGTCAGTCCGCCCTGGACGTGGACGCCTGGCAAGACTTCGAAGGCATCGTATTGTGCCCCGAGCTTGGCGGCCTGGACCTTGAATTTTTCACCGTCTTCGGCGGTCCACCA
>CBFGPQ010000117.1:0-11862 GCA_965650705.1 uncultured Asticcacaulis sp. | reverse complement strand
ATCCGCAAGGCGTTGGCCGCCCACGGCATCCAGGCAGCGGGCTTTATCGCCGGCAGGTACCTTACGCCCGGCGCGCCGTTCGATGTCCGCAAGGCGTGGTCCGATGACGGCCATATCCTCGGCAACCACACCTTCTCGCACCGCTACTATTCCGGCGCCGATCCGGAAGAATATATGGCTGACATTCTCAAATGCGAAGCCCTGCTTTCCCCCTATTCCGGCTTCCGCAAGATCTTCCGCTATCCGTTCCTTGGCGAAGGCAAGACAGCCGAAGGCCGGGACGCCCTGCGTGCGCTTCTGAAAGACGCCGGTTACAGCATCGGCCACGTCACCATCGACACTTCGGACTGGTTCTACGCCAGCAGGCTTGCGGCGCGCCTCAGAGCCGATCCGAAAACCGATCTTGCGCCGTGGCGGAAGGCGTATCTCGATCATCTGTGGGACCGCGCGACATTCTATGACGGCCTGGCGCGGGAAGTCTTCGGCCGCTCGCTCGATCACACCCTGCTGCTGCATCACAATGTCGCGGCCGGGCTTTTCCTCGGCGACGCGCTGGATATGTTCAAAGTGAAGGGCTGGCGGCTGAGCGATGCCGGCACTGCCTTTGCGCAACCGGAGTTCAGCCAAGCCTACGCCACCCTGCCGTCGGGCCAGAGCCTGGTCTGGGCCGCAGCCAAGGCCGATGGCCGTTTTGAAGCTCGGCTGCGCTATCCCGCCGAAGACGGCCCTTATGAGGCGCCAAAGCTGGAGGCATTGGGACTTTAAAGTGGCGCTCAATTGCAGTAGGCAGACGATGTGCCCATCTTATGCCCCATAAAAATCAAGAGACGATCATGCGATTTTCAGGCTTAGCTGTCTTGAGCCTGATGATATGTGCGACCGCCCCGTCGGCTCCGGTCGATGCGCAACCTGTCAGGCCCAGTCACAAGGTTTTCGAACGCAAGTTCGCCGATATCGCCGACTTTCTCTATATGCGGCCATTATGTGAAATCGCTGGCTACCAAGTCGCCCCTCAGGCCGCCGAAAAGACGCTTGCGCCTGTTATTGCGGACGCCGTTGCAGCCGGGATTCCCGCTGGGACGGCTTCTGCCATGGCTGACGATGCGCTGGCTTCCCGGACAACCGAAGGCGACCAGTTCCTGCGTAAATACCGCGCGTCTTACACAGCCGCCGCCGCGTCCGACGATGTCCACGCGCCCTCCATCGCGCTTAACGACTGGCGCAAATATGTAGACGGCAAATGCTACGCGCTGTCCTCATCGGCGGACTTCCGTAAGGTCATAACCGCGCCGGTACAGATCCCAGACGCAAATGGTGCCCTCTTGCTCTGGCTACTCGATCCGGACCTGATCGCCAGGAAAAATGGTGCGGAACAGCCATCCGACTGAACCTTTCCTCATCCCACCCTCACCTTATCGAGCGCGGCTTCGAGATCGATGATCGTGAACGGCTTAAGCAGGAAGCTGTCCATACCGGCGCGCTGACACAACACCCGCACGCCCTGGGAGGTATGCCCCGTCATGCCGATGATCGGGTTGGGCTGGAACCCCGCCGTCTGTTCGATCTTGCGGATCAACGCAGTCGCTTCGATGCCATCCATGACCGGCATTTCGACGTCCATCAGGATGGCGACATAACGGTTCGCCTGCGCCCGGGCCACGGCTTCGCGGCCGTTCGATACGACGTCGGCGTCAAAGCCCAGGTCCCTTGCCATCTCCTCCACCATAAAGGCGGCGGGCAAAAAGTCCTCGGCGATAAGGATGCGACCCTTGCTCACTTTGGTGACTCCCGGTCAGAAGGACAGGATACCGGATTCCATATAAGCAATCAGTAAATGCAATCGATTGAATTGATAATTGTCGATGGCTAACGTAACGTCGCCTTTGATTGCCAGGTTTACGCAATAGCAAGCCTGCCGTGCCATGATGGCGTGAACCGGAGGGCACGAATGGATTGGGTAAAGCTCTTTCTCTCGCCGTTCGGGCGCATCGGCCGCAGGGTGTACGGCACGGCTATGGCCGCCATCATCGTGACGCAGATTTTCAGCGCCACCCTACCCGTCATCGGCTTCCTGATCATTCCCGTCCTCAACTATCCGGCCCTGTGCCTGGCCATCAAGCGGCTGCACGACTGGAACCGATCGGGCGCATGGATGATCGTACCCTATGCCGTCATCCTTGGCTATGTCGTAAGCCTGTGTTGGTACGCCCTGATCACCTTCGGCGGCTTCGGCACTTTTTCGGGCGGCCGCTCCGAGGATGCCGCTATCGGCCGGACCCTGGCCGATCAGGCGGGCTACATACTTATTCTGATGCCCATGACCGTGCTGGTCCTGATCGGGCTGATCCCCGGCAAGCGCGGCCAGAATCGCTTCGGAGCGCCGTTTGTCCTGCGCGCACCGTGAACGCCGCAGGCAGTCACGCGGCATTCGAAGACCGCCACGTTTTCGTACTTAGAGCAGGATGCGTTTAGTTTGAATCGCGATCATGCTCTCATTATTTGTTTTTGTCGCGATGTTTAAGCGGAAAACCGCCCACACTTTTCCGCACATCGCTCTAGATGCAATCGGTTGCCCTGTTAACCCAACCGAAACGCTCAGCCCCTAGCTTGGCCCAACAGATGGGATAGCTCAACGCGGGTTGAGACGGCTTCCCGATATCACACGGGAGACGGAAGTGACCGAAGGTCTGGCGCTTATCATCGAGGACAGCTTCACCCAGTCGCAGATCATTGCCCGCATGCTGAACGACCAGGACTGGCGCACGGTGCACGCGCGCTCCCTCGAAGAGGGTTTGCAAGCCATCATCCGCCACAAGCCGGGCCTGATTTTCGTCGACGTCTTCCTGGGCGAGGACAATAGCCTCAGCGCCCTGCCCCAGATCCGCGAACTGGCCAATGACGCCGCCATCGCCGTCATGACCGCCGGCAACCGCGCCGAAGATATCAACCACACGCTCGATGAAGCGCGCCGCGCCCGCGCCGACTACGTCCTGCAGAAGCCCTTTTCCCGCAAGCAGATCGGCGCCATCGTCGCCGCCGCCGAGCAGGACTATGCGCAAGGGTCACGCCGCCGCCACGCCCTGGTCGTCGAGGACAGCCAGACCGTGCTGAAGCTGACGGCCCAGATGCTGGAGGACAGCGGCTTCCGTGTCAGTACGGCGCAGTCGATGGAAGAGGCCCTGACCAATGTCGATATCGGCCACATCGACGTGGCCGTCTGCGACATCTTCATGCCGGGCATCGGCGGGCTGGAAGGCATCAAGCGCATCAAGCGCAGCTGGCCCTCGGTCAAGGTCCTGGCCATGTCGGCCGGCCTGGGCGAACGCATTTCGCCCGAACGCGCCGTCTCCGCCGCGCTGCAGGCCGGCGCCGACGCCGAAATCAGCAAGCCCTTCACGGCGATGGCCTTCGCCAATGCAGTGGCCGGGCTGATGGTCGCCTGATCGCCACCTCGCGACAGCCTCGGTTCCATGACCTCTTGAGCTTGCGCGCCTGATCCCGCGCGGGCGTGTTCGTCATGTCGGATATAAAAAGTCTGACAATACGCTTTTCATGAGCGACAAATCATGGTAGCGCTATCACAACAGCGGAAAACGCTGAATTGGCCGGCGAAAATGACCGGGCAGAGATTGGGAGTGCATCATGAAATCCAGGACCCGCGTGGGCGTGACCGCCCGCGGCCATAGCTGTCTTCCTGCCCGGCCCGTAACAGCCCCGCGCGATCATGCCGGCCAGCCGCAACGCAAATAAAAACAGGGAGACAAGGATGACCAGGACAATGAACCTGTCGCGTCGCGGTGCTTTAGGCGTCGCCGCCGGAGCAATCGCCGCGGGGCTGGCTTCGCAGCCCGCCTTCGCGCAGGCGGCCACGATAGGCTGCACGATTGGCGCGGGGCGCGAAGGCCCGGCGATTAATCCGTTTATCTACGGCGGCTTCCTCGAGCACATCGGCGACCTGATCAACCACAGTCTGTGGAGCGAGGTGCTGGACGACCGCAAGTTCTACCATCCCATCGATTCCAAACCGGTGCCAAAGCCCGAAGGCCGGCGAAACCGCGACAGCAACAAGTGGGTGCCCGTAGGTCCGGATGCCGGTGTCGTCATGGACACAACGTCGCCGTGGGTGGGCGCGCATTCGCCCCGCATCCAGCTTGCCGGCAGTGAACCGCGCGGCATCGCTCAGTCGGGCCTGTCGCTCTCGGGTGGCAAGGACTATACCGGCCGGGTCGTGATCGCCGCCGATGCCGGCACCGATATCTCCGCGACCCTGATCTGGGGCAGCGCGCCGGGTGATCGCCAGACCGTCAAGGTCGCGGCGACACAAGATTGGAGCAAGGCGCCTCTGCGCTTCTCGCCCAAGGCCGACACCAAGGACGCCAGGCTGGAAATCACTGGTACGGGCACGGGCAGCTTCCGCATCGGCGCCGTGTCGCTGATGCCGGCCGATAACGTCAAGGGCTTCCGCGCCGACACCATCGCCCTGATGCGCGAGGTGGATTGCAAGATCCTGCGCGTCCCCGGCGGCAACTTCATTTCGGCCTATGACTGGAAGGACACGATTGGCGATCCGGACAAGCGGCCGCCGGTCCTGGACCCGGTTTGGAACTTCGCTCAGCCTAACGACGTCGGCGTCGACGAACTGCTGCAGATGTGCAGGCTGATCAACGCCGAACCGTCCTGGGCGATCAGCACCGGCTTCGACAGTCCGCGCTCGGGCGCCGAGCAGGTCGAATATGTCAACGGCGCCGCCGATACCGAGTGGGGCGCCAAACGCGCCGCCAACGGCCATCCCGAACCCTATCGCGTCAAGTACTGGAACATCGGCAACGAGATGTACGGCAACTGGCAGATGGGGCACATCCCGCTCAAGCAGTACGTGATCAAGCACAACCTGTTCGCCGATGCGATGCGGAAGGTGGATCCGTCGATCTACATCATCGCGCCCGGCGGCTTCGTCGACGAGATGACGACGGGCCAAGGGATTTTTGTCGCCGGCCAGCCCAATGTCGAATTCGGTTCGGAACGCGACTGGGCCAATGGCATGATCACGCATGCCTGGGGCCGGTTCGACGCCCTGGCGACGCACGCCTATCCGCCGGAAAACAAGAAGTTCGACATGGCGACCGGCAAGCTGTTCGACGTTCAGCGCCCGCTGGTCGAATGGGCGCGCCAGCCGGCCAACCGCGTCCTGACCATGGTCGAATGCTGGGAAGAGTACAAGCGCCGCCATCCCAAGCTCAACGAAGGCAAGGTCAAGGTCTTCTTCGACGAGTACGCCTACAGCTTCCGCCAGACGCTGAAGACCTGCCTGGCCATGGGCATGTGCCTGCACGAATTCTTCCGCCACACCGATTTCATCGACATGGCGGGCTACACCATGGCCACCGGCTGGATCGACCACGACCGCACGCGGTCGGTCATCAGCGCCACCGGCCGCCTATACCAGATGTACAACCAGCATTTCGGCACGATCCCTGTCGAGGTCACGGGCGCCCTTCCCGTACCGAAGCCCGATTTCCCTGCGGGCGGGGATCAACCTCGCGTCAATGCCGGCAGCGCCACCTACCCGCTCGACGTTTCCGCCGCGCTGACGGCCGACCGCAAGGCGCTGGTGGTCGCCGTCGTCAACGCCACCGAACAGACGCACAGCCTGAAGCTCGACCTGGAGAGCTTTGCCGCGGCAAAGACCGGCCGGACCTGGAAGCTGACCGGATCACGGCTTGAGGCGGAAAACGTCGTCGGTAAGCCACCGGAGGTGACGATCGCCGAAGGACGGTTCACCACCGGCTCCGCGCTCAAGATCGCCCCCATCAGCGTCGCGCTTTACGCGTTCGCGAAGGCCTGAGGCAATAACCTTAGATCGGTATGATTTTTGATGGACATCATACCGATCTAAGTTTTGGCTTTGTCGCAATCATCATCGCGCCTGGCGGGGCTTGACGCGGTACCATTCGTTGACGCCCGTGACTGTCTCGGGGCGCCTGCGCCTTGAATGTCATCTGGGAAATTGCGCCTAACCCGCGAACCGCGATCTCCGCTACCCGGCAAAGAATGCGCAACCGTCACTAACGAGTTCCACTTCCGGATATGGCGCGATTGAGCCTAATCACGCAAGATGGCCAGGCTTTGACTTTCTTTTTTTAGGGGCAAAGCGGTCCCACAGGTGCCGCCCGATCTCGTCAACAATAATTGCTGCAATAGCTATGCAGGCGAGGACTACAAGCTCAGGCGTCATCTGCTGAAAAGCCTGTTCGTAAGGCAGGCCGTGAACGGCCAAATAAAGGCAGCCCCAGACGACTAGCACCAACAATTTTAGCCCAAGACTAAGAATACGCTTACTGACGGTGGCGATAAAGCTATCTTTAGGACCTTTATACTCTTTAGAAAGTGTATCGAAATCAAGTCCGATAGCTCTGAATACTTCTAGAATTCCTCCTAAAAGGAGCATCACCACGGCAATGCCACCGCTCATGATGAGCCATTGGCGCAGGCTGGCCGCGTGATCTAGCGTTTCCATAAAAAGTAGGGCGCCACTCACTAGCGAAAGTCCGGCGAATGCAATAAGCATCGTTCCGAGGCGCGATGAAAGACGCGATTTTTCCTTTTTCCGCAATGGACACGCTCCCTAATCGACTAAACTTAACATCAGAATTTCTTCGCTCCAAGGCATGCCCACTTGGTAACCCGTGTTTTGCTCGGGTTGCTTATTTTAGGACCAACTCCAAAGTGGCGCCGCGTTATTTCCGCTTTATGGCAAAACTTCTGAACCGCTACTGCGTCAATTCAGTTTCCGATTCTGGCGCGAGGCAGCGCCTATATGAATGATCATGGCCGCCTATTTCAACGATATCGTCAATTCCCGTCATCGATGTAGCCACAAACAGAGTAAGCGAGTTTCCATCCGGCAGCTGTCCGCGTTACTCCGCATTGCAAATATTCACTTTTTGAAATCAACGCTTCGAAACTATCGGTGGGAGGTCCCATCTTTCTATTATAAAAAACCACCTCAGCCGTATTCGCAGATGTGAAGAATATTTTGCGCGAGTAATCCTTGTCATTTGAGACTTTAAATAAGTTCACATGTACCGGATTGAACGCCTCTATCGCGAAAAGCGGGTGAACTTCCTGTTCTTCTTTGTCATTTACGATGTACAAGGCCTCGGGGTATTCAATATGCGTCGCTAAACACTCTGCTGAGCGCTTGCTAGCACATGCTAGCACCTGAGTGAACAAATTGCCGATTGAGGTCTCATCAGCAGTTGGGATTGTTGCATTGCCGCTTGGTGCGCAGATAAGCGATACACCGAGAGTCAACGAAAAGAGACATCTCGCGGCAGCTTTGTTCACGGCCGTATCTCCTGTCGAGATTAATTAAGGACGGATCGAAATGTCGGCAGCTGCCAACCGTTTTTTTTCCAATCAACATGACAAAATGAGTGTGCGGTAGCCCACCTTCTCGGAAGACCAATAAGACAAAATATTCATATAGCCCAAATCAAACATTACTGCGATCTCAAAAAATCGACCACAATGTGAGTCCGCGGATCGACAGTTGAGGAATATAGTTCACATTCACCTTCCGCCATTCCATCCGATTTGAATTTATAACGGCAAATGCTGTAAATTACATGCTCGCCATAAGTCCACATAGGGCGAATGTTGTAGGAACTTTGGGGCCAGCCATACTTCTCAGCAATATAGGCGTCAATGGCCGAGCAATTCGGGTCATCTCCACAGGTCTTATTAGCAGCTGCTTCTTCGCTCTTTCCGGCATCAATTGTGCCATGCGGATTCGTTTCACACCCTCCCATCACCGGTATCAGCAAGCAAAACACCAAGCAAATTAGAAGGTTACGTGCCATTGAATATTCACCTGGTAACAGTGCCGCCACGGCTAAGAATTATGAGGCGTGGAACTCTATACGACTTGGTGACGGCAAAATCTACGCTACAGCATTGTGCGCTGGATGGCCCCTGTTGGGATTTCTCAGACCGGCGCGTGATCGTCTCTGGTCCCTCCCCCCTCACCGTCCCTTCACCGCCGCCGCGCACAGCCGCGCGATAAAAGTCCGCCCCTGCCCGCGCACCCACTTGAGCCCCTCGTCGAGCGGCAGCCGGCCCTCCGTATAGGCCAGCTCAGGCTGGATTGTTTGCCGAGCGCTTATGATTGGCCCGGTTATTGGAATTAAAACAATACGGGCTTCGGCCTAACCTCACCTTGCTTTGCCGCTGTGGCAAGAATCCGTGGAGTGAGAAAAAATGCCGGAAACACAAGTTGGATGGGTATTAGCCATTTTGGTCGGTGCGGTCGCAGGTTGGCTCGCCGAACAAGTTATGAAGTCGAACCAGGGCCTGCTGATGAACATCGTTCTGGGTGTCGTCGGGGCGATCCTCGCCAATCTGCTGCTATCCATGGTGGGTGTCGCACTGGGTGGCGTGGTCGGTTATCTGATTGCCGGCTTCCTGGGCGCCTGCCTCCTGATCGCCCTAGGTCGCATGCTACGCCGGCGAAGCGTATAGTCCGCACACGACTGACCTTAAAAAATAAGCGCCCCCACGGGCGCTTATTTTTTATCCGCCAGCCTGGCAACAGACAGCAGCCAGCGATCCGGCCGCCACCAGGGCAAACCGGACCGCCAGCATGGAGCGTTATGGAACGCCGGCATAGGATGCCCCCGCAAGCATAAGATCACAATGTGAAGCGCGGCAATAAACGGTAGCGAACCAAAGGTAAGCGCTATGCGATGCTTCTGGCGCCTTCTCCGCCCTCACCGTCCCTCCATCGCCGCCGCGCACGGCCGCGCGATGAAGTCCGTCCCCGCCCGCGCGCCAGCCCAGGGCGCCTTTTTCATCGCCGATCGACAGGGTGGCGGTGTGCGGGGCGCTCCAGCCGATTAACGGCGTGGCGCAATTGCCCGGTTCGGCATCACCGCGAAGCCTTTGAACCAGATCGGCTCCTTGGGCAATTGAACGATCTTCGTCAGCACGAACAGGGAGGACAAACGAGGCGACATCGTGCGGACAAAAGACGGGCCGGCAACCGTATTTTTGATTTAGGTCAATGTGTTAACGGGCGCTTAGGTCAAGCTGTTTTGAACAGCGTGGGGAAGAGCTTACATGCGCCAGGAATGCACGATGCACGTCGTGGAGGATGACCCCGCCGTCCGAAAAGCGGTGGGCGACCTTCTCATCCATGAGGGGTTCACGGTCATGATTCACGACAGCGGCCCCGCCTTCCTGAAAGGTGTCCAGAAAGGAATGCCGGCCTGCCTCATCACGGATTTCGACATGCCGGAGATGAACGGACTGGGGCTGTTACGTGAAATGGAGCGGGCCGGGATTGTCATGCCGGCCATCATGATGACGGGACACGCCGATATTCCGTTGGCCGTGACCGCCATGAAGGCCGGGCTTGTTGATTTCCTCGAAAAGCCATTCGACGATCGCACGCTGCTCGATGCTGTCGAGTCCGCGGTTCTGCGCGCAACGCGCCAACATTTCCCGGGCACGCTTCAGCGAACATCCTTGCCTGTGGCCCTGACGCCCAGGGAGCAGCAGGTTCTCAGTGGACTTCTTGACGGCCTAACCAACAAATTGATTGCCAGAAACCTCGGCATTAGTCCGCGCACCGTGGAAATCCACCGCGCCAACCTGATGGCCAAGACGAAGGCAAAAAATCTGCTGGAAATGCTGCGGCTGACCACGATGCCAGCCGCGCGGGCGGAAAGTGCCGACTGAGGACACCGGGATGACACAGGCGCAAGCACCAACAGGTCCTTTTGGCGAGCCCCCCGCGCAATATTATCACCTTTACAAGGCCGCATTTGACAACAGCAGCCAGGGCATCTGCGTCTTCGACGTCGTCCTTGATGAGGCCGGTCATTGTCATGACCTGGTATACCTGGCCGCGAACAGCGCGTTTGACCAGCATAGTCCGCTGCGCAACGTCGTCGGAAAAAACCTTCGCAGCCTCCTGCCGGATGTCGAACAGTACTGGCTGGATCTGTACGCGCGGGTCGCCGCGACCGGCCAGTCGGAAA
The DNA here is from genome assembly GCA_965650705.1 of uncultured Asticcacaulis sp. Lineage (GTDB taxonomy): Bacteria > Pseudomonadota > Alphaproteobacteria > Caulobacterales > Caulobacteraceae > Asticcacaulis. The sequence continues at coordinate 1,822 of CBFGPQ010000117.1, read as the reverse complement.
GCTATGAAAACGTGAGGGGCGCGGATCGCTGGAGCCGCGTCCACGCGTCGCGCGTCGGCGGCGCCGGTAGCCGTACCATCCTGGCGGCATTCGAGGACGTCAGCGAGCGCAAGCGCGCCGAGCTGGCGCTGCAGGCAAGCGCGCGACGCCAGGCCTTTCTTCTCAAACTCGCCGACGGACTGAAGGCCATCGCCGATCCTGTGGCCGTGCAGGAGACCGCGAGCCGGCTGGTGGGCGAATATCTCAATGTCGACCGCGTCGGTTATGCCGAGATTGAAGGCGTGGGCGATGACGCCATGGTTGTTCTTCCGCGGGATTGGTGTCGCGCGGGCTCCCGGTCTCTGGTCGGGCGCTACCGTCTCGAAGCCTTCGGAAGCTTCGTGCTGGAGACGTCCCTCGCGGGGCGGCCGGTTGTGATCGACGACGTCTCGACCGACGGGCGGCTCACGGCTTCGGACCGTGCCAACTGGATGCCAATGGGGGTCGGGGCCGCCATGGCCCATTCCCTGGTCAAGGAGGGGCGTTTCCTGGCCTATCTGTTCGTGCATTCCGGCCGGCCACGCCATTGGTCAGAAGAAGACATCGTCCTGCTGGGGGACGTGGCGGAACGGACGTGGGCCGCCGTCGAACGCGCCAGGGCCCAAGACGCACTGCGCAAGAGCCATGAAATGCTGGAGGCGCGGGTCCGTGAGCGCACGCAGCAGGCGGCCGCTGCACGTGACGAGGCTGAGCGCAATGCCGCGTTGAAATCCCGGTTCCTGGCCGCGACGGCCCACGATCTGCGTCAACCCTTGCAGGCGGCCCTGTCTTACCTGGCCGTGTTGCGCCGGAAAGTCGCGGATCCGGATGTCGAGAGTCTTTGTGACCGGTCCAAGGTTCAACTCCAGGCAATGGCGGATATTCTCGATACCCTGCTGGATCTCTCGCGCCTCGAAGGCGGCGCCATTACACCTCAATTCTGCGATTTCGACGTCGACGAACTCATAGACGCCGTCGTTGCGACCTATCAGCCGATGGCGCTCGCGAAAGGCCTGAAACTCGACCAGGTCAAAGGCAACCTCACGGGCCGCAGCGATCCCGCGCTTCTCGATCGCATCCTCGCAAATCTGGTTTCCAACGCCATCCGATATACGTCGGAGGGCACCATTACCGTACGGAGCGAGCGTCATGCGGGCACGATCGAAATAGAAGTGAACGATACCGGCATCGGAATATCCGCGGAAGCCTCCGCGAGGATCTTCGAGCCCTTTGTCCAGCTTAACAATCCGGCGCGCGATCGATCGAAAGGCCTGGGCCTGGGACTGTCGATCGTCCGGGCCATAGCCCAAGGCCTTGGACATCGCATTGAGGTGAGTTCTGAATTGGGGAAAGGGTCGACTTTCCGCATCTTCATTCCTGAGGCCGGCGGGTCGACCGAAGCCAGTCCCCCTGCGGAGGAAGCCGAGATGCCGCGGAACGCGGAAGCGGCCAAACAAAAGCTGGCGGTCCTGATCGTCGATGACGATCCCGCCGTCCTGGAGTCCACGGCGATGCTTTTGCGGCTGGAGAATTGCGAAGTCGCCGCCGCCGGGACCAGCAAGGCGGCGATTTCGCTGATCGATCAGGGATTTTCGCCAGCGGTGATTGTCTCTGATCTCCGCCTGCCCGATGGCGATGGCCGCGATCTGATCCTCACTCTGCGGACGCATGCGGGCCGCGAGATTCCCGCGATCCTTCTCACCGGCGAAATTCAAACCGGCAAAACCGGGCCCGGCGGCCAGACATACGAAATCCTCTATAAGCCCATGGACTTCGACAGGCTCATGGAGATGATTACCAAAGC
>CBFGPQ010000116.1:0-11902 GCA_965650705.1 uncultured Asticcacaulis sp. | reverse complement strand
AAGGCTGACCGATGCTGGATCAAATCTTCCGCTTGATCATAACGGATACTCTAGTTTTTATAAAGCTCAGCTTGCACCCTGGCGGCGGCATTGGCAGCCAATGGTTACACTACCCAACAACCAAGCACTTAGATCGAAATGATTTTAAGTGAAAGCATCATACCCACCTAAGTTTTAGTTTGGCCGCGCTATGCAAGGGGAAAGCCGTTTATGCTTTTCGCCTTATATCGCTCCAGAACGACTTGGGATTTGGATCCAGTCTAGCCTTCGCCGCGAACAAAACTTAACCTGGACATATGCCGGCTGAGCGGACGGTCGATAAGCGCCTCGAACAGGAAGGCAACCGTCACGGCGGTGGCGATACCCGCTCCCCACAAGAGCCACTGCATGATAACGGGCATGTGGAGCAGGTTGATCAGTCGGGGACTTAGCCCAAACCATATTGCGCCCACCAGTGAATGAGTCAGGAACAGGGAGAAGGATACGCGTCCCAGTTGGTGCGACAGCGGCGTTTCCGCAAAAGCGACGGAACCCGACAGGACGATCAGCGTCGCGAGCGCCGCCAGCCCTACCGCATCCGTCACGAAGCTGCGTGGCACCTGCTGGATGAGCACGACTGATAGGACGCACGCCACCAGGCCGATCCAAAAGGCCGACGGCGCGATCCGCCAGCCGCGCGTCGCATGCTCGATCAGGTTGCCAGCGAGGAACAGCGGGACCGCACGCAGCAGTCCCCATGCATAGGGCAGGTCCGCCAGCGCACGATGCGCCACGACAACGGCGGCCAGATGCGCGCTGATCACGATGACGACGGCGATAGCCACCAAGGCCGGGCGGCTGAGCTTATGAAGGAACCTCGCATACAGGCTGTAGAGGGCGTAGCAGACGAGCAAGGCAGAAAGGGTCCAGGTCGGCACATTCCACACCGGACCGTCGAACATTCCCCAACCGTGCAGCAGGAATGCCTGGGCAACGAAAGCGATCAGGCTGTAATGTTCGGCATGGCCGGCTGGAAATCCGGCCAGGGAGCAACCTACGACGAAAACGCCGAACGCGAGCAGCACGACCAAGTGCGGCGGCCATAGCCGAAAAAAACGCCGCGCAAAGAAACGGGCCGGATGAAGGCCGCCGGCGGCCAGGCGGTCAGCGTAAGCGCGTGACAGGACATAACCCGACAGCATGAGGAAAAAGTCCGTCGCCAGCCATCCCCTTCCCAACACGGGTAGGATGTACTCCAGCTTGACCGGCGCGTTCATGCCGTAATGGTATATAAGAATAAACGCAGCCGCAGCAAAACGCAGCACGTCGAGACTGGCGACACCCAGACGGGCCGACGACAGATTAGCGGCAGGTGTTTGCGATAGGCTTGCAGCTTTCACGCCGTCTTCATATCACGTACGGATTAATAATATCCCCTCGCGGCCAAGCCGCGAGGGGATCGCACGTCTTACTCTTATCTCTTCGTGTTATTTCTTTTCGGGCGGCTTCGGCGCTTCGCGCTTGATGCCCGCCTTCTCGCCCGGCTTCATGAACTTCACCAAGACGCGCTGACCGATCAGGAAGGGCGTGTTGTCGGCCGAAACCACGACCTCCACGACGCGTTCGTCGCTGGCTTCGTTGCCGCCGTCGGACTTCAACTTGCGCGCACCGAAGGTGGCCGCGATGCGGATGACCTTGCCGACATACATCTTGGAAGGGTCGGCTTCAGGGATGATCTCGACCTCCTGGCCGACCGTGACCGACGGGATGGCGCTTTCGACGATTTCCGAACGGACGATGTGCGGGATGGACGGTTCCAGGTCGAACATGTTCGACACGTTCAGCGTCGAGGCACCCATGCCCGGCTGGGCATAGCGGCGGATGATCTTGCCATCCATCGGCGCCCGGATCGTCGTCAGTTCCTGATTGTATTCAGCCTGGGCCAGTTGGGCTCGCGCCGTGGCAACCGCGGCCTCCTGAGTTCCAAGCGTTGCGCGGGCGGTCTCGATGGCGTCGCGCGCCTGGTCGAGTTTCTGCTGGGCGACGAAGTTTGACGGCGCCAACTTGCTTAGGCGTTCATATTCGCGTTGCGCCGTGTTGATGGTGACCCGGGTGAGAGCCAGCTGGCTTTGCGCCTGACTGACGCTGGCGCGGGCGCTGGCGACCGCCAGGAGCGTGTCGCGGTCTTCCTGCTTGGCCAGGATCTGGCCCTTGGTGACCATGTCGCCTTCCTGGACGTAGACCTCGGCGACGATGCCGGGACGGCGGGCGGCGACCTCGATCACCCCGCCTTCGACATCGATCTTGCCGGCGGCGATAGCGGCATAAGGCGACGGCGGTGCCTTGACCTGAGCCTTGGGATCGCCGGGCTTGCCGCCGGGCGCGGCCGGCTGCTGGCAGGCGGTAAGTGAGACACCGGCCAAGGCAAGGGCCAGAACGGCAACGGCGGTATTTGAGACGAATTTGCGGGACATCTGGGTTTTCTCTTGCATGTTCTTATTCGGCCGGCTGGTTGACCATCGTATCCGACAGTATGTGGCCGTCTTCCATGTGAATGACGCGATCGGCGTAGGCTTCGAGACGCGGGTCATGGGTCACGACGACCACTGCGGCGCCGCGTTCCTTGGCCGCCTGGTGCAGCAGCTTGATACAGACCTGGCCACTGACCGAATCGAGCGCCGAGGTTGGCTCATCGGCGAACAGAAGTTGCGGTTCCTTGGCTAATGCGCGGGCGATGGCGACACGTTGTTTTTCACCACCCGACAGTTCGGCCGGGTATTGCTTCAGACGGTGGCCTAGGCCGACCGACTCCAGCACTTCCTTGGCGCGCCTGTGCGATTCGGCCTTGGGGACCTTGCAGTACTTCAGGACCTGCTCGACCTGTTCAGTCGCATTCAGCGCAGGGAACAGGTTGAAACCCTGGAAGATGAAGCCGCAGTGGTCGAGACGGAACTTGTCGATCTTGCCGCGCTTCTTCTTCCACAGCGACTCGCCAAGTGCGATGACTTCGCCTTCGTCGGGCTTCATCAGGCCGGACAGGGCGGCGATCAGGGTCGATTTTCCGGAACCGGACGGCCCCATGACCATGGTGACCTGGCCGTGCCAGGCGTTGAAATCGACGCCCTTGAGGACCTGCTGCTTGAGCTTGCCAATCTTGTAGCCCTTGGACAGGCCCTTGGCATCCAGTGCGAGTTTGGCTGTCATCTGAGGAGGTCCGCGGGCTGGCTTTTCTTAAGGACGCCGAGCGAAATCAGACCCGACACGATGGCGATGAGCATCAGCATGATGCCGACAGGGATATCGACGAATAGCGGGAAGTCCATGGGCACCCCGCCCCACTTCGCCAGGGCGCCGACGCCCAGGACCAGAAGGGCCGTCAGGCCGAGACCGGCGATACCGACCCAGAAGCTGAGCTCCATAATGATCAGCCGCAACGACCCCATCGACACGCCAAGGGCACGCAGAGAAGCGAACTCCTTGATATTGGCCATGATGGCGCCCTGCAGGGTCTGCCAGGTGATGATGATGCCGATGCCGATACCCACGAAGGTCATGAAGCCGATCATGATGGCGATGCCGCCTTCCTTGAGGATGCCACGCTGCGAACTGGCAGAGAGTTGCTCCCGGGTCCAGGCCTTGAACTGGCCATTACCGATTGCCGTCAGTTCCGCCGCGACTTCCTTCGCGCGGCTGGGATCGCGCAGCTTGACCAGCAGCGGTCCGATACGGGGACCGTCATCATAGACGTAGATCAGCTTGGCGGTCTGGAAGGAGGTGAAGACCTGGGTATTGAACATGTTGGGATAGCCATCGACGACACCGGCAACCGTCACGGTGCGCCCATTCATCTTGGCCTTGTCGCCGACCTGAACCCCAAGCTTACCCAGGCTCGAGCGGTCGAGAATAACCGCATAGGGCTCCTGAAGCGCCTCGATGACTTCATCCGAAAAGTCGGTGGGCAGGGTCGTTGAGCCTTTGACCGGATCGACGACCACGACGCGGACGCCGTCGCCCTTGGGCGGCTGGCCCTCTTTGGGGAAGTTCGACCAGAAGGCAAAATTCATGATCATCGGCTGCACTTCGGAGACTTCCGGGTGCTGGTAAACCAGCGGGATCATGCGGCGCGGCTGACCGCTATCGCCAAAAATGCCATCAGCTTGTGGCGGCAGCACGATGAGGTGCGCCGGCGACTTGTCGACTGTGGCCGTGAAAGACTTGGCCATGCCCATGAACATGCCGGTCATGGCCAGCACCAGAAGGCCGGCGCAAGCCAGGGCGATAACGGCAGCGAGATACCGCCGCCATTCATAGAGCAGGGTGGATAGGGCTAGGGACATAATACCACTTAGAGAGGCGCTTAAGGTATGGCCGGTAACATCTGCGACTTTATCGCAAAGGTCTAATTAAATCGGCGTAACCAAGTATGGACTTTTTACGTGGTGCTAAAAAGCCATGCTTAAAATGTTCGAAATCGAACGATTATAGAGGCTTAGCTCAAAGCGATTTGCGCGCCGCGAAAAAATAAGCCAACCCCGACCATAGCGATACGATGGCGGCGACCAGCAGGGCCAGGTTGGAGACCACGAAGGCGTCGTCATAGAAATCGGGCGGCAGGTCGAAGGCCGACCAGCTTTCGGTGACCAGAAGCGCGCCCAACGCGACCAGTTGCAAGGTCGTCTTGATCTTGCCCATAAAGCTGACCGGTACCTGCACGCCCTTGGCGGCCGCCGTTTCACGCAGAGCGCTGACGGCGAACTCGCGGAACAGGATCAGTGCGGCCGGAAGCGCGAAGACCGGGTCGCCGGTCTTGATGCAGAACAGGCCCAGGATGGTGCCGCAAACCAGTATCTTGTCAGCGATCGGATCGAGAATTGCCCCCCAGCGGCTTTCTGCGTGCAGTTTGCGCGCCAGCCAGCCATCGAGCAGATCAGTTATGGCCGCGAGCATGAAGGTATAGACGCCCCAGCGTTGCAACGCATAAAGCGTTTCCGGCGTGACGTTGAGGAACGGGATGCCGCCGACGGCACCCGCCAGCAGGATGAACATCACGGCGCCGCCGATCAGACGGATGACGGTCAGGGCGTTGGGAATGGGGTTGACGTTCTCACCGGTCATTGGGCAGCGCTTTCGGGATTGGCTTTGCACCATTGTAGCCGGGGCAGCGTGGTCAACGGAAGCGTTTTATATTCAATAGCGTTAGAAAGGCAGGGGTGAAATCAACCCTCGCCGTGGAAGAAGCCATAGATCTTCTGCGCCAGGGCCTCGTTGATGCCCGCGACCTGGCGCAGGTCCTCGATGCGCGCCTTCGACACTTCCTTGCCCGAGCCGAAAGCCGCCAGCAGGGCTCGCTTCTTGCGCGGGCCGATGCCATCGATCTCGTCGAGCGGGTTCTTGGTAATCGCCGCGTCGCGCTTTTGGCGGTTGGCGCCGATGGCATAGCGGTGCGCTTCGTCGCGCAGGCGTTGCAGGTAATAGAGAACAGGCGACTTCGGTTCCAGCATGAAGGGCAGCCGTCCGGGAATAAAGAAGCGCTCCAGCCCGGCATCGCGGTCCGGTCCCTTGGCGACACCGACCACCTTGATATCGGCCACGCCCAGCTCGGTCATGACGGCCAGCACAGCGTCCAGTTGCCCCTGCCCGCCGTCAACTAGCACCAGATCAGGCCGGCCGAAGCCCTTTTCACCTTCCGGCAAATCCTTCTCCTTGATCAGCCGCATGAAGCGACGGCGGAAGACCTCGGCCATCATGGCGTAGTCGTCGCCGGGCTTGGTATCGAGATCGCGGATTGTGAACTTGCGGTACTGTCCCTTCATGAAGCCTTCGGGACCGGCGACGACCATGCCGCCGACGGCGTGCGTGCCGCCAAGGTGGGAGTTGTCATAGACCTCTATGCGCACCGGCGGCCGTTCCAGGCCGAACGCTTCGGCCACGCCTTGCAGCAGACGCGACTGCGCCGACTGCTCGGCCATGCGGCGGCCGAGCGCGGCGCGGGCGTTGTTGAGCGCGTTGTTGACGACATCTGCCTTGTCGCCGCGCTGGGGCCGCGTCACCACCACCTTGCGGCCGGCGCGCAAACCCAGGGCCTCCATCATCAGGTCTGGTTCACTAAGCGCATGCGAGACGAGGACCAGCTTTGGTATCTGGCGGTCCTGGTAGAACTGGCCCAGGAAGGCGTCGAGGATTTCGCCTTCGGTATCCTCCGAATCGACGCGCGGGAAGTAGGCGCGGTCGCCCCAGTTCTGGCCGGCACGGAAGAAGACGACCTGAACGCAGGCCGCGCCGCCTTCGGAATGGACGGCAAAAACGTCGGCCTCCTCGCCCTGCAGGTCGACCGAGGACGACATGACGACGTGGTTGAGCGAGCGGATGCGGTCGCGCAGATGTCCGGCCTTTTCGAACTCCATCTCGTCGGACGCCGCCATCATTTCCTGAGTCAGGCGCTCAATCACAGCACGGCTCTTGCCACGCAGGAAGTCGGCTGCCTGATTGACCAGGCCTCCATATTCCTCAAGACTGACCACGCCCGTGCACGGCGCCGAACAGCGCTTGATCTGGTGCAGCATGCACGGCCGGGTACGCGAGGCGTAGACGGAGTCCGTGCAGGTCCTCAGCAGGAAGGCCTTTTGCAGCGTGTCAAGCGTGCGGTTGACGGCGCCGGTCGAAGCAAACGGGCCGAAATAGTCGCCAGGGATGGAGTGGCTGCCGCGGTGCTTGGAAATCTGCGGCGCTTCGTGGTCCTTGCGCACCAGGATTTCAGCGAACGACTTATCGTCGCGCAGAAGGACATTATAGCGCGGGCGCAAGGCCTTGATCAGGCGCGCTTCCAAAAGCAGGGCCTCACCCTCGGTCTGCGTCCGCAGCAGGACCATTTCGCGCGTCAGCATGACCATGCGGCCGATGCGCTGGGAATGGACGCGGCCTTGGGCGTATTGCAGGACGCGGCGCTTAAGGCTCTTGGCCTTGCCGACGTAGAGAACCTCGCCATCGACGCCCAGCATGCGGTAGACGCCAGGCGCATCGGGCGCCAGCGAGGCTTCGCGCCGGATCAACGCCGCACCGATCAATGGCGCGTCGGGCTGCGGTTCCGGTCCCTGATCCGGAATGTCGATGACGATCTCTTCGCTCAAAGCGTACTCAGACCTTTTAAAGAAACCCCACCACCACATCTCACTCGCCATCTGCCGATGGCTCATTCGTGCGGTCCCCCTCCCCAGCAAGCTGGGGAGGTATGAAAAGGGGCTGCTTAATTCTTATACCTCCCTGGCTATGCCGGGGAGGGGGACCGACGCGCATTAGCGCGTTGGTGGTGGGGTTTCTTGTTTTTCTACAAGTTTTATCTGCCGGAAATGTCAGCAGCGATTCCTTTGACACATGATCCCGCGCTCATGGAAATGCAAGACGTCGTGTCCATTACGCAACCTGTAACAATTTCTGTTCACGGCGGTGTGATCTCGCACTTGCGTTACGCGTGCATTTCCTTACATGGTGCGGCCGTATCCCTGTAGCCCAGAGTGCCCATGTCCGCCGACGCATCCGCGCCTGCCGCCTTCCGATCTGAGATCAAGTCCCTGACGGGCCTGCGCGGGGTCGCGGCGCTTTATGTCGTGCTGTTCCATGCCAACGGACTGGTAGCCTTTCCGGACGTCGTGCGGCCCTTCGTTCGCCACGGCTATATGGCGGTCGACCTGTTCTTTGTCCTCAGCGGTTTCGTCATGGCCATGATCTATGGCCATATGTTCCGCAGCGGCTTCGACCTGAAGACCTTCCAGAAGTTTCTGTTGTTGCGTCTGGCGCGGATCTATCCGCTTTACCTTCTGGTGACCGCCATTACAGCCGTGGCCATCACCACGCTCCTCAGCCACACCTATCGCTTCGACGACAATGTCCTGCGCGCCCTGCCCTTCAACCTGACCATGACCCATGTCTGGGGTCTGGCCTATGCCATCGTGCCGCCGTCGTGGTCGATCAGCACGGAATGGGCCGCCTATCTTCTCTTCCCGGCCGGCGTCTGGCTGGCCTTGAGCACGCCGCGCCGCTATGCCGTTGTGGGTGTCGCGGCCGCCTTCGCCGTCCTGGTCTGGATCGCCTTCGGTCCCTACTGGATGACCCATTCGCACCGCGCCATCGGCAAGCTCGATGTCGTCCACTCCTATGCGCCCGGCACGACGCTGCGCTGCCTGGCCTCCTTCTATATCGGCCTCGTCGCCTTCCGCTTCAAACATCTGATCCCGGCACGCGCCGCCGGCGTGATGATTGTACTGGCCGTCTTCCTGCTGACGCTCAAGCAGACCGACCTTTGGCTGATCGGCGTCTTCACCGTCCTCATCATGGCGCTCAGCCACGATGAGGGCCGTGTCGCCCGCGCGCTGGGGGCGCCCGTCCTGCACTGGCTGGGCGTTGTGTCTTTCGCGCTTTACCTCGTCCATGACCTGATCCAGAAGGTGATCTTCAAGTCCTTCCCGGTGTGGGGCGTGGGCACCAGCATCCCCAAAATGGCCTGGGTCGGCATCTCGGTCGTCGTCTCCCTGGGTATCGCGGCCCTGGCACACTACTATTTTGAAAAGCCGTCGCGCGTCTGGGCGCGCGACCTGATCAAGGCGTTCGACAACCGCAAGCCGGTCTTCCGGCCAGCCTTCACGCGCGTCACCGGCTATTTGCGTTCGGTCGCCGCCCGGCCATTGCCGCCCGCGGAATAGGGCTCGGACTTCACTAAATCTGGATCGCGATATGAGCGAAAATTGTTCGGTTTCAGGAGCCTAACCGCAGAAAAGGCCGTCCCTTTCAAGGGCAGGCGACGCCAAACCGGGCGATTTGCGCCATACCCCGAAGGGACTTCGCGACCGGATTTAGTGAAGTCCGAGCCCTATCTACCACGTCGGATCAATAGGCGCGCCACGTAGCGCCTCGTTGATTCGCCTGAGGCTGCCACCATTGATATTGTCCGGCAGCTTGTCGAGGTCGAAGAAGGCCGCGTCGCGGATTTCACCGTGCGATGTCCGTTCGACATTTTCCCATTGGTCGACGCGGAAGAGCAGGACGTGGTCGCCTGGGAAAAAGCGTTCGTTGGAGTGGATTGACAGCAGTTTCGGCATTCCCAGCGGATTGACGCCCGCCTCTTCGCGCAGTTCCCGCGCCACGGCCGCCTGCGTCGTCTCGCCGCGGTCGACGCCACCACCCGGGAGCCACCAGCCTTCGATATAGGTGTGTTCGATCAGCAGAACACGTCCGCGCTCATCCAGCACCAGTCCACGCACCCCCAATGTCTTGCCGCGCGTCAGGCGCGAATGCGTAAAGAACAAGGGCCGCGTGTAGGGTTCGACCCAGCGCTTCCAGTCCTGCCACTTCGTATCGGTCATGATCTGCACCATGTCGCGGTGCAGCAATAATGGCAAGCCGGCAATGCAGATTTGTGAGCTGCCCCTTGTGTCGCGGCAGCAAGGCGGCTAACAGGAGGACATTATTGCTTCCGGAGTTTTTCCCATGGTCGCCATCGGTATCATGTCCGTTTTCCTGATCGTCGTCATGATCTTCAACCTGGTCGATTTCGGCCGTATCGATTAATGCTGGACGGCGACTACACCGCGGCCGTGCTTGAGACCATCGAGGTCCATGTCCGCTGCGGGCTGCACGCCTTCGAATATGAGCGGCCGAATCGCCTTCTGGTCAGCGTCTGGCAGTATGGCCGGCTGAAGCCCGGCGAGTTCATCGATTACGACCTGGTGCGTAACGCCGTCATGGCCTGGCAGGACCGGCCGCACGTCGAGCTGCTGGAAACCCTGCTCGATGACTTGATGGCCGCGGCGTTTTCCAATCCGCTGGTGTTGGCGTGCAAGGCGCGCATCATCAAGCCGGACATCTTCCCCGATACCCAGAGCGCCGGTGTCGAAATGGCGCGCTATCGTCCGGACACGACTGCGTGACGGTCGTCTTGGTGACAGGCGGCGGGCGGCGTGTCGGCGCCGGTCTGTGCCGGTTCCTGGCCGCGCAGGGCTATACGATCGCCCTGCACTACCACCGCTCGGTGACCGAGGCCGCAGAGGTCAAGGCCGAGTTGTCAGCCAAAGGCTTCGAGGTTGAAACCTTCGCCGCCGATCTCGATACGCCGGGAGAACGCGATGGGCTTATTCCGGCCATTGTGGCACGTTTCGGCCGGATCGACGTGCTGATCAATTGTGCGTCACTGTTCAAGTTCGACAGCCTGGCCACGCTCAGCGACGACTTGTGGCAGCGCCATCTGGCGTCGAACCTGACCGCGCCGGTGTTTCTGGCGAAAGCCCTGGCGGAAGCCGATGGCCAGGTGGTCATCAATATCCTCGACCAGAAGGTCGGTAATCCCAATCCGGATTTCTTTTCCTATACGGCGGGCAAGATGGGGCTGGCGGCCCTGACCCAGCCGCTCGCCATGGCTTTGGCTCCGAAGGTGCGCGTGGCAGGATTATCGCCAGGACTGGTGCTGCCGAGCGGCGACCAGACCGAGGCCGATTTCCAGGCGGCGGTGAAGGACACGCCGCTGGGCCTGACCTGCACGATTGAGGATCTGGGCCGGGCTGCCGTGTTCCTCATCGAAACGCCGAGCATCACCGGCCAGATCGTAACAGTCGACGGCGGTGAGAGCCTGACCCGGCGGCCGCGAGATGTCGCGTTTGACCTAGTCCCCTCTCCCCGCTCGCGGGGAGAGGGTTAGGGTGAGGGGCAATTGGACGCGGCAAAACGCGCGACAAATATTGCGGCCCCTCATCCGGTCCTACGGCCCACCCATCGCTGGCGAAAGCTATACTTTCGCTGGCGCTATACCCCTTAAGCGGGGAGAAGGGATTACCGCCGACGCTTGACCGTTCCAAACATACCCCGGATCAACTCGCGGCCCAGCGCAACTCCTACCGAGCGGATTACGGAAACAGCCACAGACGTCACCTGTTTCGTCGTGCGCTCCGCCTCGCGCTGGCGGCGCTTGTCTTCGGCGAGGCGGGCGCGTTCTTCGGCCTTGGTTTCGCGATCTTCCTCAACCTCTACTTCGACCTCCGGCTCAGGTTCCGGCGCCGCGGCGACCGTTGTGCGCTTGGTCAGCGCCTCATACGCCGAATGACGATCGACCGCCGTGTCGTACAGAGCCCCAACCGGCGACGCTGCCAGGACCTGCGCGCGTTCGGCTTCATTCGCAGGCCCCAGACGCGAGGCCGGCGGACGGACGAGCGTCTTTTCGGTGATTGTCGGCCGGCCCTTTTCATCGAGCAGCGACACCAGCGCTTCACCGACGCCGAGATCCTGGATCGCGGTCTGCGTATCGAAGTCCGGGTTTGGGCGGAAGGATTGCGCCGCCGCCTTCAGGCCTTTTTGCTCGGCCGGCGTATAGGCCCGCAGCGCATGCTGAACGCGGTTGCCAAGCTGGGCCAGAACGCTGTCGGGGATATCGGCAGGGTTTTGCGTCACGAAATAGATGCCGACGCCTTTGGAGCGGATCAGGCGCACGACCTGTTCGATCTTCTGCAACAGGGCCGGCGACGCCTCGCGGAACAAAAGGTGCGCCTCATCGAAGAAGAAGACGAGCTTCGGCTTTTCCGGATCGCCGACTTCGGGCAGCTCCTCGAACAGTTCCGACATCAGCCACAGCAGGAAGGTCGAATAAAGCCTGGGGCTCTCAATCAGCTTGTCGGCCGCCAATACATTGATATAGCCGCGGCCATCGGACGTGGTGCGCATCAGATCGCTAAGCTGTAACGCCGGTTCGCCGAAGAAGCCATCGGCGCCCTGGGTCTCCAGTTGCAAAAGCGCGCGCTGGATAGTGGCGACCGAGGCCGGCGCGACCTGGCCATATTCGGCGCTGATCGTCTTGGCGTTCTCCGACACGTGGTTGAGCATGGCGCGCAAGTCGGCAATGTCGAGCAGCAGCAGGCCCTGCTTGTCGGCGACATGGAAGACGATG
>CBFGPQ010000115.1:0-11922 GCA_965650705.1 uncultured Asticcacaulis sp. | reverse complement strand
CCGATGTTGTCCTTGTTGATCGGCTCGATCTGGATATTCGCCCGGGCCTGAGCGTCCTGACCGGGGAAACTGGCGCCGGTAAATCCATTCTGCTCGATAGTTTAGGTCTGGCTACGGGCGCGCGCGCCGATGCCGGTCTGATCCGCTCGGGCGCCAATCAGGCCTCGGTCACCGCCGAGTTCGAACTGGCGGACAATCATCCGCTTCATGACTTCTTCGAAGAGCGCGGCCTGGCCGTCGAGCCGGGTGAGTCGCTTCTGCTGCGCCGGGTGGTGACGCGGGATGGCCGCTCCAAGGCCTTTGTCAACGACCAGCCGGTCAGCGTAGCGGTGCTGAAAGCTTTGGGCGAAAGCCTGCTGGAGGTGCACGGCCAGCACGAAACGGTCGGGCTTCTTGATGCCCGGGCCCATATGGGCATGCTCGACTCCTATGGGGGCACGACTGCGGAGCGTGCCGCCGTAACTGAGGCCTTCAAGGCGCTGAAGGCATTAAAGGACGAACACCGCGATCTGCTCAAGCGCGCCCAGGGCGACAAGGCGGAACTGGAACAACTGACGGCGCGTTTGCAGGAACTCGACCGTCTGAGCCCACAGGTCGGCGAAGAGGCGGAACTGGCGTCCGAACGCGCGTTGCTGGGCGCCGGCGAGCGGGCGCTGGAGGATATAACCGAGGCGCGCGACGCCGTTGGCGGCGATCAGTTGTCGCAGCGACTGGTCAAGGCCTTCCGCGCGCTCGATCACGCCCGGACCCGTGCCATCCAGGCTGGTGCGGTGGTTGAAGACGAGGTGCTGAAACGCCTGACACTGGCCGCAGATGCGCTCGATCGCACCCTGATCGCCGCCGATGAGGCCCTGGCACTGATGGACCAGGCCGCCGATAGCCTCGATTTCGAACCCGGACAGCTTGACCGGGTTGAAGAGCGGCTGTTCGCCCTGCGCGCGGCGGCGCGCAAGCTCGGCGTGCTGGTCGACGACCTGCCGAAGGAGCGAACGCGCATCGCCAAGGCGCTCAACGAGATCGAGGATCTCGACGCCCATCTGGCGCGGCTCGAGAAGGCGATTGCCGAAGCGCAAGCGCGCTTTAACGCTGCCGTCGATGTGTTGCGTGCGCGGCGCGTGGCGGCCGGCGAAACGCTTTCGGCGGCGGTCATGGCGGAACTGACGCCGCTTAAGCTCGACAAGGCGCGCTTCCGCGTGCGCATCACGGCGCTGGAACCGGAACGCTATGGCCAAAACGGCGGCGACGCTGTCGAATTCGAGGTCAAGACCAATCCCGGCGCCGAATGGGGCGGCCTAGGCGTTATCGCGTCGGGCGGCGAACTGGCGCGCTTTGCCTTGGCGCTGAAGGCGGCGCTGGCGACGCGCGGCGGCGATGAGGCGGTCTCGCCCGTCATGATCTTCGATGAGGTCGACCAAGGCGTCGGCGGTGCCGTCGCCGATGCCGTGGGCCTGCGTCTCAAGAAGCTGGCTCAGACCTCACAGGTCATCGTCGTGACGCATAGTCCGCAGGTGGCGGCGCGTGGTGATCAGCACCTGAAAGTCTCTAAGGCGGCCTATGTCTTTGAGGGTGGCGAAGGTGTGCGTTCAAGCGTACAATGCCTGGATGAGGCGCAGGCCCTTGAGGAACTGGCGCGGATGCTGGCTGGCGCGGAAATCACCCCGGAAGCCCGCGCGGCGGCGCAAAGGTTGAGGAGCGCCGAACTGGTATAGGAAAGGAAAGGCCGTGATCGGTCGTCTGATCTATTTCGTGATCCAGTTTGCCGTCGTCGCCGCCCTGACCATCGGTGGTACTGCCGCCTACATCATCCACGATAAGGGAATGGAGTATGCGCAGTCGCCCTTCTTTGTTGAGGATATGCGCCCGGCCTATCCCGCCGCGCTGATCGCCGGCGGCATCGTGTCGTTGATCTGGGTCTGTTACCAGCTGACAAAAAAGTCTCTGGAGCGCGAGCCATTCGATCCTGACACTTATTGAGCTTTGTGGCAGGTAAGAGCGCAGAGTGTTGATTCGGCGCGCTTTCGATCCGAAAACCGCTTTACACTTTTGGCTCCGCCGAACTCCGTTTCGGAAAGCGCTTTTGGGGATTCTCTTTATGACGCTCGATGACGCCCGCGTGGCGCATGCCGATCTGGCGGCCCAGGTCAAATATCATCGCGATCTCTACTACCGCGAAGAAACACCGGAACTGACCGACGCTGAATACGACGCACTGGAAAAGCAGTTGCGCGATATCGAGGCGCAGTTCCCTGAGCTGAAGACGCCCGACAGCCCGACCGAGCAGGTCGGCGCGCCAGTGTCGGAAAAGTTCGCTCAGGTGACGCACGGCGTCCCAATGCTATCGCTCGACAACGCGTTTGATGCGGACGACATCGCGGATTTCGAAAAAAGCCTGAAACGCTTCCTGAAATTGCCGGAGGATGAGGTCGTGGCCTACGCCGCCGAGCCCAAGATCGACGGCCTGTCGTGCAGCATTCTCTATGTCAACGGCCAACTGGCGCGAGCCGCGACGCGCGGCGACGGCCGTGTCGGCGAGGACATTACGGAAAACGTCAAAACCATCAAGGATATCCCGCACACCCTGAAAGGTTCCGGGTTTCCGGAACGAATTGAAATCCGCGGCGAGGTCTATATGCCTCTGGCCGAGTTCGCTGAAATGAACGCCAAGGCGGCGGCCGAAGGCGGGCGGACCTACGCCAATCCCCGCAACTTTGCTTCGGGGTCTCTGCGCCAGATCGATGTCAGTGTGACGGCGTCTCGGCCCCTGCGTTTCTTCGCCTATGCCTGGGGTGAAGTCAGCAATGCCGATTTCGTCAAGACCCAGACCGAAGCGCTCGACTGCTTCCGCGCCTGGGGCTTTGAGGTCAACCCGAACTCACGCCGCGTCGAAGGCACGGCGGGACTGCTGGAACTCTACGACCATATTGGCAAGACGCGTTCGCAACTGGGCTACGATATCGACGGCGTCGTCTATAAGGTCGACCGCCTCGACTGGCAGCGGCGCCTTGGGTTTGTCTCGCGCAGCCCACGCTGGGCGATCGCGCACAAGTTTCCGGCGCAGCAGGCCCTGACACGCCTGCGCGGTATCGATATCCAGGTCGGCCGCATTGGTACGCTGACGCCGGTGGCGCGGCTTGAGCCGATCAATGTCGGCGGCGTCGTGGTCACTAACGTCACCCTCCACAATGCCGATGAGATCGAGCGCAAGGACATTCGTATCGGAGACATGGTCCGCGTCCAGCGCGCCGGCGATGTCATTCCGCAGATCGTTGGTGTCGAACTGGCCGAACGGCCGGACGATGCGCAGGTCTACGAATTCCCGAAGCTGTGTCCATGCCCGCTGAAAACCGAGGTCGTCCGCGAAGCGACGGCCGGCGGCGGCGAGGGCGTGGCGCGGAAATGCTCCGGCGACCAGGCCTGTCCGCATCAGCGCGTGGAATACCTGAAATACGTCGTCAGCCGCCGGGTGCTCGACATCGAGGGCCTCGGCGAAAAGCAGTTGCAGAAGTTCTACGAGGACGACCTGATCAAGGAGCCAGCCGATATCTTTACCTTGGCCGAACGGGACAGGACAAATCTGAAAAAGCTGAAGGATCGCGAAGGCATGGGCGAACAGAGCGTCCGCAACCTGTTCGCCTCGATCGAAAGCCGCCGTGGTCTGCCGCTGGAACGTTTTATCGCTGCGCTGGGCATAAAGCATGTCGGCGAAACCACGGCAAAATTGCTGGCGCGCGCCTTTGGATCGGAGGAAGCCTTCCGGAACACGCTCACGGCGGCTGCCGCTGGCGATCAGGAGGCCCGTGATGCCTTTGAACACTTCGACCAGATCGGGCCGGTGGTCGCCAACTCTGTCATCAGCTACTTCGCCCATCCCTATCAGCGCGCCATCTATGACCGCTTCCGGGCGCAGGTCACCGTGCGCGATGCCGAAGTTGCTGCCGGTGATCACGCCATTTCCGGAAAAACCGTAGTATTCACCGGCACGCTCGAGAAGATGACGCGCGACGAAGCCAAGGCGCAGGCCGAACGGCTGGGCGCCAAGGTGTCGGGATCGGTGTCGGCCAAGACCGATCTTCTGGTCGCCGGTCCGGGTGCGGGTTCGAAGCTGAAAAAGGCCGCCGAACTGGGGATCAAGACCCTGACCGAGGACGAATGGCTGGCAATGATCGCATGAGACGGGTCGCCATCGTCACGGGTGCCGGCAGCGGTATCGGCCGGGCGGTTGCCATGGCGCTCTCTGAATCTGGGTTTGTGGTCGTGCTGGCCGGCCGCCGGGCGGACGCGCTCCAGGAAACCGCCGCACTTGCGCCCAACGCAATCGCCATCCCGGCCGATGTGACGGATGAGGCCTCTGTCGATGCATTGTTCAATCAGACCGTTGCGCGCTTCGGTCGCGTCGATCTTCTGTTCAACAATGCCGGTGTCAGCGCGCCGGCGGTTCCGCTCGACGAATTGCCGGTGGCCGATCTGCGGGCCGTGCTCGACGTCAATGCCCTGGGCGCCATGCTGTGCGCGCGGGCGGCCCTGCGCGTCATGAAGGCGCAAACGCCTCAAGGCGGCCGGATCATCAACAATGGCTCGGTGTCGACCCATGGGCCACGGCCCCACTCCGCGCCTTATGTCGCCAGCAAGCACGCCATGACCGGCCTGACCAAGTCGCTGATCCTCGACGGCCGGCCGTTCGGCATTACATGCGGTCAGATCGATATCGGCAATGCGGTCACCGACATGTCGGCGCGCATGGACGACGGCGTGCTCCAGGCGGATGGGCAGACGCGCCCGGAACCGCGCATGGACGTTGCCCATGTCGCGCGGACGGTCGTGCATATGGCAACCCTGCCACCGGAAGCCAACATTCCGTTCGTCACGGTAATGGCCTCGGCTATGCCGCTGTATGGCAGGGGTTAGCAAAGCGCTTTCCGAAACAGCGCGTCAAACTATAATGGCGCGCAGACCGTCTCGAGCCAGCTACGCACTTCAGGCGAAACCAGCGGCCCGATCAGTTCCAGGACCCGTCCGTGATACCAGTCCATATAGGCGCGCTCGGATGGCGTCAGCAGCGTCACGTCGATCAGGTCGCGGTCTATCGGCGCCCAGGTCAGGTTCTCGAAACCGTGCATGGCGCGTTCGCCGCCTTTGGGGATGACGGCCTCGGTAACGAACTGCAGGTTCTCGATGCGGATGCCGAAGTCGCCTTCCTTGTAGAAGCCGGGCTCGTTCGACACGATCATGCCGGTCTGCAGGGCGTAGCGGTTCAGCGCCTTCGAGATGCGCTGCGGGCCTTCGTGGACGCCCAGATAGACGCCGACACCGTGACCCGTGCCATGGTCGTAGTCGAAACCTTCCGCCCACAGGAATTGGCGCGCGAGCGCGTCGAGGTGCGTGCCGGTCGTACCGGCCGGGAACTTCACGGTCGCCAGGGCGATATGGCCCTTGAGGACCAGGGTGAACATGCGCTTGTGCTCGGCGCTGGGCGTGCCGATGGCCATGGTGCGCGTGACGTCGGTCGTGCCGTCCATGAACTGGCCGCCGGAATCGACCAACAACAGGTTACCCTTTTGGATCGGAATATTGCTGTTGCTGTTGACACGGTAGTGGGGCAGGGCGCCGTGCGGTCCGAAGCCCGAAATCGTGTCGAAGCTCAGGTCCTTCAACCCGCCATTGGCGACGCGCAAGGACTCGAGCTTCTGCGCCACCTCGATCTCGGTCGGCAGGATCGCTTGCGCTTCCGTCGCGACCCAGTGCAGGAAGGTGGTCAGGACGGCGCCATCGCGGATGTGCGCAGCCTTGGTGCCGGCGATCTCGGTGGCGTTCTTGCACGCGCGCGGCAGCAGGCAGGGATCGTCCTGGGGCACCGGAGTAGCGCCGGCGGCGGCAAGGGCTTCGAACCAGAAGGCCGACGACTGTGCAGGGTCGATCAGCACCGCCTTGCCATCCAGCGCCTGAAGGCTTTCGGGAATGTCGGCCGGCGTCTTGACGCTGACTTCGTTGCCCAGCCATTCCAGCAGGCCGTCGGAGACCTTGACCGGGTCGACGAACAGTTCGCCCGAGCCGTCGGCCCTAAGGATGGCCTGACCCAGCGGCAGGGGCGAGCGGATGACGTCGCCCCCGCGAATGTTGAACAGCCAGGCCAGCGACGACGGTGCCGTGATCAGCGCGGCGGCGACGCCATTGGCGGTCAGGTTGCGCGCGATCTGGGCGCGCTTTTCGGTCGACGGGAGGCCGGCATAGTCAAGCGGTTGCGGCACGATTAATGCGGCGGGCTGGGCAGGGCGCGCGCTGCCCCAGGCGGCATCGAGCGGATTGACGGATACGGCTTTGAGCGTAACGCCGGCGGTTCGCGCGGCGGCGTGCAGACGGCTCAAACTATCCGGCGTGATCAGGCCCGGATCGTAGCCGATGACGCTGCCCGAAGCCGTGGCCAGCAATTCGTCGGCCAGGGCAGTGGCGTGGAAGTCCTTGACCTCGAAAACGGACGGATCAGTCTGCTCGCGCGACTGCAGGGTGTAGCGGCCATCGGCATACAGGATGGCGCGGTCCTTAAAGATGATCGCGGCGCCGGCCGAGCCCGTAAAGCCCGACACCCAGGCCAGGCGCTCATTGGCGTCGGGCAGGTATTCGTTCTGGTGCTCGTCCTCATGTGGCACGATGAAGCCGTCGAGCCCCTGTGCTCTCATTTCCGCGCGCAGGGCCGCGACATTTGTGACGCCTTGCGATGGGTGGGTCGTGACATCATAGGTCTGGAAGACGGGGCGGGCGGAGTCGGCGGTCATGACTGGATCTCGGGCAAGCAGAAGGCGGTGGTTACACATATAACCACCGCCCCGCCAAATCCAGCCTTCCTCCGCATAGGTATGCTTCTGAAATATCCGAAGCATCTGGTGGTGGTGCATCGCCCGCCTTAACTGCTGACGTTGAATCTTGATGACGCCGTGGGCTGAATGGGCGGCGGCCTGGCCCTGGAGCCCGCGGCGGAGCCATCAGACGTTGGGCGGATGACGTCATGCGTCCGAACTTGTGTAGCTATCCCGTGACAACCGGGCCATCAGGCGCGATGCAATAAAGCACCGTGTCGGGCAAGAAAGGCGAATGGTGACGCACGTACATCTCGTAGCCCGGGTAATAACCTTTGATCAGGGCCGGAATGTCCCACAGGTGATTGGCCAGATGGTATATGCTGATGGCCAGGGTTGGCCTGTAGGTTTCGATGATGTGACGTGCGCCCACGAGCGCATCTAGCTCCGCACCTTCGATATCCATCTTGATGAAATTCGGCGGCGCCGCGCTCAAAGTCGCGTCCAAGGAAACAACGGGCACGGAAATGGTGGTCGGTACGGTATCCATCCCGATCACAAATGAACTGCACACGGTGTTCAAGGCATTGAATTTTAACACGTCGTTCTTGGACCACGCGCCGAAAGGCAGAAGCCAGAAGTCGCAATCGCCCGGCTGTTGTTTCAGACCATCCACCCGTGCGCGCAGGCGCTCGAAGATGTCAGGATCGGGCTCGAAGGCCGCGAACCATGATACAGGTACGGGAGATGCCTTGAGTGCGCTCTGGATCGTGTCGCCATCGAACGCGCCACAGTCGGCAAACCGCAAGGATCTGATGCCTCTGAAAACATCGATGCCGGACGGAAAATAGGGCTTGTACTGATCCGGCAGCCCGGTCAGCGGCCCTTGGAACGTCTGGCGGAAAGCAATTACCGTATCGAGGATATCGCGGCTGATGTCCTCGTTCAGCATGTCGCGGAGGACTTTCAGGCCCGGCTCATCAGGGTTGACGCTGTGGCTGGATACCGCCCCAATTAAGGCGGGGTAGGTCTGTGACAGGTCCTGCCAGTCCTGAATGTCACCAAAGCCTTCTTTCTTCAGGCTGTCGGCAAGAAAGGTATGAATATCCGTAGCGGAGGGCGTGCCGTTATGCAGGGACACCCGCAACCGGATATCGCTTTTGTCGACAATGTCGGCCATGCGACGCACGGGCAGGCCGCTGACCTGAGTTTGCGGTGTGAATTCGTCAATAAAAAAATCTACGGTTTCGCCACGCTGGGTCATCTCACTCAAAAGGAGGCGTCCGCTTTTGCCCGCGCCGTAGATAGCCGTTTGCATCGCCCATGACCTCCTGATTGCACGGCCGCGAGTATTGGGCGAAATGGTTAGCGGGGCATTAAACCTTTTCCATGACGAGTGTGCACCATGCGTCGCGGTGTATGCGGCGGATCAGGCGGAAGCCGTGGCTGAGATAGGCCCCTTTGACGAAGCGCTCCTGGGTGCGTAGCAGGCCCGACAGGATGACCAGGCCGCGCGGCTTCAATGCGCCACGGATGGACGGCGACAGGCTGACCAGGGGGCGAGCCAGGATATTGGCGAAGACCAGGTCATACGGCCCGTCTTTGCGGACCAGTTCATGGCCAAGGCCGTTGGCATGGACGAAGCGGGCATTGGCATTGTTGAGCTTGGCGTTCTCGTTGGAGATGCGCACGCTGATCGAGTCGATGTCGGTGCCGACGGCGACCTTGGTGCCGGTACGTGAGGCGGCGATGGCCAACACGCCTGTGCCGGCGCCGACGTCCAGAACGCGCTTGAAGCCGCGCTTCTTAAGCAGGTCGCTGTAGGCCAGCAGGCAGCCGACCGTCGTTCCGTGGTGGCCGGTGCCAAAGGCGGCACCAGCTTCGATGCGCAGATTGACCGTGCTCGATGGCGCCTTGCCGCGATCGTGGATGCCGTAAACGAAGAAGCGCCCCGCGCGCACGGGCGGAAGGCCCGATAGCGCCATGGCCAGCCAGTCGGCGTCAGCCAGCTTATCCTGCGTGATGATCAGGCCGTCGAAGCCGCTCAGGACCTCTTGCAAGCGCGCATCTTCTTCCTCGGTCGTCGGAAAGGCGTCGATGCGCCACACATCCTTGTCTTCGTCCTCTTCGAGGATGGAATAGGTCGCGCCTTCCAGCAGGACATCGCTGTCAATGGCCTCGGCGGCAGCTTCAGATATGGCACGCGGGCCACGGGCGACGATTTGTTGAGGATTATAGGTCATGCTGCTTTGCGGTAACATTGATTCAGCACCCGGACTACGTTACTTTTCCTTTTTCAGGTAACGATTCGGGCGCGTGCCAGGCACTTAAGGACGGATGATGGCGAGAGCTACCACAAAAACGAATTCCGGCGACAAAAAAACCGGCGCTGACGATATCGCGGCCGATGCCGGCGTGAAGAAGACGATTGCACGCAAGGCGCCGGCTCCAAAGGCCGAAGCCGCGGCCCCCGCCAAGAAGTCGGCGGCTGCAAAGAAGGCTGCGCCCAAGTCGCTCGTCAACGACGTCAAGGATGCGGTCGTCGCGGAAGCCCCGAAGGCGGTGAAGAAGCCGGCGGCGGCGAAGGCCTCTCCGGCTAAGACCGCATCGGCTAAGCCTGCGGCGGCGAAGGCGCCGAAAGCCCCCGCCAAGACGGCTATGGCCAAGGCCACTCCTGTCAAGAAGGCGGCGAGCAAGACCGCCGCCAAGGTGGAGGCTGCTGTCGAAATGGCTAAGGACTCGCTCGCCGACGCCAAGGTCAAGCTTGACGAAGCCAAGGACATGGCCGCCGCCAAGATCGAGGAACTGAAGACCGCCGCCGAGCCGGCACTGAAGGACCTGGGTGAAAAGGCCGAAGCCGCGCTCGACACGGCGAAGGCCAAGATCGATGAAGCGGTCGAAGCCGCCAAGCCGGTCATCGCCGAGGCTGCCGAAAAGGCCGACAGCCTCACCAGCGACATCGCTGACAAGGCGCATGAAGTCACCGGCAAGGCTGCCGAAGTCACCAAGAAGAAGCCCGGCTTCTGGGCGCGCCTGTTTGGCGCAAAATAACGTCACAACCTTCGGGTAACGCTTCAAAGGCGGGCCTGATGGCCCGCTTTTTTTGTGCCGTAAGGCTGGCGCAAGACCGAGGAATTATTATGCTGAACTGGCTTTACAGACCCTTCGAAAGGCTGATCGATCCGTTCCGACCGCACGATGAAGCGACTCCGCCGACCGGACTGGTCGCCTATGTCTGGACCTATCTGCGCCAGGTCTGGCCGGTCTTCGCCACGGTGATTTTCATCGGGCTGCTGGCGACCTGCGCGGAAATCATGGTCTTCCGCTTTATCGCCGAGATCATCGATATCCTGACGGTGGCGAAGCCAGGTGAGCTGTGGTCGAAACATGGCTCGACCTTTATCGTCATGCTGCTGACGGTTGCGGTCGCGTGGCCGCTGCTGGTCATGGCCCAGTCCCTTCTGCTTCAGCAGGGGTTGACCAGCAACTTCCCGGCCCTGATCCGCTGGCAGTCGCACCGTTATGTCGTGCGTCAGTCGATGACCTTCTTCGCCAATGATTTCGCCGGCCGCGTGGCGTCCAAGGTGGCCGATACCGCGTCCGCGGTCCGCAACACCCTGGTGACGCTGAGCGACACCTTTCTCTATGTCGTGGTCTATTTCACCGGCGCCTTCGTCATGTTTTTCGAAGCCGACATCCGCCTGGTTGTGCCGCTGGTCATCTGGTGCGCCGGCTATGGCTTGATCTGCTGGCGGTACGTGCCCTTGCTGTCCAAGGCGTCGGAGGAGGGCTCGGAAGCGCGCTCGGCGCTTGTCGGCCGTCTGGTCGACAGCTACACCAACATCCAGACCGTCAAGCTGTTCGCCGAGCCGTCGCGCGAAGACGCCTATGTTCGCGACGCCCTGGAGTTCAACACCGCCAAATGGCAGGTCCAGCAGCGCCTGATTACCCGTCTTGATCTCATGGTCAACTGGCTGAACATCGCGCTACTGGTGTCGACGGCGGTCCTGGCCATCTGGCTGTGGAGCCAGGGCGCGATCAGCGTCGGCGCCATCGCCCTTGTCGGCGCCCTGACCCAGCGCATCCTCAACATGTCGGGCTGGATCATGTTCCAGGTGACCAGCCTGTTCGAAAACATCGGCACGATCCAAAACGGCATCGAGACCATTTCCCAGCCGCACAAGGTCACCGACGCGCCAGACGCCGGAAAGCTTGCCATCGATCGCGGTGAGGTCCGGTTCGACGCGGTGCGCTTCATGTATGGCGAAGCGGGGCAAGCCGCGCTCGACGGTATCGACCTGACGATCAGGCCGGGTGAGAAGATCGGCCTTGTCGGCCCTTCGGGTGCGGGCAAGTCGACCCTGGTCAATGTCTTCCTGCGCCTGCATGACCTGTCGTCCGGCCGGATACTGATCGACGGGCAGGACATCGCCCAGGTGACACAAGACTCCTTGCGCAGTCATGTTGGTATGGTGACGCAGGACACGTCGCTGCTGCACCGCTCGATCCGTGACAACATCGCCTATGGGTGGCCGGAGGCTTCTGACGAAGCTATTATCGAAGCCGCGCGCCGCGCGCACGCCTGGGACTTCATTCCGTCGCTCAGGGACAACAAGGGGCGCAGCGGGCTTGACGCCCATGTCGGCGAACGCGGCGTCAAGCTGTCGGGCGGCCAGAGACAGCGCATAGCCATTGCGCGTGTGCTGTTGAAAAATGCGCCGATCCTGGTTCTGGATGAGGCAACCTCGGCGCTGGATTCAGAGGTCGAGGCGGCGATTCAGGACAGCCTGCTGGAGTTGATGCAGGGCAAGACGGTGATCGCCATTGCGCACAGGTTGAGCACGATCGCGCGCATGGACCGTTTGGTGGTCATGGAGGCCGGGCGGATTATCGAAAGCGGCACGCACGCGGAACTGATCGGGGCGGGCGGTCTGTACGCACGTCTTTGGGCACGCCAGACGGGCGGGTTTATCGCGGCGTAATTCCTTCTCCCCGTTCACGGGGAGAAGGTGGTCCGAAGGACCGGATGAGGGGCAAAACTCTGTCCGCGAGCGCTGGCCTTTCCGCGGGGGCGGCCCCCCCCCCCCACCCCCCCACACCCGCGGCGGGGCGCGCGCCCCGCGCGCCCCCC
>CBFGPQ010000114.1:0-11949 GCA_965650705.1 uncultured Asticcacaulis sp. | reverse complement strand
AGAAAGATGCCGGCATTGAGCGCCGTGGCGAAACAGACCCAGAGCAGATAGGGGACCAGAACAATCGTCGCCACTCGGTCCAGGGGCGCGAAGCTCACCATGGTCATGACGATGGCGATGACCATGCAACCGATGACGACCAGTCCGAGCCCCGGCGACTGCATGCCGAAGAAGGCGACGGACCAGGTCGCGTTAAGCGCCATCTGGACCGCGAACCAGACGATGGCGATGCGCCTGCCGGGGCTGTGCGGCGGCAGGATGAGTATGCGCCAGAAGGCATAGGCCATGGTCATGTAGAGCAAGATCCAGACAGGGCCGAACAGCCAGTTGGGCGGGGTGAAGTCCGGTTTGGCCAGCCCCGCGTACCAGCCGGGAATATTAGGAAACGTCGCCAGGTTTCCGATCAGCGCTGCCGAAAATACCGCTGCGAAAGCGACAATGGCCATCATTGCCATAGGAGGACGGCGGGATATTGCAATAGTCATGTAAATCTCCCTGGGAGGGGTCTTTGATTTGTGTCGGTACGGCGCCGGGTCATTGTGGCTGAGCCAGCATATCGGCCGTGGGCGATGGATGGTCGGGTTTGATGAAGGTCAAGGTAACGCGCCCCAGTCTCACCCCGTATTTAGAGACATCGGCGCGATTGATGGCAACACCGTCCGCGACCATGTGCGACCAGTCGTCGAACCTCACCTTAAGCGTCGTACCCTTGTATGGCAGCTTGAGCAGATAGCGCAGGCGCATGGCGTCGCCCTCGGTCTCCAGCATGGCTTCGCCGTCCACGTCCGCCGCAGTGCCGCGATATCGTCCATCGCTTATTCGGGTGAAGGTCCAGGTGCGGGACTGGCGCTCGCCATCGCTCCACAGGAAGCGTTCGTCCAGTATGAAGTTGCCGGCGGATTGCGTACCCCGGGCAACGACGGAAAATGTGCGCACGACCTTTCCCGAACGGTCTTCGAACACGCCGTAGGCGCGCGTCTCGCCGGTAAAGTAGTCTTCAAGGGAAAAGACGGGCGTCGCCCGGTGGTTGGCCTCGATACCAACCGCCGCGCAGCCGCCGAGCAGGGCCGGAGCCAGGGCCAGACACATGATTAGAGACGGCTTCATCGGAACATCCTTGCGTGAGATGTCATATTTACGATGGGGGAAGCCGAATGGTTCAACCTGAGTGCATTTGAAGGCGCGCTGGATCATTGGCGGGCTTTGACGTCCGGCGCAAAATTGTAACGGATTACATATTGAGCCGAAGAGAGATTCGTGGTGCAACTCCGCCTCAAATAATCAGGGGAGTTCGGCGTGAAGTGGATTTGGGTTCTTGGCGGCGCCAGCGCGCTGTCGGCTGTGGCATTGCCTGCGCTCAGCCAGGACGGCGAGACCGTCATCGTCAGCACGCGGCTGAAGCCGCCTGTGCCGTGGTCCGAACGCCGCCTGGCCAAGGAGGGGCAGTCGGTCAATGACGTCCTGGAAGGCGTGCCCGGCCTGACGATACTGGACGGCGGGGTCGCCGGATCGCGCGCCGAGCTGTTCGTGCGCGGCGCCGACGCCAACTTCTCACCCGTGTTGATCGAAGGCGTTCCGGTCCATGACCTCGGCGATTCGCGTGGCGGTGCCTACGACTTCTCCACACTGGCCGGCGACGAAATCACCGCCGTCACCGTGGGGCAGGGGCCATTGTCGGCGCTGTATGGCTCCGGCGCCCTGGCCGGGGTGGTGATGACCGAAATCGACCTCACGCCCAGTGTGCGCGTCTCGGTATCGGGCGACGAGGAATATAGCGCGCGCCTGACGGGTGGCACGGATTTGGGTGACTGGAACCTCAGCGGCGCGATCCGTCACGGTGAGGACGGCGACAAGGACCTGGGGCAATGGCGCACCCTTTCGACCCTGACCGCCAAGCTGAGCGGCGCAACGCCGCGCGATGGCCGCCTCAGCCTGTTCGTCCGCGCCGCCGACAGCGACCGCGAGGGCTTTGATGTCGCCAGCGGCGGCATTCTCTATTCGGACGGCGCGCGCCAGCGTATCGAGGACAAGGACCGCATGGCCGGCCTGTCCTTCCGCCAGCCGGCGGGCGAGGGCCGCAGCCTCAGCCTGAACCTGGCGGCCTTCCGGCGCGACCAGGATCAATTTAGCCCGGCCGTCGGCGATCCGATGGCGGGCGGCACGCCGGCGACCGTCCAGACCAGCCGCTTTGACCGTGTCCAGGCAACCGCGACCTATCGCGCCGCCGGGGCGCGGGTTGACTATGCCGCGGGCGTCGAACTGATGCGCGAGCAGGGCGAAGTCGACGGCGTGCTCGATTTCGGCTTCTTCAGCCTGCCTTCGAGCTTTGAACAGGATCGCAGCAGCGCCGGCGTCTTCGGCGAAGGCCTGGTCCGGTTGGGCGGCGGTTTCGCCGTACGCGGCGGTGTCCGCGTCGACGCCCGCGACGGTGACAAGGCCGCGTGGAGCCAGCGCGCCAGCCTTGAATGGCAATCGGCCGATCAGCGCCTGGCCCTGGCCGGGACGTGGGGGCGGTCCCTGAAAGTGCCAAGCTTCTATGCCCTGGGTGATCCGCTGGTCGGCTCACCCGATCTGCGGCCCGAGGAAAGCGAAGGCGGTGACCTCCGCCTGGCCTACCGCTTCGGCGCGGCGCGCCTGACGGTAGCGGCGCACACCACTACATATCGCAACCTCATCGATTTCGACTTCGCCACCTTCAAGCTGGTCAACCGCGACGAGGTCGAGATTTCGGGCGTCGATCTGGCGCTGGATGGATCCATCGGGCCGCAACTGACCTATGAGGCGCGGGTGTCGAGCCTGCGTAACGAGGTCAATGGCGTCGAAGATGGCCTGTTGCACCGGCCGGACCTGACGGCGGCCTTTGACCTGACCTGGACGCCGTCGGCGGCGTGGACCCTGCGCCTGGACAACCGCTATGTCGGCGAGCGGACATCGAGTTCGATTCCGACCGGGGACGTCGCCTTGGAAGGCTATGTCCGCAGCGATCTCACGATTGGCTACGGTTTCGGCGACGGGCTGGCCGTGTCGGCGCGTTTAGGCAATCTATGGGATGAAAAGTACGAGACCGTGGCCGGATTCCGGGCACGCGGGCGCAACGCGATGCTTAGCCTCAGCAAGCGTTGGTAAATAAAAACAATAATTTGGGAGCAAACGATGGCGATAGTTCAAAACACGTTTCTGAGTCGAGGTAAATGGCTACTCGGCCTCATGCTGGTCCTTGCCGCCCTGGCCGTGGCTTTTGCCGCGTGGGCGGCCACCCGGGCGCCGGCCGCGGCGCTTAAGGGCGCGCAGGTCCTGGTCTTTTCCAAGACCGCGGGCTTCCGCCACGACTCGATACCGACCGGTCAGGCGGCCCTGCGCGACCTGGCGCAGAAGCAGGGCTTTAGCGTCACCGTCACCGAGGACGCTTCGGTTTTCACCGATGACAACCTGAAGACCTATGACGCCGTCGTCTTCCTCAACACCACGGGCGACATCCTCGACGAACAGCAGCAGACGGCTTTCGAGCATTTCATTCAGTCGGGCGGCGGTCTCTTGGGCATCCACGCGGCCACCGACACCGAAAGCGACGGCAAGTGGCCGTGGTATACCAAGCTGATCGGCGGCCATTTCAAGAGCCATCCCGCCATCCAGGAAGCCCGTCTGGTCGTCGCCGATCCGCACCATCCGGCGATCGCCGCCGATCCGGCCCTGGTCAAGAAGGGCGAGATGCGTTTCACCGACGAGTGGTACGATTTCCGCAATGTCAGCCCGTTCCTGCACCACATCCTCAAGATCGACAGCCAAAGCTACAAGGGCTCACAGTCCCAGGGCATCAGCGGCATGGTGTGGTCGAATGACTTCGACGGCGGCCGTGGCTTCTATATCGGCCTGGGCCACCGCAACGAATCCTACGCGGAACCCATCATGCAGCGCCTGATGATCCAGGGTCTGATCTATGCTGTCGGCAAGAAAAACAAGGATTACAGCAAGATCCGCCCGGCAGCGGAACGCATGACGCGCGAAACCGTCGTCTCCAACATGAACGAGCCGATCGCCTTCGACTTCCTGCCCGACCGCAGCATCCTGATCATCCAGCGCGGGGGCGAACTGATCCACGTCGATCCGACCTGGGGGACGCGCCGCACCGTCGGCAAGGTGGCGTTCGATACGTCGAACGGCGAACACGGCGCCTACGCCCTGGCCGTCGATCCGGGCTTTGCCGGCAACCGCATCGTCTATATCCAGCATTCCCGGCGCAAGGGCGCCAAGATGATGAACCGCGTCGGCCGTTTCCGGCTGGACGTGAAGGCCGGCCGCCTGACGCCGGTCGATACCCTGATCGATATCCCCATTGAAGACACCTGCTGCCACACCGGCAGCGGCCTTCTGTTCAACAAGGCCGGGGACCTGTTCATCACCACGGGTGACAACACCAATCCGTGGGACAAGACCGTTGCCGGCTATGCACCGCTGGACAATCGTCCGAACGGCACCGACCGGGACGCCGCCCGCTCATCGGGCAACACCCAGGACCTGCGCGGCAAGATCCTGCGCATCCGGCCGAAGGCGGCTGGCGGCTACACTGTCCCCAAGGGCAATCTGTTCGCCAGTCCGAAGCAGGGGCGGCCGGAAATCTACGCCATGGGCTTCCGCAATCCGTACTCGCTGGCTCAGGACCCGAAGACCGGCTTCCTGTATCTCGGTGACGTCGGGCCCGACGCCAATGCCGATGACGCCAATCGGGGCGTGCGCGGCCATGATGAGATCAACGAGATCAAGAGCCCCGGCAACTACGGCTGGCCGCTGTTCATCGGCAACAACTACCCTTACCACAAGTACGACTTCGTCACCGGCGCCAATGGTCCGGCTTTCGACCCGGCGCGTCCGGTCAATTCGTCGCCGCGCAATACCGGCATGAAGGTTCTGCCGCCGGCGCGTCCGGCCCTGATCTACTATCCGTACAACGAATCTTCGATCTTCCCGGAGCTGGGGATGGGCGGCCGTTCGGCTACGGCGGGCGGGGTTTATCGCCGGGCCAAGACGCCTGCGACGACCAACCTGCCGGCCTGGTACGACGGCAAGCTGTTCATCTCGGACTTTGTGCGCAGCTATGTGAAGGTGGTCGATTTCGACAGCCAGGGTAATGTCCGCCAGATCGTCGACCTGGCGCCGAGCGTGAAGATCGATAACCCGATCGACATGATGTTCGGTCCTGACGGCAACCTCTATGTCCTGGCCTATGGGCCCAAGTGGAACGCGGCCAACCCGACCTCGGGGCTGTACCGGATCGTGTTCCGGCCGGGCGAGCTCGAAGCCGCGCCGGCAGCCGCCGTCGCTGAGGCGCCTTTGTCGCCGGCCCTGGCGCTGATCGAGGAAAACGCCTGCCTGTCGTGCCATCAGGTCGATGAGGACTCCGTCGGTCCGTCGTACAAGAAGGTCGCCGAGAAGTACCGCAGCCGTGCCGACGCCGTCGACTACGTGGCGGGCCAGATCGGGAAGGGCAGCACGGGGCTCTGGGGAAGTCCGCACGCCATGCCGGCTTTCGAAGGCATCAGCGCGGAAGATCGCAAGGTCCTGGCGACCTTTATCCTGGAACAGTAAACCGGGACGTGGGCGGTGGGTGAGGGCGGCTATGGTTGCTCTCACCCACCGACTTTAAGCCACCCGCCGGCGGAGAAGGGCCGTGCCAAGCCCGCCGGCAATGATGGTCAGGCCCGACAGAATAAGAAGATAGGTTACGCGCACCTCGCCGTCGTAAGGCCTGGCGGTAAACGGCGGCGCCTTGGCGAAGTCGGCTTCATGGAACGGGACCTTATTGAACAGGTACGGATAGTAGAAGCGGCGAAGCGCGGTGTGGAACTCCGTCACGTGGGACTGGTAGCCGAGATAGCGGCGGACATCGGTGTCGGCCAGCCGTTCCAGCGCCGTCTGGACGCCGACCGAAGGCAGGATAAACCCCGTGCCTTCCGCCAGCGCCTGGCGCTTAAGGATGGCGGCGCGATAGGCAGCGACGTCCCCCGCTACGCGCGCGTCGCCGACATGGTGGAAGGCGAAATACCACTTCCATTCGAAGGTCTTGCCCAGCGGCGGCGTGTCCTTCCATTCGGGATGAAGGCGGAAGAAGGCCTGCATGGTGTCGGCCTTCGGCACTTCCCAGGCGCCATGGACGATCTGGCGGTGCTTCAGGACGATGTCGACGCCGTGCGGCACAGGGACGGCGCGGGTGATGGCGATATGGGCCAGCGCGGGCGCCACGAGAACCAGGACGACCCATTGGGTCAGAAGCACGAGGGCGTTGACCCGCGACCCGAAACCGGCCGCCGCCGTCACAAGGCAAAGCGCCGTCCAAAAGCCGATATAGAGCAGGATGAGCGCAAGTCCGGCAAAGGCTCCGGCAACCGGCGCCCGCGCCAGCAGGCAGCCGGCAATGAAGGGCAGGGCGACCGCCGCGAAGACCAGGCCGCTTTTCAGGCCCATCCGGCGCAGCCACAGCCCAAGGCCCGCTTTCGGCGCGGTTCTCAGCAGGTTGAGCCGGCCGCTTTCGGCCTCCTGGGCCACCAGGTCGTGCAGCAGGACAATCAGGAACAGGGGCGTCAGATAGACCAGGACGAAGCTGAGGTCGAAGCGTCCCGGCAGGGCCAGTTCCGGGTTGAATATATCTCCCTCATAGAGCTGGGCCTGGAGGCCCAGGGCGCGGACCCTGAGATTATAGGGCAGGACGTCCCGTTGCCCCAGGGCGGCGAAGGCCAGGCGCGACGGCGGGTCATAGGTGTGGAAGAAGCTGTAATAGGCCGCGGAACCGGCATCGCCTTCGGGGCCGTAGGTCCTCGCCAGGTCGGCCATGTCGCTGTCCTGCAAGGTCTTCAGGTGCGCGATCGCGGCGTCCTGGCGGGCGACCTCGGCCAGGCCACGGCCGACCGCGACGGCCGACAGGAGGCATAGCGCCGCAATAGCCACGACGGTCAGACGCGAGCGGACGGTGAGCAGCCATTCGAACCTGAGCGCGCTCATATCGCCGTCCTTTCCAGCCGCAGGGCTGACCATTGGCCGAGCGCCAGCAGGGCGACGACCCAGATCAGGAGAATGCCGAGCGCCGGGAACACCGCGTCGCGCCGCGCATTGGAGTCCGGCGGCCGGAAGGTGAAGTCCGGATAGCGGGTCCAGTGACTGTGGGTGATGCGGTTCTCGCGGGTCTTGTTGGTGTCGTCGGCATAGGTCAGGGCCGTCGCCTGAAGCCGGTTGAGATGCTGGACGAGGCCGAAGCGATAGGCCTCGCCCTGGTCGAGGAAGGCGTGGTACGCGGCCAGGTCCGTTCCTGAGCCCGACATGGACAGCCGCTGGAGGGCTATGACGGGCGCCAGCCAGCCGAGGGCGTCCTGCATCCGCGATTGCGCCTTCTGTTGCGCGAAGTTGCGGTGGCCGTAGGCTTTGAACAGATCGCTCGTCATCCTTTCGCCTTCGATGGCCAGGAGGCCCTTGTAATTGACGGGCAGGTCCTCGATCCGCGTCACGCCATAACTGTCTAGGACCTTCTGTTTGAAGGCGTTGAAATAGGGATCGTCGGGATTGTGGCTGTCGCCCATGGCCTTGAGGTCCTTATGAATCCGAATATCCGTCTCCATCTGGGTGAGAAGGGGGCGGGCGCGGGCGACGAGGTCGGGCGCGATGCGCGGAATGAAGACGCACAGGCAGGCCCAGGCGGCGACAAGCATCAGGAGCGCATCGCGGCCGCGCGCCACGAGCGTCGAGACGAGAACGGCGGCGACGGTCCAAAGCAGCAGGTAAAGCGTGTAGCCAAAGACCATCGCCGTGGTGAGATCGGCGCCAAGCCCGGCGGACACGGCCAGCCAGCAGAGGGTGGCGGCGGCTGGCAACAGGATGATGCCGGCGACGGCGGCGAGGCACAGGGTCTTGCCCCAGAACAGCTGGGGTCCGCCGATGCCCTGGCTGAGGCAAAGCGACAGGGTGCCGCGTTCGCGTTCGCGCGTCACGGCGCCGTAGCCAAGGAAGACCAGCAGGAGCGGCGCCAGGATCTGCAGGCAGAAGGCGGGCGTCAGCTGGCCGAAGCGCACCAGCGACGTGTTCTGGCGCGTGTCGGAAAAGTTGGCGCTGTTCTGGCGATGGCCTTCGAGATAAAGCATGTGGCCGGTAAAGGCGTCGACGCCGGGATCGAAGGCCGCCATCGGGTTCAGGGGGCGAAAGACGAAATGGCCATAGTGCACCATGCGGTGCGGGTGGCGGTCGGGCTGGGCGTCGAAGGTCTCATTGGCTTCGGACTGATAGCTGGCGCGCAACCCTTCGGTATGGCGGAACTGATCCCAGGCATTGAACATCGCCATGATGCTCAGCAAGAGGTAAAGCGCCGCGCTGATCACGGCGGTCCGGTTGCGCGAAAGAGCGCGGCCCTCGTTCAGGGCGATGGTCAGGACCGTATTCATGCCGCGCGATCCGGCTCAGGCGCCTGGTAGGCGCGGTAAAGCGCGTTGATGTCGAACGCGCCGGCCGCCTTGCCGGCCACGCTGATCAGCCGGCCACCGTCGAGGAAGCCGATGCGATCGGCAGCTTGGGTCGCTCCCAGCAGGTCGTGCGTCACCATCAGAGTGGCCGTTCCCCTGCCGCGCAGGGCATCGAGCAGGTCGTGGAATTCGCTGATCGCGCGGGGATCGAGGCCCGATGTCGGCTCGTCGAGAAGCAGGACCGGAACGTCCCTGGCCACGGCCAGGGCGATCGCCGTTTTCTGCCGCATGCCTTTCGAATAGCCGCCAAGACGCTGTCCGCGCGCGGATGACGCCAGGCCGACCGCATCGAGCGCGCCTTCGATCCGTGCGGTTTCGGGCCTGATGCCGGCCAGGGTCAGGAAGTAGGCCAGGGTCTCGCGCGCATCGAGGTGTTCGTAGAGGGCCACGTTTTCCGGAACGTAGGCGACGCTGGCCCGGGCCTCGGCGGGCCTGGCCGTGACGTCGATCCCGGCGACCCGGACCGTGCCGGACGCAGGTTTCAGGAAGCCCAGCAGGACCTTGAGGGTCGTGGACTTGCCGGCCCCGTTGCCGCCCAGAAGGGCGAAAATCTCGCCGCGCGCGACGCTCAGGCTCAGGCCGGAGAGGATCGGTCTTCCACCGTAGCCGGCCGACACGTTGGTTAGGCTGAGTATCAGATTTTCGTCGCCCACGAGTATTTCAGTCATTGCCATTGCCCATTGGAACCGCTAATGGCGCACTTGTAGTATGTTATATCATAACACTTCAAGGGCAAAAATCATGCTGGCGATGATGAAATCGAAATGGACGGCGCGCGCCGTGTCTTTAATGGCGATCATGAGTGGCTGGGGCGTGGCGGCATCCGCCCTGGCGGAAGACGCGGCGAGCGAGGAGGCGGAGGCCGTCGTGGTCAACGGATCGCGCAAGGCCGCCGCCAGCATCAAGGGACTGGATATCGAACCGTTGCGCCTGCCGCAGAATGTCCGGGTTCTCGACGAACAGCTGATCAGCGACGCCGGGTTCACCAAGCTTGGCGAACTCTATGACCTCGCCGGCGGCATGTCGCGCCAGAACAGTTTCGGCGGGGCGTGGGACGCGTACGCGATCCGTGGTTTTTCGGGGGACATCAACCAGGGGCCGGACCTGCTGATCAACCGTTTCAGCGCCAATCGCGGCTTCAATGCCAGGCGTGACGTGGCGACCATTGAACGGTTCGAAGTGTTGAAGGGGCCGGCCTCGGCGCTGTCCGGCAAGGGCGAGCCCGGCGGGTCGATCAATATCGTCACCAAGGCGCCGCGTGACCGCGCGCATCTTGGCGCGGACCTGTCCGTCGGCAGCTTTGGGACGTCACGCGCCGCCGTCGATACGGGTGGGCCGCTGGGCACGGCGCTCAAGACGCGCCTGATCGTAGCGGCGGAGCGCTCCGATGGTTTCCGCGATTATACGCCGTCGGACCGCTGGCTTGTGGCGCCTTCGCTGGCTTTCGAACCGCGCCAGGGCCTGCGGCTGTTGTACCAGGCGGAACTGAACCGCGTGAATTTTACCCATGACCGAGGCCTGGTCGCGGTGAACAATGATCCGCTGGCCTTGCCGGTGACCCGTTTTCTCGGCGAGCCCAATGACGGTCATATCCACCAGGCCAGCGCGCAGCATCAGTTGACGGCGACCTATGACCTAAGCGACGGCGTTTCGATCGAAGCCGGTGTGGCCTATCGCGACGGTTCGATGACCGGACAGTCGACCCATAACCGCCTGCTGCAATCCGACGGGATACTGCGCCGGCAGTTGCGGGTGCACGACTACGCCTGGGACGATCTCAGCGGCCGGCTTGAACTCACCCTGGTGAAGGCGGCTTTCGGCGTCCATCATCAGGTGCGCGCCGGGATCGACGGCTTTGCCTATGATCAGTACCGCAAGTTCTGGCGCTTCAATCCGACCGCCGCCAATCCGTACGGTATCGATATCCATAATCCCGTCTACGGCCAGGCAAAACCGGTTGCGCCGCTCAATACCGACAACCACGAAGACCTGACGGGCAGGGGGGTCTTCGTGCAGGACCTCATCAGCATCGGTGACGACTGGACGCTTCTGCTGGGCCTGCGCCACGACGCCATAGACCAGACCGTCAGCAACCGCATGAACACCACCGCCGTCTCGCAGTCGTTAAGCCGGACGTCGCCGCGCGCCGCTGTGACCTATAAACCGTCGGACAACTGGTCGGTCTATGCGAGCTATGGACAATCCTTCCGCTATAACCAGGGCGCGGATCGCACGAACACGCCGTTCGCGCCGGAGGAGGGCGAAGCTTATGAGGCCGGCGCCAAGTTCAGTCTCATTGAGCGCAAACTGACGGGGACGGTCTCGGTCTTCGATATCACCAAGGCGAACATTCTCTCTACCGATCCAACCGACTCCGCCTACCAGGTCGCGCTGGGCGAGGCCCGATCGCGGGGGCTAGAGGTCGAGACCACCTACGCCGTCAACCGCGCGACCTATGTCACCGGCGTCTATACCTATGTCGACGCCGAAGTGACGCGTGACACCACGGCGGCGCTGGTCGGGGGACCTTTGAATAATATTCCCAAACACAGCGGGGCGGTCTTCGTCAGCTATGCGCCGGACCGCCATGGCGCCGGCGCCTTGAGCTATACGGGCGGGCTTGTGTTTGTCGGGGAGAGGGCAGGTGATTTCACCAACAGCGGTTTCCGCCTGCCGGCCTATGTCACCGCGCGCGCCAGCATTGCCTGGCAGGTCACCGACAGGATCGAACTGCGGCTGGAAGGCGATAACCTGTTCGACGAGGCCTATGTCGACAACAGCTACGACGCTGTCTGGGTCACGCCGGGCGCGCCCCGGTCAGTGACCTTGCGGCTGCGCTACGGAATGTAACCGTCGAAAGATTCCGGCCCTTCCGCCGTTTTCAGTGAAGAAGGCTGGCGAAGGGCGTTCTTTCGCCAGGCCAGGTCACTCAAACGCGGAGGGGCCGGATAACGGCATCCAGCAGGGGCGGTGTTGTCAGGATGGTCACGCAATGGCCATGAGGTGGAGATATTTTCGCCATTATCGCCCAATACGAGTGCCATTGTGTAAGTTTTTTGTAAGGAATATTGCGCCTGTTGAAGTAAATATTGGTAAACCATCGACTGGTTATCCATTTAAAACAATAGCATAAAGTATAGTAAATCTGAGTAAATAAAGTTTTTCAAAATCTTAATTTGCTTGCTTGTGTATTTTTTATTTCTCTGAGGCGAAAATTTACCTTCGACTAACAATAGGTACGTAAAAATCCATATGCGGCGGTTTAACGCGTCATGCGCAATCGCCGACTGGGTCAGTTCAAGTGAGTGTGAGTAAGCGTGATGGTTGACTATTATATCTCCCCGACCGGCAGTGGTTCGCAAAACGGCATTGGCGTCGGCAATGCCTCGACCCTCGGTCAGTTGGACAGTATCCTCGCCAAGGCCCAGGCCGGCGACCGCGTCCTGATCAT
>CBFGPQ010000113.1:0-12113 GCA_965650705.1 uncultured Asticcacaulis sp. | reverse complement strand
TGCCGCCCTCGATGGCAATGCGATCCATTTATGCGTCCGTAATCAGAATCCGCCAAGTGCGGAAAGGGGGTTCTACATGAGCTGATTGCGCGTGCAACAGCCTTTATGCGCCGTCTTTCGGCTTTTCTTTCCCTTTTTCGTGAAGAGACGATCTGCCCTCAGGCGTGGCCGCGACCTTGCGGCGGCGCAGGTTATCGCGCAGCGCCTTTTCCAGCGCGGCCGCTCTGGCTTCATTACGGCCTTTGCTCGTGGCCCCGTGCGGACGGGTCTCTTTTGGCTGTTGCGGATCGCTCATGAGGCCATCGATAAAAAAAGCGGCGGATAAATGCAAGCGGCGCGATTTTTCTCTTTGCCTTCCAGAAAAGTTTGGCTATAGCCCCACGCCTCGGACCGCTGATGCGGGCCGCGCCGTATTAGCTCAGTGGTAGAGCGCATCCTTGGTAAGGCTGAGGTCGGCAGTTCAATCCTGCCATACGGCACCACGAAGGCCCAAGCCCCTAAAGGGTTTGGGCCTTCTCCGTTTCTGGGCTCCTGACGCAAACTTACGGAACAGTGCAGGAGCTGCACGGGAAATACTTGCAAAATCCGTGCAGTCCCTTTCATGATTTGTCCCGTTTTTATTATCGCTGCACGGGGGGCCGGACAATGAAGCTCGATAAGATGCTTGCTTGGCTGCGGAGCTTGACCGCAAGGGAAATAGCCTTCGGAGTGGTAGCGCTGACCACCACTGGCCTCTTCCTTGGAATGATACTTGGCAAGAACGACTTTATTCCAACGATCGGCGCAGTCGGAAGCTTTTTGGCTGCGGTCTTCACCGGCGTCGCTGTCGTCGTGGCTTGGCGGGGTTTTCAACAAAGTCAAAAAACGGACCGCCAAGAATACCGCGCGTATGTGGGCACTCGCAAGTGCGATGTAGCGACCTTCGACGATGAAATGGTTTGTGTAGTGGAAGTAAAAAATTACGGTCGCACACCAGCCTATAACGTAGATATTCACCTCCGTGGTCACTTCCCTCAGGCTGGCGGACTTGTGGAAGCCATATCGTATGGGAATAAGTTTACCCTTCACCCGGACGGCGAGTTTTCTGAAATAATCACTGGTAGCTTCATCGCCGACAAAGGCATGAAAGAAATTCGAGCTAGCGAACTGCCGATAGGATCGGAAACAATTACTGTTTACGTCGACGTGAGGTATGAGATGTTTTCGGGGGGAGGCACCACGACACCATGTTCCAAGTCTATGACTTGAACATCGCGAGACAAGGCGCTGCGCCTCATATCTCGCCAGCCCTTCGAAACGACAGAGCCGCTGCTCATGTCGTCCTCGACAAAGGCAGGAAGCGCTTTGTTTCAAGGAAGCGCCGACCACAGCGACGTGTGACATAGGTCGACACATCACGGATAGTATGTAACGATGCGGGGCCCGACCTTTTTTAGCCCAGATAAACCAGACGCTTCTTGCCCTTGGTGCTGCGCATGTCGTCGAGATGGCCCTGGTGCTCGCCCGACTGGCGGGCGGCGGATTCGCTGCCCGCGACGTAATGTGTTTTGTCCATATCTTTCTGGATCAGGTGCGCGGCATACAGATGCCCCTGGAACAGCAAGTCGACCGCACCCGGCAAGAGCGCCAGGAACGGGCCGGCGAGCGGGATAAGCTGGGTCAATTCCTCGACCGTCGTGATGCCACTGTCGATCAGCAGGATGACAAGGCAGATGATCAGGGTGAGCGGCGAAACCTTGGCACGCATGCCCTGGATCAGCAGGAATCCGCCGGCAAGGACTGAATAGGCCGTGCTCACAGCCGGTATGGGCAAAAGCGCAAGGATACCGTCAATACCTATGATGTTGAACGGACCGATACCGATGATCCGGTCGGACAGCCTTTTCACCGCCTCGATCGAATCGCGAATTTTATGAAGGTCTCCGTGCGTCCTGGCAAACATCGGCCTTGTCCCCCCGCGTCAGAGATTTTATCCTTAATGATAGAGCGAGTAAGGCCGCGAAGCGCGGCCTTGTCAACATGGTTGAGGCTGGGGTCGTGCGCATTAGCAAGTTCATTTCCGCGGTATGCGTCGTTATCGCGCTGCCGATCGTCGCCACCGGCATCATCTGCCTTCTCAATCCGATCGACGGGCTATTGTATCTTATCGATATTTTCACCCAGCCGCTCCTGACGGCTTCGGTCCTGCTGACAATCGCCATCCTGCTTCTGCGCCGTTATCGGGTCGCGGCATTCAGCGCGCTGGGCGTCGCTCTGATGCTCGTGTCGATCCTGCCGCAGACCGTACCTAACCAGGCGCCGGTCGATGAAGACGCCACTCCCCTCACCCTGGTGTGGAGCAATATGTTCGTCCAGAATCCGGTGCCGCAGAAGATCCTGCCATGGATCGCCGAAAAGAACCCGGACATCGTCGTCCTGGTCGAGGTCACCTACAAGCAGCGCAAAGCTATGGCGGACATCCTGAAGGACTCCTACCCATACGTCACCCGCTCCAACGACATGATTATCGCCTCGCGATATCCCGTGACAACGCCGACGGCCCGCGTCCGGGGCTTTATCGCCTACAGCATGACGGTGCGCACGCCCAAAGGGCCGATCACCCTCGTGGCGGCGCATCTGACGCGGCCATGGCCTTATACAGCCGAAGGCAAGCAGCCCTATCAATTCGAACATCTTTATGAGGGGCTGAAATATCTACCACGCGAGAAGATGGTGCTGGTCGGTGACTTCAACTCTTCGCCCTATGCCGCGCATTTGCGCGATTTCGCCAAACGCCGTGACATGTCCATCGCCTACGGCCTGCCAGGGACCTGGTATTCGGTACTGCCCGCCATCGGACGAGTGACGATCGACAACGTGCTGGTCAGCCGCGATCTGCACCTGTCCAATCGCCAGATCGGCCCCAGCACAGGCTCGGACCACAGCCCTGTCTATGTCGAAATCAGACCGGCAAAGAAAATAAAGCCCTAACCCTTACGCGGGCGGCGTTTCGCGGGCTTGGGCATCGGCAGCTTCGGTTCCGCGGTGGCCTCGATCACAGCCGGGATAACCGGCTTTTCCGTTACGGGGTCAATGAGCGGACGCGTCTCGCCGGCGGACACGGCCGGTTGCCCTAGCAGGTCGAGCGTGGCCGCAGCTGCCTTTTTCGCCAGTTGGGCCGAAGCCTTTGCCGTAGCCGACGTCGCGACGCTGGTCTTGCTCGCCGCAGGTTCGACAGCCTGCACCGCAGCGTCCTGAGTTTGCTCGACGATCTCCGTCACGGCCTCGATGGTGTCCATCATGGTGTCCTGCACGACCTCGTGCGCTTCCTCAGCCAATTCCGTAATAGGCACACTTTCCGTTTGCGCGGTGCTGAGGCTGGTGTCAGCTATCGTCTCGGCAGCTTCGGTAGCCAAGGTTTCGGTCTTTTCCGCTGCGTCGATTGTAGCCGCAACGGTATCCTCGACGATATCGGCCGCCTTTTCAACGACATCGCCCGCAAGGAGTTGCGGTTCAACGGGTTTTGGCAGGGCTTCGAAACCGGGCCATTTCAGCGCCAGCGATACGTCGCGGTCATAGATGGTATCGCCCATCGTCCGCGCCATGGCCTGCCCAAGCGACCACAAACCAATGCCAAAGCTGGCCGCCGTCCAGAACGGCGCCCACAGAGGCGATGACGCCCCGACCCAAAGGTGGAGATTTCGTTCCGCGAGTTCGCGGATATCGTCCGGCGTCGCCAGGGAAATGCGTACAGTATCGGAGTAAGTCGACATGGCCAGCCTCGCAGCGCTATATTGCGCCGCAGCATAACACGCCTCTCAACGATGTCCAATCACGACCCGGATATCTCACGAGGAGTTTAAGCGACGTCAACGCGTGCGCAGTGGCTATAGCCGCCAGGTCCGGGCTTGCCCGCTTTCCTCGCCGAAGACGGCAACGACATCACGGCCTATGGCGGCGACCACGGCGTCGAACGCCGCCGGTGCATTGACCGCCACCAGACAGCATCCATTCATCTTCATCGGGTTCCAAAGCGAGCGCAAACGCAGTTCCGTTACCAGGACGTCGGCGTCCGGCAATTCGCGTTCCAGGTGACGCAGAAAACCGTCGAAGGTCTCCAGGTCCTTGAGCGGCAGCCAGACCAAAGCGCCGGCGTCAGGCTGCGCCGCCAGCACATCGTGCAGGGTGGTGACGATGGCGGCATAGTCTCCCGGCAGTTCGAACGGCGGGTCGATCAGATACAACTGCTTGCGCGGGTCGCCATCTCCCGACAGTTCGACCGCCTTGGCATATCCATCGGAC
The DNA here is from genome assembly GCA_965650705.1 of uncultured Asticcacaulis sp. Taxonomy (GTDB): domain Bacteria; phylum Pseudomonadota; class Alphaproteobacteria; order Caulobacterales; family Caulobacteraceae; genus Asticcacaulis. The sequence goes on along the minus strand of CBFGPQ010000113.1, from coordinate 7,832 downwards.
TGCACGGCCTTGCCGCGCGGAGCAATCCGATGCTGAAGCAGGGTAAAGTCATCGCTGCGCAATTCGCAGCCAATATAGGCGTCCTGGGTCGTGCTATGGTCGAGCACCAGCACAGGCGATCCAGGGTAGACCCCCACATAGTCCTTGAAGCCTGCCCCCTGATTCTTGGCGCGGACATATTGCGCCAACGGATTCAGGCTGTCCGGCACGTCCTTGCCCAAAAGATACTTGATTCCGGCCTCCGCCTCTTTCGACCGGGCAAAGTCCGGGTTGGACAGGTCGTAGAAGCCCGCGCCGGCATGGGTATCGACGACGCGCACGGCCGCCCCCTCGGCCCGCAGCATGCGCAGCCAGGCCAGCAGCGCGGCGTGCTTGGCCAGGTCGGCGAAATTGCCGGCGTGATATCCGTGGCGGTAATTCATGCAAGGGTTCTAAAGCGGCTTTCGGGCAAGCACCAGCAGGCTCTGCCCAAATAATCCTGATTTTTCCACGAAAGTGTTGGGCAACGGATAGACGATGTGGCGCTTGGACCAGATAAGCATATCCCGTAAGGCCAGGGTTATCGGATTTCGCCCGAAAGCCTTCAGCATTTTCTGACGTAAACCAAACGTAATGGCTACACCATAGGGCGGCGGCGATCCGGCATAACAAACATCGAAGCCACAATCCTTCAACATCCGCGATATAGAATCGCGTGTGAACTGGTTGACGTGTTCGGGGAATATCAAGGCCTTCGACGCCGCGCCGCCTATCATGCGCTCCAGAGAGTCGTAACTCGGCACGACGACAAGAAGAGCGCCGCGCGGTTTGAGCTTGGCAATCGCGTCTTTCAGGAACGCTTTGGGATGAACTATGTGCTCAAGGATATCGAACATGGTCAACACGGCGATTTCGCCATCTTCAAAGTCCGACAGGTCACCGTCACGCATGGTCACGCCAAAGATTGTTTCGGCCGCGTGGCGCGCTTTGGCGCTTATTTCGACACCAATGGCGTCAAAGCCCAGGTCCGACAGCCCCTTCACGGTAACGCCCTGCCCTGCCCCATAGTCCACAGCCAGCCCGGAGAAGGGAATCGCCGCAAGCGCTCCGAGGAAACGCCGTAACAGGCCGACCTTGTCGGCAATGACGTTGGCGTAGTCTTCGGCGCGTTCCGACGGCAGCGCGTAGACGTCCGCGGCACTATAGTATTCGGCGAGATAAGCCTCACCCGGCCGCGGCCACATATGAACAAAACGGCAGTCCAGACATTGGCAGGTCCGGTAATATACACCCTCTACACAGGCCAGCGTGTACAGGTTGCGACGGCGTTCACCCCCGCACATCGGACAGCCAGACATATCGGAGACATCTCCCATGGGCCTCCTTTATACTGATTCCCGGTTATGGCTGCAGCGGGTACTCGCGTGCGATTTGCAACACGTCGGCCAGCAGGGCTTCGGAGGTCGGCCAGGCGCCGGCGCCCTTGCCGGTGACGTACCAGGTTTCTCCGTTATCTAACTCAATAATCGCCCGGTTCTGTTCGCCGCGCGCCCCGACCAGATAGTGATCGGCGTCGAGCACTTCCAGCTTCATGGACGCTTGCAGGCCGTCATCGGTGCGGAAGCAGCGCGCGACATAGCGCAGCCCCTTGCCTTCAGGGATGACCAGCGACTCTTCGGTGATCTGGCCAACCTCGATATGCTTGGGAGTTTCGCCCGGATAGGCGATCTCGCGCAGCAGTTTCAGCTTGGCCCCGACGTCGGTGCCATCGAGGTCCGCCGTCGAATCCGGCTCAGCGAAGCCCAGACGGCGCGCCTCATCCATGGCGGCGTCAAAAGTCTTGCCCGACTCGACCTGGTCGATAACGAAGTTGGAGGTGCCGTTGAGTACACCGCAGAAAGCCTTGATCTTGTGCGACTTGACCGCACGGGTCAGGGCTTCGATCACAGGCGCGCCACCACCGACGCTGGCCGAATAGGTCAGCTTCGCGCCAGATGCTTTCGCCGCGGCGCGCAGCTTGTCGCCGGCGGCAGCGACCGCCTGCTTGTTGGCGCTGGTGACGCTGACGCCGGCCTTCAGGAAGCCTTCCAGCAGTTCGGCCGACGGTGACACGCCGGTGCCAATATCGACGAAGACATCAACATCCGGACGGACGAACGTCCGTGCGTCCGAGGTGAACTTTGACGCCAAAGGATGATCGCGGCGCTTGGCGGCGTCGCGAACCAGGATGCGATCGACCTCGATCAGGTCGGACCATTCCAGGCATCTTTCCAGAAATTTGGAACCGACGCCTCCGGCGCCCATGACGGCGATGCGGATCTTGCGCTTGAGGACCGGCGTCTTACGATACGCCGTCTGGGCGCCAAGGACGGTTTCGTACCCCTTGGCGAGGCCTGCCACCTGAACGGTCACGCCGTTGTCGGAGGCATAGCGCATGGCCTTGGACTGCACGACCGGAAAGGCGATCTTGATGGCTTCGGCCCAGTCAAGGCTCTCATAGGGCTTGGCCGAGTCGCCAACGGTCGCCGGGTCGGCGTCGTAAACCGCATCGACGTCCTTGATCAGACGCACAGGCACGTCCAGCGCCTTGGCGATGTAGACGGCCGTCAGGTCGGAACCGCCGCGGCCGAGCAGGACCGGCTCGCCATCGGCGTTTTCAGCAACATAGCCTGGCACGACGACCAGATCGACGCGCTCCAGGTCACGCCGCAACACTTCCTGTTTTACGGAAACGGGGTTGGCATTGAGGTGTTCACCGTCAGCAATCAGACCGATCTCATAGGCCGAGCGGAACTGCGTCACGATGCCTGACCGCTCGCACGCCATGGCGAATAGCGTCGCGGCACGCATTTCACCGGTCGCCACCAGGTGCGGCGTTGCCGAACTGGTCGAGGCCTGCGTATAGGCGCCGGCCAGGCGCAGGAGCTGGTCCGTCTCGCCCTTGAAGGCCGAAACAATGGCGACGACCTTACGGGCGTCACGAACATAGCGGTAGATTTCGGAAACGGCGCGCTGAAGGGCGCTTTCCGACACCAGGACCGAACCACCGAATTTGACGACGAGAATGGACATGCATTTCCCCGAGATTTGTCGCAGGTCGCTATAAGACTTTCGCCGAAAGGCCAAGAAGAATCTTGCCCCTCCTCGCAACTATCGCCATACCCGCACAATGCCCAGTCTCAGTGTTTCCAGTCTTAGTGTTTCCAGTCGGGCCTACGCCCTGTTGATCATCACGACGCTGATCTGGGCGGGGAACAGTGTCGCCGGCAAGATCGGCGCCGGGCACGTCCACCCCTTCCTGCTGACCGCCCTGCGCTGGCTACTGGCCGTGCTGATCATCATACCACTGGCCTGGCCGAAGCTAAGACACGACTGGCCCCTGATCAAACGGCACTGGCCGCTGCTGATCCTCTACGGCATATTCGGCTTCGGCCTGTTCAACCTGCTGCTCTATACGGCGCTGAACTATGCCAATGTCGTCAATGTCATGATCGAGCAAGCGGCCATTCCGCTGCTGATCTTCCTCGGCAATTTCGCCCTCTTCCGCGTCAAGGCAACGGTGGCACAACTGGCGGGTTTCGGGCTGACCCTAGCCGGCGTGATCGTCACCGCAAGCCACGGCGATCCGTCGCGTCTGCTTAGGCTCGAAGTCAACATCGGCGATGCCCTGATGCTGCTAGCTGTCGTCATCTATGCCGGCTACACCGTTACGCTGAAATGGAAGCCACCCGTCCATTGGCAGACGCTGATCGCCATCCCGTGCATCGGCGCGGTGATCGCTTGCGTGCCTTTTCTCCTATGGACCTACAGTCACGAACCGTTTGTCTGGCCGGATGCGACAGGCTGGGGCGTAATTGTCTATGCCTGCGTCTTTGCCTCGCTGGTGGCATCGGCCACCTATGTCGCCGGCATCGAACTGATCGGCGCCAATCGCGCGGGGCTGTTCATCAACCTACTGCCGGTGTTCGGCGTCATGCTGTCGGTCATCATCCTGCGCGCACCGCTCGAAGGCTTCCACCTGGTGGCGATGGCTCTGGTTATCAGCGGCATTGTGCTGTCGGAATGGAGCCGGGCTAGGTCTTCATCCCCTTCACCGCGCTAAAAAATAAACTGTCAGGTAGCAACGCAAGCAGTTTGGCGCTCAGAGAAAACGCCGCTGGGAAATGGATTTCGAAGCGTTTGCTGTTCAACCCCCTGGCGATGATCTTTGCCGCTGTCTCGGCGGATATCTTCATCGGCATGTCGAAGTCGTTCTTGTCGGTCAGGCGCGAGGTGACGAAGCCCGGATTGATGACCTTGATGTCGAACCTGTGCCCCCATTCGGCGCGCAGGGAGTTGGCCAGCGAAATGACGCCGGCCTTGGTGGCGGCATAGGGCTGGGCATTGGGCAGTCCGCGATAGCCGGCGACGCTTCCGCACAGCACAATCTGCCCGCCGGTCTGCGCCTTCATCAGGTTTAAAGCCGTCTCGACCGTATTGAAAGCGCCCGCCAGATTGATATCGATGATCTGTCGCATTTCCTTCAGATCAAGTTCGCCAAGCTTCATCGGCGTATAGGCTCCGGCCATGAAGATGATGCGATCGATCTGCGTCCAGGCGTGAAAAAGCTGCTGGGCGGCCGACATCAGCGTTGCGATATCGGTGACGTCGGCGGTTAAAGCCATGTGTCCGTGACCACTGAGTCGCGTTCTCACCACCTCCAGAGCCTGAGCGTTGCGTGCGGTCACACAGACCGTTTCACCGCGTCTGGCCAGTTCAACGGCCAGGGCTTCGCCGATGCCGCTCGATGCCCCGATAATCCAGGTGTTGGTCATGCGCCCATACCAAGCAACTTCTTGCGCAATGCCGGCTGCGATGTTTTCGCGCCGAGCCAGATGTCGAAGAACGCGCGCCCGAAGGCCGGATCTTCGACCCGGCCGATGACCCTGGCACTTTGATAAAAGCTGGTAGCGCCATCGGCATGCCGCACGCCCGTCAGGGTCGTGCCCTTCGCTACATCCGGGAACATATCGGCCATTGCCTCTCCCCATGCCGTAAGCTGGGCCTCGCCGTGGCCGCCCTGCCGGCGCATCTGCTCAACCGAACTGCGGGCAATATCGCGGCCTTTGAGATTGCGAAGATAAGTGAGTTTAAGCGCAAACGGCTTGGCCGTCGAATAGACGCCGCCGGGAGCATAAAGCGCAGCGTCGAAAACCGGCAAGGTCAGGTAGGTCATCCGCCCTGCCCCGACCTTCTGCGCATCCGGGACGTGCTTCACCGGATCGGCCAAGGCCGGCGCGGCACCAAGACAAAGAGCGGCGAAACTCAAAACAATGTGACGACGGTGCATTGGGCTTTCCTTTCCGATCACCGGCTGCATACGTCTGGTTCGCCCGCCCGGATTGCTGATCCCCTTGCTTTTCAACCGAGGCCGAACCATGTAAGGGAACAAATGATGAAAAAGATAAAGCAAGAGAAGGTTCGGCTGCCGCAGGGGCTGCCCGACGATCAAACCCTTCTGAAGACCCTGCAGGAAAATCGCGAACTCGACCTTTCCGACATTGCCCGCATGTATGGCCTCAAGGGTGAGGACCGCCGTGCATTGCGCCATCGCCTGAAAGCCCTCTCCGAAGCCGGCAAGCTCGACAAGCGCGGCCGCAAGACCTTCGGCGCCATGGGGCAACTGCCCGAAACCGGTGTTGTCGAAGTCGTCGAGCGCGATATAGATGGTGAGCTTTGGGTCAAATGGGGGAAACCCGAAGAATCCAAGACACCTTTGGCCCGCCTGGCACCGCTCAAGAAAAGCGTCCAGCAAACGCCGCCGAAACTCTATGACCGCCTCTATGTCCGCTTCGAGAAGGTCCCGGATGGCTGGGTCGCCCATCTCGTCAAGGTGCTCGACCAGGACGCACCGCGCCTCGTCGGCGTGGTTCGCAAGGGCCGCCGTGAAATCCGCCTGGAAAGCGTCAACCGCAAGGAAAAAGACAGCTATGTCCTGACCGGCGCCAAGATCGAGGAACTGGAAGACGGCGATGTCGTACTGGCGGCGCCGGCCGGCGGAAATCACCGCTATGGTCCCAAGCCGGTCCGCGTCGTCGAGGTCATCGGCAAGGAGGACAGCCCGCGCATCGCCTCGATCATGGCGATCCACAGCCACGGCCTGCCTGTCGGTTTCCAGTCGTCGACCGAGGACGAGGCCAAGTCCGCCAAGGCGCCCGATCTGGGCCGCCGGACCGACCTGCGCGACCTGCCTTTCATCACGATTGACCCCATCGACGCCAAGGACCATGACGACGCCGTCTATGCTCACGCCGACGACGATGCCGCCAATCCCGGCGGCTATGTCGTCTGGGTCGCGATCGCCGATGTGGCGCACTACGTGACGCCAGGCTCTTCGCTCGATCGCGACGCGCGCGATAAGGGCAATTCGACCTATTTCCCCGACCGCGTCGAACCCATGCTGCCGCACGTCCTGTCGTCGGGCCTGTGCTCGCTGCAGGAAGGCGAGAACCGCGCCACATTAGCCGTGCGTATGGTCTTCGACGCTTCTGGCAAGAAGACCGGCCACAAGTTCGTCCGCGGCCTGATGCGTTCGGCTGCCAAACTTAGCTATGAGCAGGCGCAGGCCGCGATCGACGGCACGACTGACGACAAGACCGGCCCGATCCTTGAGACGCTTTTGAAGCCCCTGTGGGCGGCGCACGCCTGCCTGACCAAGGGCCGCAAGGCGCGCCAGCCCCTGGCCATCAATTCACCGGAACGCCGCGTCCACCTCGATGCGGACGGCAATGTCGTCAGGATCGAGCCACGCATCAGCCTCGACGCCATGCAACTCATCGAAGAGATGATGATCCAGGCCAATGTCAGCGCCGCCGAGGAACTGGAAAAGCACCGCACGCCGCTGATCTACCGCGTCCACGAGGCGCCTTCGATGGAGAAGATCGGTAACCTGGCCGACTTCCTGGGCACGCTCGGCCTTCCGTGGAACAAGGGCGAGCCGCCGCGCACCGACCGCTTCAACCGCCTGCTGGAGCAGGCCAAGGACACGGAAAATGCCGAGATCATCAACGAAGTCGTCCTGCGCACCCAGATGCAGGCCCATTACAGCGCCGAGAATTACGGCCACTTCGGCCTGAACCTCGACAAGTACGCCCACTTCACCTCGCCGATCCGTCGTTATGCCGACTTGGTCGTGCACCGGGCGCTGATCCGCGCGCTGAAACTCGGCGACGATGGCCTGACCGACTACGACATCAAGACGATGGCCGACACGGCCGACCATATCACCCAGACCGAGCGCCGGTCGATGCAGGCCGAACGCGAAGCGATCGAGCGCTATATCGCCGCCTATCTGCATGACAAGGTCGGCGCATCCTTCCGCGGTCGGATCACCGGTGTGACGCGCTTTGGCCTGTTCGTGAAGCTCAACGACACGGGCGCCGACGGCCTGGTTCCGGTCTCGAGCCTCGGCAACGACTACTACGTCCATGACGACGTTCAGCACGCCCTGATCGGCGAACGCTCCGGCACACGCTGGCGGCTGGGGGCCGAAGTCGAGGTCGAACTGTCCGAAGCCGTGCCGATCACCGGCGGCCTTTTGTTCAAGATGCTGTCGGAGCCGGAAAAGGCCGATCCGAACGTGCCGCGTCCGCGTCTCGGTGTCCGCAAGCGCAGTGATGGTTTCCAGCCGCGCGGTAAGGGCCCAAAGAAGCCTGGCTTTCGCGATGAAGCGCGCGGGCCGAAAAAGGCTGGTCCGCGCGACGGCGTCAAGAATATGAAGAAAAAGAAAAAGCGTTAGAGCATGGTAGTTGGGGCGGTAGTCCCCCTTCCGTCCGCTTCGCGTCCACCTTCCCCGTAAACGAGGCTTCTGCATA
>CBFGPQ010000112.1:0-12409 GCA_965650705.1 uncultured Asticcacaulis sp. | reverse complement strand
GGTTCTCGATCGTGGCGTCGAACTGGCGCATCTCGATCCGCAAGGACATGAACGAAGCCGACTCCGATTCGATGTCGAAGGCCGTCGACTCGCTGCTCAATTTTGAAACCGTTAAGTATTTCGGCAATGAGCAACTCGAAGCCGACCGCTATAACCGTGCCACCGGCATGTACGAAAAGGCGGCGATCAAAACCTATACTTCGCTGGCCTGGCTCAATATCGGCCAGGCAGTGATCTTCTCGATCGGCATGGCCGTCGTCATGGTGATGTCGGCCTGGGAAGTCGCGAACGGCCGCCAGACGGTCGGCCACTTTGTCATGGTCAACGCCTTCATGATGCAGTTGGCCATCCCGCTGAACTTCATCGGTACGCTCTATCGCGAAATTTCGACTGGCCTCGTCGACATGGACGCCATGTTCACCCTGCTGGATGAGCCCAGGGAGGTCGTTGACGCGCCGGATGCGAAGGAACTGACCGTGGCGGCCGCGGCCGTGTCGTTCAAGAACGTGCGCTTCTCCTACGACCCAGATCGTGAAATCCTGAAGGGCGTCAGTTTCGATGTCCCGGCCGGCAAGACGGTCGCCATCGTCGGACCTTCGGGCGCCGGCAAGTCGACCATTTCGCGCCTACTGTTCCGCTTCTATGATGTGAAGGGCGGGTCGATCGAGATCGACGGCCAGGACATCCGCACGGTCACCCAGGCGTCCTTGCGCCACGCCATCGGCATGGTGCCGCAGGACACAGTGCTGTTCAATGACACGGTCGCCTACAATATCGGTTACGGCAAGTTCGGCGCCTCACGCGAAGAGGTCGAGGATGCGGCTGAGCGCGCGCAGATCGCCGGCTTTATCGCCTCGCTGCCCAAGGGCTACGATACCGAGGTGGGGGAACGCGGACTCAAGCTGTCGGGCGGTGAAAAGCAGCGTGTCGCCATCGCGCGGACGCTTCTGAAGTCGCCGCCGATCCTGATCCTCGATGAGGCGACCTCGGCGCTCGATACGCACACCGAACGCGAAATCCAGGCGTCTCTCGACGATGTGTCGCGCAACCGCACGACCCTGGTCATTGCCCACCGCCTGTCAACGGTTGTCGGCGCCGACGAGATCATCGTGCTCAAGGACGGCGTCGTCGCCGAACGCGGCAAGCACCACGAACTGATGGCGCTAAGCGGCATCTACCACTCGATGTGGGAGCGTCAGCGCGCTGCCGACGCCGCCCGCGAAAACCTGGCCAAGGTGGTGGCCGAGGTCGAGTAAGGTCTGCCGTCTTGGCGGCAAAATTAAAACGGGCCTGGCAGCTCTCCCTGCCAGGCCCGTTTTGCCAGTGTCCACAAGAACTGCCTCTCACACAGTCCTCGTGGCCTGGGCATTTCCCATCTGTATTAGTGTACGGCGGCGGCCGACGTGGTCGTCGTGGTCGTCGTGGTTTCAGCGGCAGCCGGGCTGGCAGCCATGCCGGCGTCGGAAGCCGTGGCCGAAGCCATCGGATCAGCGGCCATCGGATCAGCGACGACCGAGGTCGTCTCGGTCGTTGTTTCGGTGGTGGTGTGGGTGTCTTCCGTCTTGGTGCAGGCGGCGACGGCCAGGGAGGCGGCGACGGCGGCGAGAACGGTCAGCTTGATGGAGGTCTTGCGCACGGGATGTTTCCTTCTTCACAAAGAAGTGAAACTTATGACTGAGCCGGCGTTGTGAAGCGGTAAGTCAGACGCGCCGTTTTGATAAAATTTCGATAAATTCATCGCTGCAGGCATTGGTGAGTGAGCGGTGGTTTCAGCGATCTATGGCGGCGGTTAAACGACTAGACACCATAGCCGAAGCCAACAGGGGCCGACTGGCCCCCGGCGACGTTTCGCCGCCCCCGCGGAGGCGTTCGCCTTTGGCGAACATGCCGTGAACGTATTACTGCGCGACCCAGCCGCCGTCCATGCTAAGTGGGGCGCCATTGATCTGGCTGCCGGCGTCCTGGCACAGGAAGACGGCCAGGGCCGCGACCTGCTCCGCCGTGACGAACTGCTTGGTCGGCTGGGCGGCCAGAAGCACGTCGCGGATGACCTGCTCCTCGGTGATGCCACGCGCCTTGGCGGTGTCCGGGATCTGCTTTTCGACCAGCGGCGTCTTCACATAGCCCGGGCAGATGGCGTTGCAGGTGATGCCGAACTCGGCGCCTTCGAGCGCGATCGTCTTGGTGAAGCCCAGCAGGCCGTGCTTGGCGGCGACATAGGCCGACTTGAACGGCGAGGCGACCAGGGCGTGGGCGGATGCGATATTGATGATCCGGCCCCACTTTCTCGCCTTCATCTCGTCGAACACCAGACGCGTGGTGTGAAACGATGCCGTCAGGTTCAGCGCGATAATCATGTCCCACTTTTCCGGGGGAAAGGTTTCGACCGGCGAGACGTGCTGAATGCCGGCATTATTGACCAGGACATCGACCCCACCCAGTTGGTCCTGCGCGTTGAAGATCAGGGACTTGATGGTGTCGGGCTTGGTCAGGTCGGCGCCGTCGAACAGCACCTTGACGCCCGTCGAAGCCGCCAGTTCAGACCGTACCTTTTCAATCTCGGTGGTGTCACCCAGGCCATTGAGCATGATGTTGGCGCCTTGGGCCGCCATCGCTTTGGCGATAGCCAGGCCAATGCCGCTGGTCGAGCCTGTGACCAGTGCCGTCTTACCCTTGAGTTCCATAATGTCAGTCCTTTTTCGGCTCGCTGCTGGCCGGTGCGGCGGAGTTGAGCGCCTGCTTGCCGCATTGCTGGACAAAGGTCATGGTGGCCTTGGTCTGGTCCTGGCCATACTTCAGGCAGGTCTTCGCCCATTTCTGCTGTAGCTCGGACAGGGCAGCCGCGTCACGCGTTTCAGATGCTTCCCTCATCAATTCATAGGCATCGCGCGTGAACGCCTGCGTGTCCTCGGCATAGCGCCGCGAGGTCGTGGAAATCATCTCGATCAGGTTGATCAGGCTGCGCGCCGCCAGTTGCTGCTGCGCGCCCATCATGCGCAAGCCACTTTCGAAAGGACCGGCGCCGGGCATCGACCCCGGTTCTGGCGCGTCACTCATCCCTATGATTCCTTTGCTAATCGGCGCTTGTGGCCGCTTATCATGGTAAACAGATTATGCCGGTATTACCTTTTTTGTGCAATGCAAAATATTGCGCCTTTGCATGCATCGAAAAGGGATCAGTTGACCAGAATTGAACCCATCAGGACCTTGGCGCCGGACTTGCCCAGGACCTGGTCGGTAACGGTCTGGAGTTGGGCGGCCAGATAATCGGCATCAACCAGGCTGGAGGCGGTCAGGCCGCTGGCATAGGCCTGGAGGCGCCTGACATAGGCGTCCTTCAGGCGCGGTATGTAAAGCTTGATGCGGTCGACCATCTTGGCGTCGTCGGAATACAGGCCCATGTCGATGCTCAGCGTACCATGACGATGGCCATTGCCGCGTGTGAACACGCTCATCATAGGAAACTGCGTAAAGCCTGGCCCGCCGCCTTTTTTCTTGGGCGCGCCGCCGGCCAGCGCGGACGAGGCGGTGAACAGCAGACTGAAGGAGGCGACAAGGAGGGTGCGGCGGTGCATTCCATATGCGTATCACACGGCGGTTAAGCGCGGGTTGATACGCGATTTTACATAAATTTAACCATAAAAATCAGTACTTTGATCAACCTCAAATTAAGGTGTGGTGGGTATCTTTGTGAGTGTTGTTCCGGTATCGGGGCGCCGCGTTCGAGGCCATTCAGTCATACGATGAAGACATCCCATTCTCAGACCCAGCGATTGCTGCGCAAGGTAGACTGTGCACGCGTCGCTGTTCTCGTGGTCGAGGATCATGATGCGTCGCGCCGGCTAATCCTTGAACTTTTGCGTGGCGCAGGATTCGAAAACCTGACCTTTGCCCGCGACGCCGAAGAGGCGATCGAGCAGATGCAGGGCCACGATCCGGACGTCCTTCTGCTTGATTGGGGGCTGCCCGGCAAGACAGGCATCGAACTGGTACGCGAAATCCGCGCCGCGGCCCACGCGCCTGATCCTCGCTTCGCCAACCCGCAAGTGCCGATCATCATGATCACCGCCCGGCAGCGCGCGCGCGACGTCACGACCGCGCGCAATGCAGGCATCAACGAATTCGTTATCAAGCCGTTTTCGACGGGCTCGCTGCTGAAGGCGCTGGCCTCGGCCCTGACGCAGAAACGCCGTTTCGTCGCCTCGCTGGACTATACCGGTCCCGATCGCCGGAGGCGCCGGGCCGAGACCTATCCGGGGCTGCTCCGCCGCAATGAGGATGTCGAACAGGCCGCCGAGACGTATTCACGCAACATGTTCCGTGAATCCCTGACGGTCGAATTAAACGCCGTGCGGGCCATGATGAGCGCTCGCGGAGGGCTGGACCGCGCCACTATGACCCACATGGTCGAAAAGCTGCTGATCGCCGAACGCCGCGCCCATAATTTCCGCCTGAGCCTGATCGAGCAGGCGACCCGCTCGCTCAACACCTATATCGCCATGGCCGGTGACAACGCGGACGCAAAGATCCTCGACGCCCACCTCGACGCCCTGATCCAGCTCAATACGGTTCCGTTCGATCAGGAAGGCCAGGCCGCGGCCATCGTGCATCGTCTTGAAAACCTTGTCGCCCGGCGGCGCCAGAACAGGAAATCGCTCGCATGAACGCTCATGCCTTTTCAACGCCGGCGGATACGAAAGCGGCAGGCAACCAGGCCAACAATCGCGATGTCCGTAATCTGGCCAATCTGGGGGAGACGGCCTCGACCAGCCGTGTGCTCAACCTGTCCCAGATCTACCTCCAGTCGGCGCGCGAGAAAGAATACCAGATGCGGCCGTTCTTCCGTGACTCGCAACTGAACAAGTGCATCCTGGTCAAGCACACCCTGCGCGCCAATGAGCGCGACCTGTTCGCGCGTTCCAAGCGCACCGCGACCAAGGTCATTCTGCCGTTCGACCCTATGGACCTTAAGCTGGGGGGGCGCTCCATCTTCGTCAACCAGACCGGTTTCGATGCCTTCTGCCGCGCCTATTTCAATATCGATGACGTGATGGCCAATGCCGATGTGCAGATCCTGCGCCTGCTGGATCAATTGCCGTCGCTCGATCCTTTCCTGGTGCGTGAACATCTGGGCCGCAACGGCTTTAAGCCCGGCGCCTGTTATCTCAAGATTTCGCCCTTTGACGTCCAGCGGATGGTCGGCTTCGCCAACGCCGAAATCGAACGTCTGGTCGTCACGGCGTTCGGTGACGGCTTTTCCGGCGAGGCCGGCGTCAAGCTGGCCGGCAAGATCCTGGCCGACGAACTCGACATGGAACTGGCGCCGTTGCGCCGTGTACTGCGCATGAGCGAAGACGAGTTCTCCGACGGTATCTTCTCGTGGCGGGGTTTCCTGTATTTCAAGTGGCGCCACCTGGAACTTCAGGAAGAGATGCGCAAAGTCCTGGAAGGATTGGCCAGCTATCAGCCTGTCGGCTCGGCCGATGAAGCGCTGAAGGAATATCTGCGCGAAGTCCGCCCACGCCTAGCGCGCAAGATCGTCAATGCCATCCAGGGGGTCGGCCGGACGCTCAACGTCTATGACCAGGCCTATCACGCCCTCGTCCAGGGCGAGAATGCCGGGCCGTTCCGCCGCTTCCTGCTCGACGGGCCGGGCCTGTTTTTCGAGCTGGGCGAAAATATCGGGATATTAAGCCATATCGGGTCGTTCTGGCAGTACCGCATGAGCCAGGCGATGAACGAAAAGCGCCTGACGCCCACCGAATACAGTGACATCCTTATGGATTTCGAAGATTCGCTGAGCGTGGTCGGCGGCGAGGAAGACGACGCATAACCGGGTCTTACCGGAAAGGGAGCAGTATCTGTGTTTGTTGAAGCCCCCGTAATGGCCCGGCTGGCTGACAGCCAATTCCGTACTTCGCGCGAAATGCGTAACCTGGCGCACCTGACCTTTGGCGGGTCATCGGACCGCGTGCTCAACCTGTCGCGCATTTACCGCGCCTTCCGCGACGACGAGGATTACAACGAGAATCCGCTGTTCGAGAATTCGTCTTTGAACCGCGCCATCATCCTGAAGCACAATCTGCGCGTCGACGAACGCCACCTGTTCGCGGGCAGCCGTCAGACCGTGACCAAGATCATCCTGCCGTTCGACCCTTACGACCTGACGCTGGGCGGTCGTGCCTTCTTCTTCCGCCAGGCAAATTTCGAACAGCTGATGAAGACCTATCTCGGCATTACCGACCTGTCGCGCAGCCGCGATGTTGAAATCCTGCGCTGCATGGACCGGCTACCGTCGCTGGATCCCTTCTTGTTGCGTGAACACCTGCTGGCGATGAATGTAAGGGCGTCCAGCAAATATTTCCAGATTTCGCCGAACGATCTGCAAAGCATGGCCAAGTTCACGGCGCACGAGATCGAAAATCTTGTCGCCGCGGCGCTGGGTGGCGAAGGCAGCCAGGGCGCGTCACGCCTCGGCAGCAAGATACTGTCGGACCAACTGGACCGCGAACTGTGGCCACTGAAGGAAACGCTCGGCATGAGCGACGAGCAGTTTTCGGCCGGCATCATGTGCTGGCGTGGTTTCCTCTATTACAAGTGGGGATATGTCGAACTTCAGGACGCGATCCGCGAGGTTCTGAACGGCCTGTCGACCTATAAGCCCGTGCCGACGCATGAGGACATGGTGCGCAACTATCTGCGCCGGGCGCGTCCGCGCATCGCCAAGGCGATCGTCAAGACGATCCACGAAGCCGGACGCATCCTCGAAAACTATGACGAGGTCTATATCGCCCTGGCGGTTGAGCGCAATCCTGAGCCGTTCCGCCAGTTCCTGATGCGCGGGTCGAACCTGTTCTTCGATCTGGGCGAGAAGCTTGGCATCCTGAACCACATCGTCTCGTTCTGGAAGTTCCGCATGGCACGGCTGTACAAGAGCCAGTCGCGTCAGCTGGAAAGCGTCGAATACGCCGACATCCTGATCGATTTCGAAGCCAGCCTGTTCCGATCGCTGACGGCGGAGTAGGGTTCCGAAAAATAGAGAGGCAAGGTCCGAGCACGCGGCTTGCCCGCCCTTCGCATGGCTCCGGGTGTTCGTAGCGGAAGTCGAGACATTTAGATCGGTATGATTTTAAGTGGAAAATCATGCCGATCTAAGTTTTTGTTTTGTCGCGATATTTAAGGCGAAAACCGCTTACACTTTTCGCCATATCGCTCTAGTCTCGACTTCACCAGGTTGCCAAGACGCAACCTGGCGCTACTCACCCATGAGCTTTTTCGTTAAGTACGTATATTCGATCGCATAGCGCCGGGCGATTTCCGGCAGGTTGGCCGCCGCCTTGTGCCCGCCTTCGATGTTTTCATAATAGTAGTAGGGCAGGCCCATATCCTCGAACAGCGCCGCCATCTTGCGGGCGTGAACAGGCCCCACGCGGTCATCCTTGGTCGAGGTCTCGAATAAGGGCTCAGGATAGGCGGTGCCCGCCTTGACGTTATGATACGGCGAGATCCTGCGCAGGAACGTGCCTTCGGCCGGGTCTTCAGGATTGCCGTATTCGCCCTGCCAGGAAGCGCCAGCCGACATGCGCGTATAGTTGACCATGTCGAGGAGCGGGACTTGCACCACGACGGCGTTCCAAAGGTCCGGACGCTGCGTCAGTTGCACGCCCATCAGGAGCCCACCGTTCGAACCGCCCATGATCCCTAAGCGGCGCGGCGAAGTGACCTTGCGCGCGATCAAATCCTCCGCCACGGCCCGGAAGTCGTCGAAGACGCGCTGGCGGTTGGTCTTGAGACCGGCTTCATGCCACTTAGGGCCGAACTCGCCGCCGCCGCGGATGTTAGCCAGGACATAGGCGCCGCCTTTTTCGAGCCAAAGCTTGCCGAGCGAGCCGGAATAGCTAGGCAGCATCGATACTTCGAAACCGCCATAGGCATAGAGCAGGGTCGGGGTCTGGCCATCGAGCTTCACGTCCTTTCGGGTGACCAGGAAATAAGGCACCTTGGTGCCATCGGTCGAAGTCGTCCATTGCTGCTGGACCTGAAGCCCTTGCGCATCAAAGCGTTCCGGCGCCGCTTTTATCTTTTCTGATTTGCCGGAAATAACGTTGGCGCGGTATAATGTTGTCGGCGCCAGGAAGCCGGAGGCTGATAAGAAGACGTCGTCGCTTTGGTCATCAGCGGACACAAGTTCCAGTGTCGAATTGGCAGGCAGGTCGAGCTTTTTGTCGGACCAGGTCTTACCGTCAAACGAAAAGCTGTGAATCTCGCCCGTCACGTTTGACAGGATAGACATGACCAGACGTGTCTTCGTCTGGCTGATGGTTTCGACCGACTGGTGACTGCCGGGCATAAAAACGATCACAGGTTCTAACTTGGCCGGGTCTTTCAACGCAGTCTTGAGGTCGAAGGCGATGATGGCGCCGGAACTGTATACCGTGCCTTTGGCACTCGTCCAATCGGACTTCAGGCGATAGACAGCCTGCCCCTTGTGATAGGCCTCGAAGCTGGAGGTCAGCGGCAAGGGCAGGGTGACCGGCCCTTCATCCGCGTAGAAATGCGTTATCGTTTCGAAGAAGCTTGGTCGTGTATAGGCCAGGTCCATGACATAGGCGCCATCGATGTCGCGCAGGACATAGCGCCCGGCGGAAACGTCGTCCTTGCTGCCGCGAAAGACCTCAACGGCGTCTTCCAGCTTCTGGCCGCGCTTCAGCCTCTTTGTGATATAGGGATAGCTCGAGGTTGTCAGTTCCCCGGGTTGCCATTCGCGCGAAACATAGAGGGTATCCTTATCCACCCAACTGACATTCTGCTTGCCGGCCGGCAGATCGAAGCCTCCGAGTACGAAGGTTTTGGTTTTTGTATCGAATTCACGCACGATATCGGCGTCGGTGCCGCCATCGGCCAGGCTGATCAGGCAGTAACGATTGTCCGGCGGCAGGCAGTCCGAGCCGTTGAAGACCCACATCTTGCCGTCGATCTTCGATTGGGCATCGACGTCGAAGATCGTTTCCCACTTCGGATCACTGGTCTTGTACGATTCCCAGGTCGTGCGCCGCCACACACCCTGCTTATGGTCGGCGTCCTGCCAGAAATTGTCGATCATGCCGCCGTGTTCGAAGCTTGGCATGGGGATGCGGTCGGTTGCCTGCAGGATCTTCAGCATCTCGGCCTGGTACTGGCCAAAGCGCGGGTCTTGGGACAGGCGGTCGAGTGTCCTGGCATTGCGCGCAATCGCCCAGTCGAGCGCCTCCTTGCCTTCTATGGCGTCGAGGAAGGCGCGCGGATCGGCGGCGGCGTTAGGGGTTATGTTCGGATTGGACGGGATCTGTTTGGCGACGGTCGTCATCGTACCCTGTGCGGTCTGCGAAAATGAAGGTGCGGCGCAGGCTATCAAGGCCGTCACGGACACGACATATAGGGATTTGAGGAAATAACGCACGTAGGCCCCTGCCTTTTGTTTGGATACTGACATTTGAAACTAACGGCTTGTGGCGGCCAGGCAAGGGCGTAGAGATTACAAAAGAGTCATGATTGGGGTTATGGTGAAAATCAACTTTACAAAATAAAGTTCTTTAGTATTTTGATATCACCGCTCACGGAGGCACGTAAATGTCCAACTCAACCCTGCACGACGATATCGCCTATATGAAATCGCTGGCCGAAGACGGCTCGCGCCCGGTTATCCGGGGTGCACCGATATTTTGGGCCGGACTTGTATTCGGCGCGGCATCGCTGGCCCAATACAGCTTTCAGTCAGGCCTGCTGCCGCTGGGCAATCCCTGGTATCCGGTCGCGGTCTGGCTGGGGGCGGGCATTGTGTTCGGCCTGACCTTCCTGCTGCCCACGGGGCGACATGCCTGTTCGCCTCACCCGGCCGCGAGGGCTGTACAATCCGTCTGGTCGGCGGTTGGCCTGGCGATTGCCGCGCTTGGCTTTTGCATGATAGCGGCCGGCGCGCGCATACATTCGATCGAAGCCATGACGGCCTTGATCGCGCCCATGATCCTGATTTTGTATGGCATTGGCTGGTGGGTGGCGGCCGTGGTGTCCAGCCAGGGCTGGCTCAAATGGATATGCGCCGGTTGTTTCCTTGTGGCGCCGGGCCTCGCCTTTCTGGCGACCCGGCCGGAACAGATGCTGGCCTATGCCGGGTGCCTGATCCTGTTCGCCACCTTGCCGGGGCTGATCCTGATGCGGCCGGCAAAAGGCTAGGCCATGGACGATTTCAATATCGACGCGATCGACGATGTCATTCACGGACGATTGCGCCTGGGGGTCATGGCCTATTTGTCGACAGCGGGGGCGGCGGACTTTCCCCTGCTCAAGGCCAAGCTTCAGGCGACGGACGGCAATCTGTCGGTTCAGCTCCGCAAGCTGGAAGAGGCTGGATATGTCATCATCGACAAGGCCTTTGTCGGCAAGAAGCCGCAGACCATGGTCACGCTCACGCCTGAGGGGCGCAAGGCCTACATCGCCTATCTCGACGCCATGAAAAAGCTGATTGCCGACTCGGGGCTATAGGGTTCACAGCAAAGATATTTGCAAATGAAACAAAATTCATGGCATCATTCTTACCGGAGGATGCCATGGATCAAATCGTTTCTGAAAAGCATGGCGTGGTCGGCGGCTATGTCCCTGAACGGCCAGACTGGACGATTGCGCAGGACTGGCAAGCCTATACAGCGGACGAGCACGGCGTGTGGCGGACGCTGTTCGAGCGCCAGATGGCGCTTATGCCCGGACGTGCGTGCCAGGCCTATCTCGATGGATTGCGCGACCTGCCGATCGCCGCGGACACAATTCCGAATTTTGAGAAACTCAGTGACGTGCTGATGCAGCGTACGGGTTGGCAGGTGGTGGCGGTGCCGGGCATGGTGCCGAATGATGTGTTCTTCGACCATCTGGCCAACCGGCGGTTTCCGGCCGGGCAGTTTATCCGCAAGGCGCATGAGCTTGATTATCTTCAGGAACCGGACGTGTTCCACGATGTCTTCGGCCACGTGCCGATGATGATGAACCCGGTCATGGCCGACTTCATGCAGGCCTATGGCGAAGGCGGCCGGCGTGCCGGACGGCTGGGGGAACTGGACCGGCTGGCCAGGCTTTACTGGTACACGGTCGAATTCGGCCTGGTCGAGGAGGCGGGAGCCTTGCGGATTTTCGGCGCCGGGATCTTGTCGTCATTTTCAGAAACGCGCTTTGCGCTGGAGGATCCATCGCCCAACCGGATCGGCTTTGATCTGAGGCGGGTGATGCGGACCCTGTACCGCATTGACGATTTCCAGGAGAGCTATTTCGTCCTGCCGTCCATTGATTGCCTGCTGGAGTTGGTGCACACGGATTTCGCACCGATTTACGACGAACTGCATGCCACATGCGATCTGGCGGCGGCGGAGGTGATCGCGGGCGATCGGGTGTTTACGCGAGGAACGGGGGAACGAACGCGGTAAACTTCTGGGGCGTGGGGTCCGTGACCCCACAAACCTATTCTATTCCAACAAGAAAGCCTCGCCCTTTTGGGGCGAGGCTTTCTTGTTGGACCAGGAAAGACTTGGGGCCCGTGGCGGGCGAAAGCTGTACTTTCGCCACGGCACACCCGCAAACCCCGAAAATGCTACCGTGTCGTTTCCGCCTTCCCGGCGAAATAATCCGACAGCACCTTGAACGCCATCTTTCGCTGGCCGGTTTCCGACACCACACCCTTGCGGTTCCAGCCCTTCTGATAGATGTGCTGGCGCCGCGGCGAGCGGAAGTCTTTCAAAATCCACGGTGACAGCCCGCTCAGGAACGGAATCTTGTCCGCCATGGCCAGGGTGTTCGTGTAATAGAGTGCCTGGTATTCCTCGCTGAAGCGCGGCTTGGCGGCCTCGTCGTGGAAACCGAACTGCGCATCGGCACCGAACTCCGACAGGATCAGCGGCTTGTTCCAATGGCTGTGCCACTGCGTCGCCGGCACGTCCTCGATCTTGTCGTTGCCGTACCAGCCGTTATAGGTGTTGATGGCCATGACATCGAGCGACGCCACCAGCGGGTCCTCGATCTTCATGTCGATATGACCGTCGACAATCTCGCGTTCGGTCATCAAGGCCGCACTGGCCAGGCGCGTCCCGTCGAGCGCGCGGGTGTCGTCCGCCAGGCGTTTTAGGAAGGCCGTGCGCGTTTCGCTGATCGGCGTTTCGTTGCCGACGCTCCAGATCACCACTGATGCCCGGTTGCGGTCACGCAGGATGTTCTCCGCCTGCATCTTGCGCGCCACCATCAGGGTTTCCGGCCGTGCGAAATTGACCGTCCAGTAGACCGGGATTTCGCTCCAGACCAAAAGGCCCATCTCGTCAGCCATGCGCGTCGTCACCTCCGAATGCGGATAGTGCGACAGCCGGACATAGTTGCCGTTCAGCCCGTACTTGAT
>CBFGPQ010000111.1:0-12476 GCA_965650705.1 uncultured Asticcacaulis sp. | reverse complement strand
CGGCATCCTGAGCGTCGATCACGATCCACTTCTTCTCGACATCGGCGGGCTTGAGAGCCGCGGTTGTGGACGTCAACATGAGAAATTCCTTGGATTGTCGCGCAAGGTTAGCCCCTGCGCGGCGAAGAGGCGCGTCATGTACAGGAGGCTCCTTAGAGTGTCAACGCATAATTTTAAACAAAATTGGCCGTATCAATATGATTTTATTGAGAAAATTCTCTTAGGTATTAAATTACCGCTAAAATGCGTCATAAAAGTTTGATGGCCGCACTCTATGCGACGGACGTACTTTGGTCTAACCGTTTCACCCGACACAACACTCAGGTCTCCTATGTCTTTATCGCGTCGCCACTTCCTGGCCGGTTCGGCCGCCACCTCCCTGGCTTTCATGGGTCTTAATGCCCGCGCCGCCGTGCGCCCGGCCGACCCCAAGACGGACCCGGGTTATAAGAACGAGGTCGAAGGTTATGGCCGCCTCAAGGCCGACCCCGCCGGCCTGATCGAACTGCCCGAAGGCTTCACCTACCGTATCTTCTCGCGGATGGGCGAAACCATGGACGACGGGCTATTGGTGCCGGGCAAACACGATGGCATGGCCGCCTTTGCCCATTCCGATCCGGATAAGGTCATCCTGGTCCGCAACCACGAACTGAACCACAAGACGCGCAACCAGTTCCCGGTCGGCGGCCAGGGCCAGAACATGGACAAGCTCGACCGCAGCAAGGTCTATGACTTTACGGCTGACGACGACTTCCCTCTGGGTGGCGGCACCTCGACCCTGATCTACAATATCAAGACGCAGGCGCTGGAAAGCCACTATCTGTCGCTAACCGGCACGTCGACCAACTGCGCCGGCGGCCTGACGCCGTGGGGTTCGTGGCTGACCTGCGAAGAAAGCAACATCCGCGCCGGCGAAGGCGTCAAGAAGGACCATGGCTGGGTTTTCGAAGTGCCTTCGAAGTACAAAGGCCTGGTCGATCCGGTACCGCTCAAGGCCATGGGCCGCTTCGAGCACGAGGCAGCTTGCGTCGATCCGCGCACGGGTATCGTCTATCTGACCGAAGACCGCCCCAACAGCCTGTTCTATCGCTTTATCCCGGCGCACAAGGGCCAGTTGCATCACGGCGGCAAGCTGCAAGCCCTGGTGATCCGCGATGCACTGAAGGCCGAAACAGGCAACCAGACCAGCACGCTGTGGAAGATGGGCGACCGTTTTGCCACCTCATGGATCGACCTGAAGAACGTTGAAAGCCCGGACGATACCCTGCGCGAAGAAGGCTTCGCTTTGGGCGCGGCGCGTTTTGTCCGTGGCGAAGGCATCCATTGGGGCAATGGCGAACTGTTCTTTGCCTGCACCGCCGGCGGGCCGCACGGCTTTGGCCAGATCATGCGCTACACGCCTTCCGCTCATGAAGGCACCAGCGACGAAGCCAAACACCCTGGGATCATCGATCTGTTCGTCGAATCCGGCGACCAGACTGTGCTCGACTATGCCGACAATCTCACCGTCGCCCCGTGGGGTCATCTGTTCGTCTGCGAGGACCGCTATTCGGACGTGCTGATCAACCACCTGCGCATTGTGACCCCGCAAGGCAAGGTCGCGACCTTCGCGCGCAACGTCAATCCGCAGAATTCGGAATGGGCGGGCGTCTGCTTCTCGCCGGACGGCTCGACCCTGTTTGCCAACCTGCAAGCAAACGGCATGACGGTCGCAATTACCGGGCCGTGGAACGGCTTCAAGGACACGGCCGTACAGGCCTAATAAAAAGCCCTTTCTGTCCGGCAGAGAGGGCTTTTTTTGAAGATTTAGAGCGTGATGCGTAAGCCCGCAGACGTCTTGATACCGGAAATCCCCCTTCCGTCAGCTTCGCTTACGCTTGCTGCCACCTTCCCCGTAAACGGGGAAGGAATTACCTGATATTGTTGCGTTTTTCCTTCCCCGTTTACGGGGAAGGTGGCGCGGCGCTTGCGCCGTGCCGGAAGGGGGACCTTCCAGGAATCAAACTAAAATTGCCATACTCTAAAACCCACCGCGCCGGAACACCCGATCGGCGCGCCCCAACTTCCATGCCAAAAGCACGCTCAAAGCCAATACAATAATGGCCATCAGTTGGTGCGCCAGGGCCAGCCAGAAATTGACCACGGTCCACAACGTCGCGATACCAAGCCCCGCCTGTACAGTGACCGCGCCGGCCACGCCCCAGGCCAGGGTCTTCAGACCGTCGTCCTGGCACTTGCGCCCCGTCAGCGCGGCAAACGCGATCGCGAAGACAAACAGCAGGTAGGCGTTCATGCGATGGATGAACTGCACCCATCCTTGGTCGTGAAAGAGCGTGATATAGGCGCCGCGCGACCAGTCGACATAGGGCATGAACCAGCCGTTCATCAGCGGCCAGTCGTTGTAAAGCAGGCCAGCGTGGTTGCCGGCGACCAAAGCCCCCAGCATACATTGCAAGAAGACGATGGCCATGAGCGCGAAGCCGCCGATTTTCCAGCCCGGGGGCGCGCCCCGGCCGCGGTTTTCTCCTGCCCCGGCTTCCAGTCCCGTCCATATCGTCCACATCAGAAGGATCAGCGCCATGGAAAGGTGCGCCATCAGCATTTCAGGCGCCACAAACACGCGCTTGGTCAGGCCCGAAGCGACCATCCACCAGCCGACGGCGCCCTGGAACAGGATCATGCCGATGGCTAGGCCTGCCCGCCATATGATGCGTTTGGGCATTTCCTTGCGGATCAGGAACCAGACAAACGGCAGCAGGTAGACGAAGCCCAGCAGCCGCGCCAGGACACGGTGCGCCCACTCCCACCAATAAATGCTCTTGAAGTCGTCAACGCTCATGTGGGCGTTAATCTGGGAATATTGCGGAATCTTCTTGTAGTTTTCGAACTCAGCCATCCAGGCCGCATCGCTCATCGGCGGAATGATGCCGGAAATCGGTTTCCACTCGGTAATCGACAGGCCCGACTGGGTCAGACGCGTGGCGCCGCCGACGGCGATGAGCGCGAAAATCAGAAATGCGGCGACAAAAAGCCAGGCCGCGACCGACGGGGATTTCAGGGGAAGTCGCAACAGAACGCCTCTACAACAACGCAATTGCATCGTACGGCGACACCGCCATACGGGCCGTCTTGCCGTTATCGTCCGAAAACGGTAACGAAGGGATAAGACGGCGCGATTTGCCCACAGCGCTCCGGCGATTTCAAGGCAGTAACGTAAAAGAATCAGAGGATGGACCTATGACCGCGGAAAACTACATCCTTGCCATTTTCGCGGGCCTGGTCGTCGGCTGGATCGCCAATCTCCTGTCGAAAAGCCGCTTCAGCTTTCCGATCAACCTGTTTGTCGGCATCTTCGGCGCCTGCCTGCTCAACTTCTTTCTCGTCTCCGCCGAGATGATCCGCAACCAGTTCTTTCCGATCCTGTGGGTATCGCTTCTGGGCGCTGCCGTCCTGCTCGGCCTGTTTCACCTGTCGCGGGCATTCGAGCGCCGCTGATGGACGACAAACCGCGCAAGCTCAGCCTGCCCCAGCGCCGCGCCATTGCGTGTCTTGGGATTATCGTTTTTCTGATCGTCTATGTCGTGATCGTCAGCGATATCGGCAGCCACCTGCCTCAGCTTCTCTGGGTTCAACTGCTGTTCTACGGCCTGGCCGGAACCCTGTGGGGCGTGCCGATAATCCCGTTGATATCGTGGTCGGAAGATTACAAGTCGAAGCGGAAAAAGTAGCCTAGTCGCCGCCACAGCCACCTCCACAACCAGAGCCGCACCCGCCGCCGCAGCCTGAACCGGAGCCATCACCCTTGCCTTTCGGCCGCTTGGCCCCCGATACAAGGCCCGAGATAACAAACACGGCAATGACCAATACGAAGATGCCCAGCCCAACGTCGTGCCACACCTTGGCAGGTGAACAGGCCGCAAGCGCAAGCATTGCCGCGCCCGAGACACTGGGAAACGCGTACCGTTTAGGCAATATCAGATGGGTCCGGCTGTCGATGACACGTGTGAAATCCGGCCCGAAACGGATGGTTTCGTTCGGCCACATCGCCTCCGGCGGCTCGGTGCCGAATTCCGTACGATAAAGTTCAAGGGTTTGCCGGTAGCACCGGCGATGTCTGTCCGCCTCTCCCTGTCCACCTTGCGTCGGGCTATGGTGGATGGGACGCCTCAGTATCTCGCCACAGAACCGATCCCAGTAGTCGCGTGTGTAGATCAGGTGCATGTGCCAGACGCCGTCGACCTCTTCGGACGGCGTCACCGTGCGGCCTGAGACACAGGCGAGGTAGATGAACCTCTTATATTCGTCGATGGCGCGGCGTGTGAATTCCGCGCTCCAGCCGTTGTCACGCGCCAGGCGCCGGCTGAAAGGCAATGCCACGTCAGCGGCATCGACATCGTAGGCGTTTATGGCCTGCCAGAGGGCCAAGTCAGTCTTCATTCAGTCTCCTTGCCCGGCATCCGGGCACAAAAAAGCCCGCCGAAATGGCAGGCTGGTCAGCGTAACGATCATGGAAATCGTGAGACACCGCGAAGGCGGTGGAACAGATCGAGGTAACCGGGGTCGGTAATTCGTTCTCACACAGCTAATATAAGACTTTATCATGACAGTTCCGTGACAGCGTCAGTTGAACGGCCAGTTGGATGCCGAGATAAAGGCAGCCTTGTCGCCGTCGAACTGAATCGCCAGACCGGTGCGGCCGTGCTGATATTCACTGCTGTAGACCAACCAGTTGTCGACCTGACGGGACGGTTCGCCGAGGCGCTTGAGTACCTCTGTCCGGCTCATACCTATACGCAGATCCGGATCGATAATCACGGACGTGAACTTAGCGGGCATGGCGGCACAGCGGCTGGATGCCCCCCCGCTACGCGCAAGCGTGATCGTATTGAAATCAAGATGCCCCTCTCCTGAAAACCACACGCGCTGACCTGATGGAAGGTCGAAACATACCCACGCGAGCCCTGCGAGCGTATCAACGGCACCTGCCCCGATAGCCTTGGGAAGATTGGCCACAACAACGTCACTATAGCGGAACGGCTTCGTGCCAAGTTTAAATGTCCGGGCAAAGACAGACTTGACCGGCTTAGCGTGCATCGTGTCCAGCGGCGGTACTGGTGGCGGAACCGGACGATCAGCGGCCTCGGCAACGCCTGCCCCAAGCATCAGGCTTATAAGTCCGGCCAAAATCCCGCGCATGATTCCCCTCCGATCACAGTTGGCAGACCATAACATAGGCTCCGCAATAACGCTCACCTTTATAATGAGGTCTGCGCTGGCGATGGCGGGGGCCTAGCGCGGCCAGGCCACACGCCGTCAAAAACAGTGTTCTGCTATGTTGCCGCCGCCGCCATTCCGTGTATTCATGGCCACAATGGTTAACGCCAGTTTTTATTTGGGGGTTTATATGTCACGCACATTTCGTTGTACGATTTCTGCCCTTCTCGGCACCACCGTCCTGATGACCGCATCCCTGGCGATGGCTGAGAACCTGCCCGCCCTGACCAGGTTATCTCCCGAAGCGACGCCCCAGACACCGCGTCCGCATGGCCTGGCGACTTCCATGGCGCTGCGCCAGCTTGACGCGATCAAGACCGGCGCGCCGGTCGCCACCGCCAAGTCGCAGCCTGCCGCAACGTCGACCGGCAAGACCGCCACGGCATCCGACCAGGCGGTGACCGAAGGCGTCTTTTCGGCCGATCGCACCGTCGCCAGCATGGCGGCTGTCGATAGCGCCGCCGGCGCACCGATCTGCGACACATACTTCACACAGTCGCAGGGCCTGGCTGACAACTTAGCGGTCGCCTTCAAGGCGATGACCGCCGGTGATAAGGCCGGTCAGGCCGCCGTCCTGCCGGCGCTCCAGACGCAACTCAACGGCCTGCTGCCTTATGAGATCCGTCCCGAGACCTGCAATGGCAACCATATCAACGCCTATACCGACTATCAGTTCTTCCAGCTCTCAATCCTGCGCGCCAAGGGCATCGACACCGGCCTCCCCGCCAACCTGCCGCTGGTCAAGCAGCCGAACCTGAACCACAGCGCGCTGGCCTATACGGTCGGCTGGATCAAGTATGAACAGGGTGATTTCGAAGGCGCTCTGACAGCCTTCGGCAAGGGCCTGGCCCTCTATCCGCACGACCATGCCCTACAGTCGGAATATCTGGCAACCCTGATGCAACTGCAACGCTTCGACCAGTTGATCGCCTTCGCCGACAAGGTGCTGATCAACACCTACGACCTGAACGACGAGGATCGCGGCAAGTTCTACGCGGCACGCGGCGTCGCCCTGGTCTTCAAGAACGACTTCGCCGGCGCCGACGATTCGCTGACCGTTGCCCTGCGCTACAACTGGTCGGAAGATGTCGCCAAGATGCAGACCGAACTCCGCGTCGCCGTCAAAAGCGCCGCGGGACAGTAAGATTTTGGACATTGTAAGATAAAAAGGCCGGGTCCCGAGGGATCCGGCCTTTTTCATCGAATGGTCGGAGCGACAGGATTCGAACCTGCGACCCCTTGACCCCCAGTCAAGTGCGCTACCAGGCTGCGCCACGCTCCGTCATTGTCTTGCCGGACACGGTTCCGTGACCGGCAAGGATGCGGCTTATAGAGAGGAAACCCGGCCCCCGCAATCCCCGGATAAGCTTTTCCGGGAATTTTCCACCGCTGGCGGACAGATCAGGAAAACTTGCCGCGATTGACGCCACGGCCATTGCGGCCCAGTTGACGCCCCAAGGTCTCCTGCGCTTCTTCCAGCGCCTTGGCAATATCGAGAAACTTGTCGCGTGTCTCCTGCGATATCTTCTGCATCGAGGCCAGGTCGGCGGGCGTAAAGGCATAGGCCGTGCCTCCGGCTTCGGCGACCGCTTCGGCAATATCGTCCGCCATGGCCAGGCCCGATTCCGTGGCGACGGAGGCCTCGCCCGCCGCCGCTGCATTGGCGCCCAGAATGGCCTTCTGGCCCTCGTCCTTGAACAGCTTCTGCACGCCGCGGATGGTATAGCCGCGATCGTATAGCAGGGTCTTCACCCCCATCAGCATGTCGATGTCCTGGGGACGGTAGAAACGGCGTCCGCCGGCGCGTTTGGTCGGGCGGATGAAGGGAAACTTGGTTTCCCAGAACCGGAGCACATGCTGCTGCACGCCCAGTTGGTCAGCGGTTTCTGAAATGGTTCTTAAGGCTAATGGGCCCTTGCTCACGGCTAATCCCGCACTAACTCTGGAGATTACTCGTGAGTGCCGGCGTCGACGCGGGCCTTCATGATCTGCGACGCGCGGAACGAAATGACCTTGCGCGGATCGATCGCCGCCGGCTTGCCGGTCTTGGGGTTGCGGCCAACGCGGGCGTTCTTTTCGCGCACCTGGAATACGCCAAAGCCCGACAGCTTGACCATTTCACCGCGTTCCAGCGCCTCGACGACCAGATCCAACGTCCGCTCGACGATGGCGGCGCATTCCTGGCGCGGCAAACCCAACTCGTTGTGGACGTCTTCGAACAGTTCAGCGCGCGTCAAGGTTTGCGTTTTCATGGTCAGCTCCGGCTTGTTCTAATCGGCACCTGAAGCGCTTTGCGAAACAAAGCGCGAAAAACAAGAAACGAGACAGGCATAGCATGAGTCGCCCGCATGTCACCACGCCCCGCAGGGGCACAATGACGCAAATTCCGGCTAGCGTCAAAGGCTTAAGCCCAACTGGTCACAGAAAACATCGGACTGGGGAAAAGTGCCACCCTGAGACGCGAAGTCAGCGCCTTATGCCAAGGAAATCAGGTCCGTGCGTCATAAACCGCAACCGTAACCTGACCGCCTACAGTCTATAACCTGATCGCCGCCGCACCCCAGGTCAGGCCGCCACCGAGCGCCTCAATCAGCACCACGTCGCCAGCCTTGATGCGGCCGTCCTTGACGCCTTCGTACCAGGCCAACGGGATCGACGCCGCCGAGGTGTTGGCGTGCAGGGCCACGGTCGAGATGACCTTATGCTCGTCCAGGCCCAGGCGCTCGGCCACGCCGTTCAGGATGCGCTGATTGGCCTGGTGTGGGATGAACCAGTCGATGTCCTCGATCGTCAGGTTCGATTTTTCGACCGCCGCTTCAATGGCTTGGGCAATCTTGTGCACCGCGTGCTTGAAGACCTGGTTGCCCTGCATACGGATCTTGCCAATACGGTTTTCATCTTCGAAGACGCCACCATCGACATAAAGCAGGTCAGTCTTGGTGCCGTCGCAGCGCAGGTCAAAGCCAAGAATACCGGTATCGGCATTGCCGCCCTCGCCTTCGACAGGCTCCAGCACTACGGCCCCGGCGCCGTCACCGAACAGGATGCAGGTGCCGCGATCGGTATAGTCGAGCAGACGCGACATGGCTTCGGCGCCGATAACCAGCACGCAGCGGCTCATGCCGCGCGCCACGAAGCCGTCGGCGACACCGAGCGCATAGACGAAGCCCGAACACACGGCCTGGACATCGAAGGCCGGACACGGCGCGATGCCAAGCTTCTGCTGGACGATAGAGGCTGTCGACGGAAACGGCATGTCGGGCGTGGTCGTGGCCACGACGATCATATCGACATCGGCGGGCGTCTTGCCGGCAGCGGCCAATGCCACCTTGGCGGCTTCCACAGCCAGATCGGACGTCTTGCCGCCATCCTCGATGACATGGCGCTGGCGGATGCCCGTACGCTCAACGATCCATTCATCGGACGTATCCACGATCTTCGCTATATCGTGGTTTGTCATGATCCTAGGGGGCAGGTAGCCGCCGACACCGGTGACGGCGGATCTCAAAACGCGCATGTCTTACGAAACCTTATTGTCCGCCGCCATGGCGAGACCCTTGATATCTGTCGTCGGAGCGCTTTCCGCAAGGCCCGCATCGCTCGCGGCCTGTGCGGCGGCGAGATGATCCGTGAGTTGCGAGAGCGACCTGGCCAGATCCTGCTGATAACTACTGGATGCCAGCGAGACGCCGACCTTGACGGCGTTGGCGAATGAGCGCGCATCGGCGCCGCCGTGGCTCTTGATGACGATGCCGTTAAGCCCCAGCAGCGGACCACCATTGGCCTCGCCGGGATCTATGCGCTTGAGCGTCTTCTTTAGGGCCGGCTTGGCCAGCATACCGCCGATCATCGCCAGCAGTGACGACTTGAAGGCCGTGCGCAACATATCCTGCATGAAACGCGCGGCGCCTTCGGCGGTCTTCAGCGCGATATTGCCGGTAAAGCCGTCGGTCACGACGACGTCCGTCGTGCCTTCGCACAAATCAGTGCCTTCGACAAAGCCGTGATAGTTGAGGCCGAAGGCATTGGCGCGCAGCAGGCGGTGCGCCTCGCGGACCTCGTCATGCCCTTTGAGGTCCTCGGAACCGACGTTCAGCAGACCGATCGACGGCTTTTCGACGCCGCGCACAGCGCGGTGGAAGGCAGCGCCCATCAGCGCGAATTCAATGAGCTGACGCGCATCCGACGTCACATTGGCGCCAACGTCCAGCACCGTACCGAAACCGTTCGGATTGGGCCACGAACAGCCGATCGCCGGGCGTTCGAGGTCATGGGTCAGCATTCTGAGAATCATCTTGGACAGCGCCATCAGCGCGCCCGTATTGCCAGCGGATATCACCGCCCCCGCCTCGCCCGCCTTCACGGCATGGATGGCGTTGGCCAGGGACGTGTTGCGGCGGCGGATCGCCTGGGCCGGCTTCTCGTCCATGGCGATGAACTGGTCGGTGTGGCGCACGACGCTGCGCGCCTTTAGCTCCGGATGTTTGCCGAGCTCCGCCTCGATCTTCGCGCCATCGCCATGGAGCTGAAAGAACAGCCGGTCATTGGTCTTCAAGGCGATGGCCGCGCCTGCGACAGTCACGGGAGGTCCGTGGTCGCCGCCCATGGCGTCAATCGCGATGACCAGAGCGTCTTGGGGAGCGCTCCTTTGTTGAGAGGAATCCAACGGAGTTTCTACAAGTGTCGACACGGACGGATACAAACCCCGTAAATCTGGCAAACCCTGTTACAGTCTTTCCGCGCGCTGTTCGAGGGTGAAAACAGGCCGGTGTTTGAGGCGAAAATAACGTTTGTTTGCGACCATGCAAGCCTCAGTTTGCTCATTCATCCCGCTTTAGCTTGGCCAGAACGGCGAAGGGCGACGGTTCGGCTTCGGCTTCGGGCTCCTCGAACACCACGCCCGGCTTTCGCGCGAACGGATCATAGGCCTCGCCAAGTGCTTCGATGGCGTACTGGCCGATATCGATCTGGCCGTTGGAAACCACGTCCGGTTCATCGAGATCATCGAGACGGAGCTCGTTTTCGCCGACCGGCGCGATTTCGTCGGTGACGTCGGCCGCCTGGATGACGTCGACCTCGATCTCGCTGGAGATGGGATGGCTGAAAGGCTCAAGGCTGACGCCGCATTCCTGCGTCACTTCACCGTCGAGCGCGACACGCACCCGTACCACCGGCTTGATGCCAGGCAGGCTGCGCGTTTCAGCGTGGATCTTCAGGCCGTCCAGCGAAATCATGCCGAACGAATCGGCAATTCTCTTCCGCGTTGCTTCATCCGCGGTCAGGTCCAGCGCCAAGCCACGCCGTGCCGCATCAAAGCGCACTGTGTGCGTCCACAGGCTTTCGTCCATTTGGGAATCACTCATCGTCATCTCTCTTACGCAGCCCGTTCTCTTAAGCGCCTTGGGCGGCATCGGCCGATTCCAACGCCTGGGGTTCCGGCCAAAGGATGCGGCCGTCCAGGATATCGTCCACCGTCAGGCTTGAGCGCATATCATCAATATAGTCGGCAAAGGCCAGCGCCGCAGCCGGCACGCCGCCCTCTTCGGCGACTTCACCGTCAAAGCCAACCCCGGCAAAAATGGTCCGCGCCGCGTAACCCGCCTGATCTTCGCGGCTAGCGCCCCTAGCCCACAGGTCTTCCCAGTGCTTCATGCGGGTATAGATGGTTTCGGCCAGCGGCTTCATCTTCTTCGGCACGCTGAGGTCACCCGTCCCCTGCTCACGCAGCGTGTTGTCGAGCGCCAGCAGGAAGGCGTCGAACAGGGCCTGGGCCGTGTCCTGCGCCTGTTCGCGGCGGCGATCGTCGCCCTGCAGACCCTTGAGCGTGTGAATCACTGTTCCGACGTGAAAGGTCAAAAGTTCGAAACGCGCGCCGATAGCGTCTTCAATGCCGTAGTCAAGATAGAAGACCGGCAAACGGGCCTGCGACACGCAGGAAGCATAAAGCTTCTCGCCCGTGCGCGTCACGGCGCGGGGCTGGAAAAAGGCTTTGAGGCGATCGAGATTGAACTGCATCTGGCGTCCCCGCGGCTGTCGCCAGCTCTGTGTGGCAAGCCTGCGAAAAAATACCTTGTAACCGGCCTTCTTTCGGCCTTACCCTTGCCGTAAGCCCTATTTCGTTATAGGTCAAACGGGTTTCGCGCCACGTGTAAGGATTTTCATGGCTCCGCGTCCGCATACTTTCGGAATCAAGTCTGTTATGGCCCTGGGCGCGCTTAGTGCGCTCCTTACGATGACCGCCTGTGCGCCGACCCTTAAGCAGGCGGGGTATTTGCAGTATGACGCCAACCCTGCGACGGATATTGCCGTCGGCGACACCGAAGCCGCCGTGCTCGACAAGCTGGGCACGCCATCGCAGACCTCGCTCTACGATCCGACCGAATGGTACTATGTCGACCAGGTGTCGATGAAGATGACCTACAAGCAGCCGAAAGTCACGTCGCGCAACGTCACGGTCGTCAAGTTCGACAAGGACGCCAAGACGGTTGCCTCGGTCAAGACCCTGACCCTGGCTGATGGCCGGGCCCTGACACCAACGCCGGAAAAGACGCCGACGCGCGGCCGCTCGCTCACCGCCCTGGAACAGATCCTCGGCACTGTCGGCCAGCAGCGCATCGACAACAGCCGCGACACCGATCCCGGCCGCCAGCGCCGACGCGAATAGCAGAGGCCTTATAGTTTCAGAAAAAGCCCCGGATGTCGTCCGGGGCTTTTTTTCTAGGTTCTGCTTGTCATGGAAAAAGCCCCGCGATCGCTCGCGGGGCTTTCTGTTCAGAACCAAACGGATCAGTGACCGCCAGCCAGGACCGCCAGCATCAGCAA
The DNA here is from genome assembly GCA_965650705.1 of uncultured Asticcacaulis sp. Taxonomy (GTDB): domain Bacteria; phylum Pseudomonadota; class Alphaproteobacteria; order Caulobacterales; family Caulobacteraceae; genus Asticcacaulis. Next base: position 380 of record CBFGPQ010000111.1, on the reverse strand, counting down.
AGCCACGATGTTAGTGATCTTGATCATCGGGTTGATCGCCGGACCGGCCGTGTCCTTGTAAGGATCACCGACCGTATCGCCGGTTACCGACGCCTTATGCGCATCGGAGCCCTTCATGTGCTTGACGCCGTCCTTGTCGACGAAGCCGTCTTCAAAGGACTTCTTTGCGTTGTCCCAGGCGCCGCCGCCCGAGGTCATCGAGATGGCGACAAAGATGCCGGTGACGATAACGCCCAGCAGCATGGCACCCAGGGCCTCAAAGGCTTCGACCGTGCCGCCGATATAGTAGACGACGGCGAACAGGACGACCGGCGACAGGACCGGCAGCAGCGACGGGATGATCATTTCCCGGATCGCGGCCTTGGTCAGCATGTCGACGG
>CBFGPQ010000110.1:0-12491 GCA_965650705.1 uncultured Asticcacaulis sp. | reverse complement strand
ACCAAAGACGCCTGATCCCCTTGGTTGCTCCCCATCGCGGCGCGACAGGGAGGAGAAACGGAGCGCAATCACTCCTCCCGGTCGCGCAGCGATGGGGAGGGGGACCGCACGAACGAACGCAGTGAGTGAGATGTGGTGGTGGGGTGTCTTGCCGCACGCAAACGACCTTGCTCGTTGCCACCAAAACCCTTATCTCGGCAACATGATCAACTGGCTAGCCAATCCCGAGCGTTTCTCGTCCGTCGCACGACCTGTCCGGCCGTGGCTGGGCGCGGTAGCCGCTGCCTTGCTCGTCTGGGGCCTGGCGCTCAGCTTCCTGTCGCCCGAGGACTACCAGCAAGGCGACACTGTCCGCATCATGTATATCCATGTGCCGGCCGCCTGGATGGCGCTAGTTGCCTACAGCATCATGGGCGTGGCCAGCTTCTTCGGCCTGATCTTCCGTCACGCGCTGGCCGATGCCGCCGCCAAGGCGATCGCGCCAATCGGAGCTGTGTTCACTGCGCTGGCCCTGCTGACCGGTTCGCTATGGGGCAAGCCAATGTGGGGCACGTGGTGGCAGTGGGACGGCCGCATGACCTCGGTGCTGGTCCTGTTCCTCTTCTATATCGGTTATATCGCGCTCCATGCCTCGATCGAGGATGAACAGCGCGCCGCCAAGTCGACCGCCATCCTGGCCCTGGTCGGCCTGATCAACCTGCCGGTCATCAAGTTTTCCGTCGAATGGTGGAACAGCCTGCACCAGGGCGCGTCAATCTTCGTCAAGGGCGGGCCGACCATCGAAGCCTCGATGCGCTGGCCGCTTTATGTCATGGGGCTGGCCTACCTGTTCCTGATGCTGTGGCTATTCCTGATCCGGCTCGATACCGAAATCCTCAACCGCAAATACCGTGCGCTCCGCGCCCGCCTGAGTTTCAACTGATGCATCTCGATCTCGACATGGGCAAATACGTCTTTTTCGTCTGGGGCTCTTATGGCGCCACGGCGCTGGGGCTGATCGGACTGGTCGTGCTGACCTTGCGCGCTCACGCCGAGCGCAAAAAGCAACTGGCGGCGCTTCAGGCCGCGGCTGCGGAGAGCAAAAAGTGAAACGCGTCCTGGCGCTGCTGCCGCTGATCGTCCTGGCCGGCCTCCTGGCCGTGCTCGGCTGGTTCAACTTTCATAAAAAACCCAACTACGAACCGCGCGAAATGATCGGCAAGTCGGTGCCGACGCAAGTCCTGGCCGATCTCGACGACGGCAGCCTGCAGGACTTGAAGACACTGGCAGCCACCTATGACCGGCCCATCGTTGTCAATATCTTCGCGTCGTGGTGCGTGCCCTGTATCGCCGAAAACCCGCAGTTGCTGGCGCTGAAGGCCAAGGGCGTGCCGATCATAGGCATCGCCTGGAAGGACCAGCCGCAGGACACACGCAACTTCCTGAACCAGCACGAAAACCCATATGTGCGGACGCTGAGCGATCCGGACGCGCGCATCGGCGTGCAGATGGGCATTACCGGCGTGCCCGAGACCTTCATCGTCATGCCGGACGGCACGATCACCGACAAGCTGGCCGGCCCCATCGTTCCGCAGGCGGTCGACAGCGTCTATAACGCAGCGACCAAGGGCGGCAAGATTCAGTAGTTAGAGCAGACCCAAAGCCTGCTGCGCCAGGAAGACGATGGCAGCGACGCTGGCCGCAACCACGCCCGACACCAGCACGCACGACACGATCGCCAATACAAAGCCGCTAATGATCCAGGCGCCGTCCTTTTCGAGCAGGCCCAGCGCAAACACGCAGATGGTGAAGGCCGGCAGCATGTTGCCGAGCGGGATCGGCAGGAACAGGATCACGGCCATTAGCAGACAGACCCAGCCAGCCACACGCTCAAAGGTAGCCGTCGCCAGAAACGACAGGCGTGGCTTCAACAGGCGCTCGGCACGCATCTGCCACGGCACGATCTTGTCGACCATGACCTTGAAGCTGGTCTTGGGCATGGATTGTTTGGTGATGAACTTCGGCAGCCACGGCTGCTTACCCAGGGCCAGTTGCAGCGCCAGGAAGATCAGCGGCAGGCCCAGGATGGCCGAAGCGCCCGGCGGCATGGGCAGGGCGATCGGCAGAGCAAACACAAAGAGAAGCGCCGCGATGGCGCGGTCGCGCATGGCGTAGAGCAGGTCCGAAATGGCAATAGCGCCCTCACCCGGACGGTTGGCCAGGCGCTTCAGGACATCCGACAGCTTCTCATTCTCAGGTTCAGGCGCGGCGCGCCGAAGAGATGCCAGACGGGCAGTGGTTTGGACGTTCTCGGACATTTTACAAACAGGCTGGATACGCACAATCGGGAATTTGTGCGATTGCGAAGGATATGACCGCCGAATGTGGCTACGACAAGGCCAGCCTGTGCAAAAGTGTCTTATGTGTCCTTACGGAAACAGAACGTGATCGTTTGTGCCAGTGCGAAACGTTTGCACCGCACATAACGCCGTTAACCCATTAATAGTGAGGTGGCTTGGTGACCGGTGCCGCTTCGGTTGACCGGTCTTCCAGACCGACCAACCGCTCACTCAGGATTTCCAACGAACGCTTAAGACGGTCGACCACCTTCCATTGCTCGGCCAGTTGGTCCGACAGTTCATCGATGGTCTTGGCCTGATGCGCCACCATTTCCTCTAACGCAATGATGCGGTCTTCCGGGCTCATGATCGCTGCGCTTCGCTGCGGCGGAAGGGATCGAGCGGATAGGTGCCGAGGATCTCAAGCTTCGTCGCAAAAAATTGAAGCTCCTCCAGCGCCCGCGCCAGGCCCGGGTCGCTGGGACGGCCTTCGACGTCGCAATAGAAGAAGGTCGAGGCGAAGACACCGTTTTCGATATAGCTTTCCAGCTTGGTCATGTTGACACCGTTGGTGGCGAAGCCGCCCAGCGCCTTATAGAGCGACGCCGCGACATTGCGGACCCGGAATACAAAACTGGTCATGCACTCAGTTTCAACGGGCGGCGGCGTCACGCGGTCTTCGGTTGTCAGCACCAGGAAGCGCGTCGTGTTGTGGCGGGCGTCTTCCATATTGCGCTTCAAAATCTCAAGGCCATAGAGCTCGGCGGCGACTTCCGGGGCGATGGCGGCCCGGCCCGGCTCACGCGACTGCGACAGGGCACGCGCCGCTCCCGCCGTATCGTGGAAGACTTCAGCGGTGATGCCCAGTTTGCGTAAAGAGTTACGGCACTGAAGCAGGGCCATGGCGTGGGAGGCAGCGACCTTGACGTCCTCGAGCTTCGTGCCCGGAGGCGCCATCAGGTTCATCTCGATCGGCAGGAAACGTTCGCCGATGATTTTGAGGCCCGAATGCGGCAGCAGGTGATGGACATCGGACACGCGGCCGGCGACGGAATTTTCGATGGGAATCATCCCCATTTCGCATTCGCCCGAAGTCACGGCGGCAAAGGCTGCTTCAAAAGTCGGATAGGGCGCGGCGGTAAAGTCGCCAAACCAACGCTTGATGGCCTGATGGCTGAAAGCCCCCGGCTCGCCCTGATAGGCGATCTTGCGTGGTGTCGGCGAAGTCATGGACGCTGTATCCTTTAGCAAAAATGAAACTCCAAATGCGGAAGCATTTGGCAAGCGCGACCGCGCGTCGCGCACGTTTGCGCGAAAAGCCTGCGTGGCGCCTGAACGCAAAACAAAAAGAGCATGCGGCGAAATGACACGTAGGCGCCAATTTTGGCACCGTCGGAGCATTTCGCCGCTTGCGAATTTGGCGGTAGCGTGTCAGAGAGCCAAACGCAAGCAGATGCGTGCCGGACCCTGTTCGGGCGCTGCGATTTCAATTTTATAGGGTATCCCAGGCGATATGAGCGGCGACCTTACAGTAAACAAGATTATGGGCGCGGTCCTGGCGACCGGTCTGGTCATCATGGGCGTGAAAATCGGCTCGGAAATGATTTACGACACGCATGCGCCGGCAAAGCCTGGCTATCTGATCGAGGTCGCTGAAGTCGAAGAAGCCGGTGGCGGCGCGGCCGTTGACAGCCCGCCCGACTGGGGCACGGTCCTTCCGGCTGCCGACGTTGCCGCCGGTGAAGCCGTCTTCAAGAAGTGCTCGAGCTGTCACACCGATACCCAAGGCGGCCCGGACATGACTGGCCCGAACCTGTTCGCCATCGTCGGCCGTCCGACGGCCGGCCACGCAGGCTTCGCCTATTCGGACGCCATGGTGGCGCACAAGGCGGAAGCGCCGACCTGGACCTATGATCAGCTCTACGGTTTCCTCGGCGCGCCGCCTAAGTGGGTCAAGGGCACCAAGATGACCTTCGCCGGCGTCAAGAAGCCGGAAGACCGCATCAACCTGATCGCCTATCTGCGCACCATGGGTTCGACCGGCTACGCCATTCCAGCGCCGGATCCTTCGCGCGCTCCGGGTGCGGCGGCTGGCGCTGCTGCACCGACCGCTGTCGAAGGGACCGCCCCGACGGCCACGCCTCAGCCCGAGGCGCCGACCGCAGCGGCCCCTGCTCCGGCAGCGCCCGCGCACTAAGAACCGTAGATGCCAAACAAAAACCCCGCCGGCACAACCGGCGGGGTTTTTGTTTGGTATCTACGGCAATTACAGCCGGCGGAAAGCGGTCGGCATGCCAGACCCGCAGGCATCGATGCGGTTGACGGCGGCCGCCAGCGGTTCGACAGCGACCTTCATATGATGGGCGTTGGCGTGGATGATGTTCCGCTCGTCGACCATGATGGCGACATGGCCCTTCCAGAAAACAAGGTCGCCACGCGTCAGGCCGTCCAGGTCGGCGTGGATGTCGAGGCCGATGCCCAGCTTGGCCTGCATGTCCGAATCGCGCGGACAGCCATAGCCTGAGGCATAGAGCGCCTGTTGCAGCAGGCCCGAGCAGTCGAGCCCGATGCTTTCCCGGCCGCCCCATTGATAGGGCGCATTGATATAGCTTTCGGCGACGCCGACGAAATCGTCGGCAAAGGTTTCGAAGGTCGACAGGTGGCTGGCGAACACCCAGCCCATGTCATTGATATAAGCGAAGCCGTTCTCAAAACGCGTCACACTGACCAGGGCATTCAGACTGATCGCCGTCAGGATCGACGCCTTGACGTTCGGCGCGACGAACACGTAGGTGCGGAGCGTCGAGACATAGTGGGTCGGCAGGTACCAGTCGTTGCGGAAAGCCGATACCGGCACATAACCGACATAGCCGTCACGCAGGGCCTGGCCCCAATAGAAGTCGTGCTTGCGCTCGATAACCTTGAAACGCTCACCCAGCAGCAACTGGTCCCATTGCTCCGAACCGTGTTCCGGCTGGGCCAGGATCGGCGCCTTGGCGTCGTAGCAGCTTAAGACTTCACCAACGACATAGGATCGGGCGCGGATCAGGCCTTCATGCGCCTGATCGGTTACGCCGTCCTTGTACGGCGTGATACGCTTATCGAAGGGTTCGCCACTCATCTCGGTCATTACAAACGCTGCCTTTTGCATCGGTTATGCGGGCGCTCATCCGGTTACGAGTCATCAGGTCTAACAGACCGGATGCGCCTAGTATGTGGTGAACCTAACAGACGGATGCAAAGGTGACGTTAACAGCGAGGCTGAACGGAAGGTTTTATCGTCGCAAACCCTTTAATTCATTAGTAATGGACCTTACCGAAGCGTGACTGGCCGGCTTTGCGGACGAGTCAAAAAAAGCCCCGGAATCCGAAGATACCGGGGCTGAACCCTGCCTGTTTTGGTGAGGAGTTACAGGCAACGGCGCCAGCCAGGAAACGACAACGGCGGCGTCAAGTTGATTTGGGAGACATCACGGTTGGCCAGATCCAACAGCCTCGCGAAAATGTCGATATTGTCGTACAATAAAAACGCTCTCAATGCAATTAAATAAATTGTTTTTGTTTAATCGTGCAAACCTTACCGTTACAGCCCGGCAATCAGGTGATAAGCAGCGCGCAGTGCTTGCACTTCGGCGCCTACCGGCCATCCGGCCCGACCGCGCGGATTCCAGGCGTAGATATCGAAATGCACCCAAGCACCGGACTTCGGTGCAAAACGCTGCAGGAACATGGCCGCGGTCACCGATCCCGCCTGCGCCCACGCAGCGGGATCGTTACGGATATCGGCGACGTCGCTCTCAAGTGCGTCCTTGTAGCCCGGCCACAATGGCATGCGCCAGATCGGATCGTTATGCGCCAGGGCGCAGACCTCCAGCCGGCGGACGATATCTTCGTCATCGCAATAGAAGGGAATGACCTCAGGCCCCAATGCGACGCGCGCTGCGCCGGTCAGGGTGGCGAAGTCGATCGTCAGATTGGGCTCCAGTTCGCCGGCGCGCGTCAGGGCATCGGCCAGGATCAGCCGGCCTTCGGCATCGCTATTGCCCATTTCGATACTCAGCCCCGCGCGCGATGACAGGATATCGCCGGGCCGCATGGCGGAACCGGAAATGGAATTTTCTACAGCCGCGATCAGAATATGCAGGCGCACCGGCAGGCGGCAGCTCATGATCCAGTCGCCCAAGGCCAGGGCATGGGCCGCGCCCCCCATGTCCTTCTTCATCAGTCCCATGCCGGTCGTCTTAATGTTGAGCCCGCCAGTGTCGAACGCCACGCCCTTGCCGACCAGAACGATCGTCGGCGTCGCCGGCCCTGGCCCCTGCCAGCTCAGTTCGATGAAACGCGGCGCGCGATCTTCGGCCGCGGCGCGGCCGACAGCATGGATGGCCGGATAATTTTCCGCCAGCAGCTCTTCGCCCAATGTGACGTGAAACTCGGCGCCATGCCTCAGCGACAGCGCAAAGGCCGCATCGGCGATGTCAGCCGGCCCCATGTCGTTGGCCGGCGTGTTGACCAGATCACGAACGAAATTATGGGCGCGCACCTCGGCCTCCAGCGCACCGGGATCGGCGACGTCGCCGTCGTCGAGCGTCGGCACCTCTTTCGGATCGCCGGACTTGTAGCGGTCGAAGCGATAGGCGCCCTGATGCCAGGCGGCGTGAATGGCGTGGCGATCGAGGCCATCATCGGCCCGGAGCGTCCAGCGTGTGGCCGGTAATTGCGAGGCCAGGGCTCGGAAGGTCAAAGGCGTATAGTCGCCGCGGGCCCCCAGGCCGAAGAAGGCCTGCATCACGCTGCCCTCCCCCTTGCCGCCATCGCCCGGCAGCACCACCAGGCTGGCGGCCTTGCCGGTGAACTTGCGCGCCGCGAGAAAGGCCGACTGGGCCGGCTTCAGCGCCGCCAATACGCCTTCGACCTCGTCCTCGAACAGGGCATGGATGGTCGGCTCTACCTTGACGGCCTTACCGGGCAGGGGTTTGGGCATATGGATCTCCGCAACAGCGATATTTCGAAAAGTGTGAAGCGGTTTTCGGCCAAATATCGCGTCAAACAAACACTAGAATACGCAACTGTGGCATGGCCTGCGTTAACAATTGATTGGGGCCTTAACCTTAAATTCACGCCTGTCTCTGAATCCTTAACGCAGCTTTACTCGAAGAGGCATCCATGCGTAACCGCCTTTCCTTCTGCCTGATTGCCGTTGCGCTTGCCGCCGCCTCGCCAGCTTCGGCAGGCCTGTTCGGCAAGAAGGACAAGCCGGGCGGCCCGGCAAACAACTTAACGCCGACCGTCGAACCCGACACCTTCCGCAAGGCGACCAAGGCCGATATCGAAAAAGCGCTGCGCGCCGATCCGCTGGCCCAGGCGGCCTTTTTCGCAGCCCAGTTCAGCCGCGACCCGACCAATGCCGAGATCGGTCTGCATCTGTCCAATGCTCAGCGCGCCATCGGTCACAATGCCGAAGCCGCCGACACGGCGCAGAAGGTCCTGCTGTTCGCGCCCGACAACATCCAGGTCCTGATGGCCGCCGGTAAGTCGCATATCGCCGCCGGCAATGCCTTCTACGCCATAGAACCGCTCAAGCACGTCATCGAGCTGAAGCCCAATACCTGGCAGGCCTACTCGCTGCTGGGCGTCGCCTATGACCAGACACGGCGCCCGGAAGATGCGCAAGGCGCGTGGGCCATGGCGCTCAAGCTGTCGCCCGACAACCCGTCGGTCCTGACCAATATCGCCATGTCCAAGGCCGAGGCCGGCGACCTGGCGGGCGCCGAAACCCTGCTGCGCACCGCGGTTGCGCAACGCGACGCGACCATGCAGGTCCGCCAGAACCTGGCCCTGGTGCTGGGCCTGTCCGGCAATCTGGCCGAGGCAGAAAAGCTGCTGCGCCAGGACCTGCCGCCCGCCCAGGCCGATGCCAACCTCGCCTGGCTGCAAAGCCAGCAAGCCAAGCCGGGCGCGGCGCCTTTAACCCGGTCGTGGGATTCGCTGAAGGCGACAGGATCTTAGGTCCCCTTTCTCTGTTTACGGGGTATAGCGCAGCGAAAGTACAGCTTTCGCTGCGCTATACCCCCAAGCAGGGAGAAGGGATTTACCCTCGACTCTCCCTTGCGATCCCGTTAACCTTTTGTTTCGTCACGCCCTGATTCCCACGCGGAAAAGGCCGGTGAAAAATATCCCCAAAAACGACACACTAGATTTAGATGTTTACTGGTCATTAACCACTAGCTGTGGTGAATATGCTCCGGCCAAGTGGCGCGTAACCTCGATTCGGGAATGGTAAAATGAGCTCACTGATTTTGTCGCAGTCCAAGGCCGGTCTCCTGACCCCCAGCCATTCCTACAAGCCCTTCCGTTACCCGTGGGCCTTCGAATACTGGCGCAAGCAGCAGCAGGTCCACTGGATCCCGGAAGAAGTGCCGCTGGGTGAGGACTGCAAGGACTGGGCGACCAAGCTCAACGACAACGAGCGCAACCTGCTGACGCAGATCTTCCGCTTCTTCACGCAGTCGGACATCGAGGTCCAGGACAACTACCTGGAACGCTATTCGCGCGTCTTCAAGCCGACCGAAATCAAGATGATGATGTCGGCCTTCGCGAACATGGAAACCGTCCATATCGCCGCCTACGCCCTGCTGCTGGAAACGATCGGCATGCCGGAATCCGAATTCGGCGCGTTCATGGACTATCAGGCCATGCGCGACAAGCACGACTATATGGGCACGTTCGGCGTCGACACCGAAGCCGATGTGTGCCGCACGCTCGCCATGTTCGGCGGCTTCACCGAAGGCCTGCAACTGTTCGCCTCGTTCGCCATGCTGATGAACTTCCCGCGCTTCAACAAGATGAAGGGCATGGGCCAGATCGTGTCGTGGTCGGTGCGCGACGAAAGCCTGCACTGCGAAGGCATCATCAAGCTCTATCACGCCTTCAACAAGGAAACGAAGGCCGTCACCAAGTCGGTGGCCGACGATATCGTCGACTGCTGCAAGACGGTCGTGTCGATGGAAGACAAGTTCATCGACCTGGCCTTCGAAATGGGTCCGGTCCAGGGCATGACGCCCGAGGACATCAAGGCCTATATCCGCTACATCGCCGACTGGCGCCTGCGTCAACTCGACCTGCCGGAAGTCTATGGCGGCGTGAAGGAAAACCCGCTGCCCTGGCTGCAGGTCCTGTTGTCGGGCGTCGAGCACGCCAACTTCTTCGAAGCCCGCGCCACGGAATATTCCAAGGCCGCCACCAAGGGCCAGTGGACCGGCGACCAGGGCGTCTGGGGGGCGTTTGACGAACTGCTCAAGAAGCGCGCCGAAGCGACCAAGCAGGGCATGGGCGTCTAGGTTTGTCAGCAAACAACGTACAAACAAGAAACCCCGGAAGTCGCCTTCCGGGGTTTCTTGCATTCAGACAGTGCTGGCCGCTTAGTCGCGGCGGATGCCGATAAAGGCCAGCAGGAACTGGAACAGGTTGATGAAGCTGATGTAGAGGCTCAGCGCGCCGAAGTTGGTCGCCATGGCCATGCCGGCTTCGCTGCCGCCCAGCTGATAGTAGGTGCTCTTCAGGTTCTGGGTTTCGAAGGCGATGAGCGCCGAGAAGATCAGCACGCCGGCCGCCGAAATGATCAGGTAGAAGATGCCACTCTGCATGAACATGTTCACCACCGAGGCGATGATCAGGCCGATGACGGCCATGAACAGGAACTTGCCCCACGCCGACAGGTCCTTCTTGGTCGTATACCCATAGAGGCTGAGGCCACCGAAGGCCGCCGCCGTCACGAAGAAAGTCGTGGCCAGGCTACCGCCCGTGTAGAGCAGGAAGTTGGCGCCCGTCGACAGGCCGATCAGGGCGACCACTGCCCAATAGAGCAGCGAAGTTGTCGCTACGCTGGGGTTACGCAGGAAGAAGCTGGAGCCCAGCAGCAGGACGACCGGGGCAAAGCTGATGACATAGCCAAGGATGGTGTAGCCGGCAAAATTACCCGCCGCATTGGTGCGGAACATCAGGGCAGAAATCGCCGGTACGGTGGCCGCGGCATAGGCCAGGGCACCGGTCAGCAGCAGGCCCAGCGCCATCTTGTTGTAGACGCCAAGCATGAATTTGCGCAGGCCTGCGTCGATTTCGACGTCCTGCGCGGAGGCCTTGCGGCCTTGAATTGAGCGACTGTCATAGTCGGCCATAGGGTTTAGCTCCCATTAAAATCTTGTCCGGACAGGTCGCAGGCGATAAAGCCTGACGGTCCGACTGAGATCAATATGAGGTCGGCTGGCTGTCCTTACAAGAGGTTTCCAAAAGGCGGCATAACTTAGTTTCAATAAGGCCAAGGGGTTAGCCCATGACGACCGCCCGATATCGGTCCACCCTGTTCGTGCCCTGCGGCAATGCGAAGGCGTTGAACAAGGCGGCGGGACTGAATTGCGACGCGCTGATCTTCGATCTCGAAGACGCCGTGGGACCCCAGGGATGGGCAGGCGCCCTAGCTGGACTGGTCGCCACGCTGGAAGCCGGCGGGTTTGAGGCCCGTCATATTCTGGTGCGGATCGATCCCCGCCATACGGCTGCGACCATCGATGCGCTGGGTCATCTGCTGCGCAACGGAACGGTCGAGGCCGTTGTTGTCCCCAAGGTGGAAACAGCCAAAACGCTTCATGCGGTGCGCGCTTCATTACCTAACGGGGCGGGCGTATGGGCGATGATCGAAACGCCGCGCGGCGTTGTCAATCTGGCGGAGATCGCTGCCGTTGTCGGGCTGAAAGGCCTGATTGCCGGGCCGAATGACCTGCGCAAGGGCCTGCGCACCCGGCCGATGGATGGCCGCCAGGATATCGCCACGGCGCTTTCACAGATCGTGCTGCATGCCCGCACCCACGACCTGATCGTGCTCGACGGTGTCTATAATCAGCACGCGGATGAAGCCGGTTTTGCGGCGGAATGCGAACAGGGGCGCAGTCTGGGCTTTGACGGCAAGACGCTGATACATCCCAACCAGATCGAAGGCGCCAACCGGGCGTTTTCGCCTTCGGAGGCTGAGATTACCTGGGCCAAGGCTGTGGTCGCGGCATTTAACGGCTCGGATGCGGGCGTGATCTCGGTCAATGGCGCGATGGTCGAGCGCCTGCATCTGGAACAGGCACAGGCGATTCTGTTCATTGCGGAACTAAAGTAAGAAACCCCACCACCCCCGCGATAAATCGCGGCGGTCCCCCTCCCCGGCGAAGCCAGGGAGGTATAGAAAATTTCAGCGCTCGCAATAACCTATACCTCCCCAGCTTGCTGGGGAGGGGGACCGCGACCGTTTACGGTCGTGGTGGTGGGGTATCTTGCTTAATATCAGCGCCGGTTGAGGTAGTCCTCGGAGCGCATTTCTTCCAGGCGCGACACCGTGCGTTCGAATTCAAACGCGCCGTCTCCGGCCGGATAAAGCTTCGCCGGCTCTGCCTCGGCCAGGATGACCGTCTTGGCCGAAGCCTCGTACAGCGCATCGATCAGGGTCACAAAGCGGCGGGCTTCGTTGCGGTTATGCGGTCCCAGTACCGGCACATTCTCGATAAATACCGTCGTAAAGCGCTCGGCGATTTCGAGATAGTCGGCCGGTCCGTTATAGACGCCGCACAGCTCCGAGAAGGTGGCGCGCAACAAGGGGCCGGCGGCGCGCTTGAAGGTCAACTTGCGCTCATTGACCGTCAAGACCGCTTCCATTTCGGTATTAAGCCGGGTCATGTCGGTCCACAGGCCGTTGAAGGCAGCGACCTGTTCCGGTGCGGTAGACGGGAAGAAGTAGGTCTGATGGCCGCGAAGGCGATCCATGCGGAAATCGCGCGGGCCTGCGACCTCGACCAGGGTGCAACGCGCCTTGATCATGTCGATGAACGGCACGAACAGGTCGCGGTTCAGACCGTTCTTATAGAGATCGTCCGGCGCGCGGTTCGATGTCGCGACCAGCACGACGCGGCGTTCGAACAGGGCCTGGAACAGCCGGCCAATGATCATGGCATCGGCGATGTCGGTGACCTGCAACTCATCGAAGCACAGCAGACGCGAGCGTTCGGCGATGACCTTGGCGACGGGTGCGACCGGATCATCGCCCTTGTGCATACCGAACACCTGCTTGCGCGTCGCGGCATCGCTTTCGCGCCACTTGCGGATCAGGTGGTGGACTTCGGACATGAAGGCGTG
>CBFGPQ010000109.1:0-12504 GCA_965650705.1 uncultured Asticcacaulis sp. | reverse complement strand
GGTCATGGATCCAGATCCTTTGTTTCTAACGTTAGAGGGCAAGGAGCTGTAAACCCGGCCCACGCAAAGACTCATACTCAAAACGGGTGAGTCTCGCAAGAGGGTATTTCACATTTTTGTGATCACCGTTTGCAACAATCGGGATATAATTCATCAAATATGGAGAAAAAGCGCACAAAACCTGCGCAATCCACGACGTAACCGGCGAAAACTTCCAAGGCCGTTACCGCATAAGCGAGAAGCGCTGCCGATCACGCGTGCGCGGACCTACGGTAGCTATCCGCTGATCCATATTGACCGGAGACGGGTTAACAAAAGCTATATCGATTCGCGCTGCCTGTTATTACGCTGCTTCGTTCGGAATATTGTTGAGCGCCTCTTCCATTTCGGCGAATGACGGTTGCGAGACCGACGGGATGCTGCCGCGGCCGATTTCGACCGAAATCTGGGCGGCATTGCCGTGCAGGTGGGCGACCAGGACCGACTGAATAATCTTGTAGAAGGCGCCCTCCTCCTCGACCACCGCCGACATGCGCGCGGCGAATGGTCCCGCAAGGCCGTAGGACAGCATGACGCCCAGGAAGGTACCAACCAGCGCGCCGCCGATCATGCCGCCGAGGATTTCCGGCGGCTCGGTGATGGAGCCCATAGTCTTGATAACACCCAGAACGGCAACAACGATGCCAAGCGCAGGCAAGGCGTCGGAGACGGACTGCATGGAATGGGCCGGATGCAGGGCTTCGTGGTGGTGCTTTTCGAGCTGCTTTTCCATCGCGTCCTCGACCTGGTGAGGATCTTCGAGGTTCATGGTCATCATGCGGAGCGTATCGCAGATAAAGTCGATGGCAAAGTGATCCTTCATGATCTTCGGAAAGCGGGTGAAGATCGTTGAGTCGTGCGGCTTTTCGATATGGCTTTCCAGAGCAATGACGCCCTTGGACTTCATGGTCTTGGTCAACAGAAACAATAAGGACAGAAGGTCGCGGTAGTCCGATGCCTTCCATTTCGCGCCGCCAAAAACCTTACCCATGCCCCCCCCCATCGCCTTGAGGGTATGGAGATCGTTGGAAATCAAAGTGGCGCCGATAGCAGCGCCGCCGATGCCCATGAGTTCGTAAGCCAGGGAGTGCAGGATAGGGTCCATGCTGCCGCCGGACAACAGATAGCTGCCGAACACCGTGGCAAACAAAACAACGATTCCGATGATCGGGAACATTCAGACACACCCAAGCCAGTTATTCACGGGCACTATGGGTGTTAATCATTAAGAGGCGGTTTCCCGCGCGGGCGGATTAACCCTCTTTTTTAGCAAGTCCACTGCTTACAGTGCTAACCAGGTCTAACTGCCGGCGTTCCGCCCTGCATAACGACGAAACGGTTGGCCAGGTCGAAGCTGAGATAGCCGTCCGCCGGTTCGTTGTTCGCCTTCTGCCATTCGCGAATCGCCTGACGCGTGCCCACGCCGATGACGCCGTCGACCGCTCCGGGGTTAAAACCCGCCGCCTTCAGCGCTTCCTGGGTTTTGATCCGCTGGTCCAGGCTGAGCGGTGGCTCGACCGGCCACGGCGTGACGGTGCTATCCTTTCCGCAGACGCCGTCGGCCAGCAGGCCGACCGCCAGCGCATATGACGTCGAGTTGTTGTACTTGCGGATCACGTAGTGATTCGGCAGGGCCATGAAGGCCGGACCGTTGGCGCCCGACGGCAGCAGGATTACGCCGTTTTCGTTCAGTTCCTCGGGCCGGAAGTAGCCGCCGTCGGCGCGCTTGACACCAAGGGCCTGCCAGTCGGCCGGCTTCTTGGTCTTGTCGGTCTCGGCCAGATAATAGTCGAAGCCCGGCGGCAGAATGACCTCGACCGCCCACTCCTGTCCGGCCTTCCAGCCTTCCTTGGCCAGCAGGTTGGCGCTGGAAGCCAGGGCGTCCGAATCGGAAGCCCAGATATCGACGACACCGTCGCCGTCGCCATCGGCGCCCAGGCGCAAATAGCTGTCGGGCATGAACTGCGTCTGGCCCATGGCCCCCGCCCAGGAGCCCTTCAGGCGCTCGCGTGGGATCTTGTGATCGCGCAGAATCGTCAGGGCGGCGATCAACTGGTCCTCGGCCCAGACGCGGCGGCGACCGTCGAAGGCCAAGGTCGCCAGCGCCGCCAGGACATCCGTGCTGCCCTGGACGCGGCCCAGATCGCTTTCCATCGACCAGATACCGCCCAGAAGGCACTTCGGCACGCCATATTTTGCCTCGATGGCCGGCACATTGGGATTGGCATCGACCCTGGCGCGCGCCGCGGCCGCCCGCGCCGGCGATACCGCCTGGCGCATATAGCTGGAAGCGGGCTTGGAGAATTCGGGCTGCTGGTTGTCGGCGGACTTGACGCTTTGCAGCGGCTGCACGCCATCCAGTGCCACCGTGACGAAGCCGGCGTCGAAGCCGCGCATGACGGCCTTCTTGATAAAGTCCTGCTTCCAGGCGTCAAAATCGCCATAGGCCGTAATTGGCACGGGATTGACGGCCGAGGGCGCCGGTGTCGCGGCCGGCGCATTGGCCGTCGGTGCTGCGGCCTCAGGATGCTGCTGCGGTACCGGCGTACTCGCCGTGGGCGCGGTCGACGGCGCGGGTGTTTGCGGGCCGGTGCTGGCGCAGGCGGTCAGGACAGCAAACAGGCTCAGGGCACGAAACCGCATCTCATTCTCCTCCCGGCATCATCCAACCGGCTTGGCTGGCATCTTAAGCCGACATTTATGTAAGTTCCAACCGTGAAAGCTTAATGATCCCGAGAAATCTGGCGCGGGTAAGGCAAAATTCGTTGACAAGGGACGCGCCCTCCCATAGATACCGCGCCTCTATTGGCGGGCGACAGCGCAACCGGACGGTTGGCGATGCGCGCATGCCGGTTAAGTTTCAACGCCTAATACAAAGACCAGGTGAAAGCCAATGAAAGTCCGCAGCTCGCTCAAGTCGCTGAAAGGTCGCCACCGCGACTGCAAGATCGTGCGCCGCAAGGGCATCGTCTATGTGATCAACAAGACGGACCCGCGCTTCAAGGCGAAGCAAGGCTAATCCAGGTCCATCAAAGGCGTCTTGGCGTCTTGATCCTGTCATCGAATAACGCTTAAAGCGGTCGCGCTTTAAGCGTTTTTTCGTCTCCGCAATTAGGGGTTCATCATGGCCGAGATCAAAGCCGTCCTGTTCGATATCGGCAATGTCATGATCACGTGGCATCCGGAAAACCTGTTCCGCAAGATTATCACTAATACCGAGCGCCGTCAGCACTTCCTGACGAACGTGGTGCCCATGAGCTGGCATGACCGCCACGACGCGGGTGTCACATTTGCCGAAAACCGCATCCAGGCCCTGGCCGATTTCCCGGAATTCGCCGACGAGATTCATGCGTTCGACAATCGCTTCGACGAGATGCTGGGCGCCCCAATCCCCGAGACGATGGCCATCATCGAGGAACTTGAAGCCAAGGGCATTCCGCAATACGCCTTGACAAACATGCCGCAGGAAAAGGCCGAGATGGTCTTCTCGAAGATCCCGGCTTTCCGGCATATGCGCGACGTCATCATTTCCGGCGTCGAAAAGATCGTGAAGCCCGACCCGCGCATCTATGACATTGCGTTAAAGCGCATGGGCCTGCCGCCAGAGGCGGTTTTCTTCACCGACGACAACCGCGCCAATATCGAGGCCGCCGAGGTCAAAGGCTTCGTCACCCACCTGTTCGACCGCCCGGACACCCTTCGCCCTGCGATGGTTGCCGCCGGCATTCTATAATCATCCACAGGCAATCACGACTTTTTCGTTGCTCGTGAGTTGAGAGGAGCGAATCACTTGGCTATGGTTAAGTCCAAGTATTTTTCACCTCTCAGGATAACTCCGCCATGGCCGATGACGCCCCCTCCTTCCAATCCGACGACGTCATCACCGGCGCAGCCCAGGGCCGCCTCAAGTCGTTTATCGAACGTATTGAACGCCTTGAAGAAGACAAAGCCGCGGTCAGCGAAGACTTGAAGGAGGTCTACTCCGAAGCCAAGGGCGAAGGCTTCGACGTCAAGATCCTGCGCAAGGTCGTTCGCATCCGCAAGCAGGACAAGGCCAAGATGTCCGAGGAAGAGGCACTGATCGAACTCTATATGTCGGCCATCGAAGGCTGATCAGGTCGCTTGACAGCTTTGAGCCCGCTTTCCATCTTCAGGCGATGGACAGCGGGTTTTTTCGTATCCGGATGACACCTCATGGCGTTTAAATCCAACACGCCCTCAAAAGGCTTGTCACGTTCCAAGCCGCTGCAAACCAGGACGCCGCTTGGGGCCGGCCAAAGCTTCAAGGCAAAATCCGTCGCAAAAATGCCTGTAAAGGCGCCGCCGTCCCTTGCCGACCAACGCAAGGCCCAGCAACAGGCGCTGCAAAAATCAACATTGAAACTGCTTGAGCGCGCCCGCAGAGAGGCCGCTGAAAAAGGAATTCCCCTGACCGACTGGGAGGGCGAATTCCTTGATAGCGTTTCAGAGCGCGTCCGCACCTATGGCCGCGCCTTTGCCGATCCTGACAAGGGCGCGATGAGTGGCACCCTGTCCGTCCGTCAAGGCGTCAAGCTACGGGAAATCCGCAAGAAAGCCCGTAACGCCAAGCCAGAAGGTAGCGACGAAAAATAAGACCGCTTCCAACCTCCTGAAACCGCTTCCAGTCTTTGACAGCGCTTTCCAAAACACAGATATGCGTGGTAGCGTCATCCAAACAGACAAAAAATGGTTGGGAAGATGAGCAAGGATGGAAGCGCGGCGAACAAGCCGAAGCTGTTTGAACGCTTAAGCTACGGCGCGGGCGATTTCGGTTTCAACCTGTACTGGACGACCATATCGGCCTTCCTGCTGATATTCTACACCGACAGTTTTGGGCTCGATCCGCGCGTTGCCGGCACCATGCTTCTTACGACCAAGCTGCTCGACGCCTTCGTCGATCCCCTGATGGGCGCCATTTCCGACCGGACCAAAAGCAAGTGGGGCCGCTATCGCCCGTGGCTTTTGTGGGCAGCCATCCCAATGGCGGTGTCGGCGGTCCTCACCTTCACCACGCCGGACCTCGATTCCACCGCCAAGGTCATCTACGCCTACATCACCTTTGCGATCATGATGGCCGTCTATTCGGTGGTCAGCATCCCCTACGGCGCCCTGTCAGGTGTACTAACTAACGATCCGCAGTCGCGCACCCAAATCAACAGCTTCCGTTTCGTATTCGCATTCCTGGGCAGCACCTTCGTTACCTACTGCACGCCGATTCTAGTCAAGTGGTTCGGGGCGAAGTTCGGTGGCGGCGACGACACGGTCGGCTGGCAGATGACCATGGCGCTTTACGGCATCCTGGCCTGCCTGTTTTTCTTCAATGTCTTTGCGACAACGAAGGAAAGAATCCTGCCGGTGCAGGAACAGAAGGTCAGCCCGTGGCGCGATATCGCCGACCTGTCTCAGAACCGCCCATGGATGATCCTGTTCGTCCTGGCCCTCGTCATTATGGTGACGATCTCGACGCGCATGGGCGCGGCGCCCTATTATATGAAGTATTATATCGGCGAGCCCGACAAGGTGAAGGAATTCCTGACGATCTACGGTGTGGCCCTGGCCGGTGGCGCCCTCCTCACCCCCGTCATGACCCGCTTCATCGACAAGAAGTCGCTGCTGATGATCCTTATGGGCCTGGTCGGCGTCTTTTCCATCTCCTTCTATTTCATCCCGAAGGACCAGCTATGGATTGCCTATGCCATGCAGGTCGTAATCGGCCTGTGCCTGGGGCCCAAATCACCGCTAACCTTCTCAATGTACGCCGACACGGCCGATTATACCGAATACAAGACCGGCCGGCGCGCCACGGCCATGACCTTCTCGGCGGCCATTTTCGCCCAGAAGCTGGGGGGCGCCCTGGCCTCCGCCGTTATCGCCTGGACCTTGGCCAGCCTCGGCTACAAGGCCAACCAGGCCCAGAGTGGCGCATCCCAGGAAGGGATTTTACTACTGATGAGCGTCGTGCCGGGCGCCCTGGCCCTGCTGTCTGCCGCGATTATGGCCGCCTACGATCTCAATGATAAACGCCTCGCCGAAGTGCAGGCCGAACTGACCTCCCGCAAAGCTCAAAAAGACTCCTGATGCCTCTTATAGATTTTGACTCTGATACCTGCCGCCTGCACAGCGCGACAGCCCTTCCGCTCGCCGCAGGGTATCTGTGGAATCCGCGCATGATGATCCACATGACGGCGCGGGGATTTGCCACCGCCCAGTTCATGCAGCCCGAGCCCGCCAAATACGCCCGCGCCCAGATCATGGAAGCCAAGCATTTCATGCTTCCGGAACAGGGCACCTATGCCCACCATCCCGGGCGCTTTTTCTACATCAAGAACCGTAACAATAACGGCATCTTTTCAGTGCCTTATGAACCTGTGCGTAAGCCTGTTGATAAGTTTGAATTCCGCCTCACGCCGACGGATATTTCCTGGCAAATTCAGCAGGATGATCTGTGGATAGAGATTATCCTCAACCTGCCGGTCGACGAAGCCTGCGAGCTTTGGGAGGTGCACCTGCGCAATGCCGGCGATGCCGCACAGAACATCAGCCTTTATCCCGCCTTCCCACTGGGCCTGATGAGCTGGATGAACCAGTCAGCCGACTTCCATGCCGGTCTCAACGGTATTGTCGCCGACAGCGTGGCGCCCTACCAAAAGGTCGCCGACTACTTCAAGAACAAGGACTTGAAAGACAAGGTCTTTCTGATCAGCGAACAAACGCCTGCGGCCTTTGAGACACGCCAGGCGCGCTTCGAAGGCGAAGGCGGACTGCACAATCCGGACGGTCTGCAAGGGGCGCGTCTGGCCGGTGGCGTAGCGCGCTACGAAAATCCAATCTGCGCCCTGCAGTTCGACCACGACCTGGCGCCCGGTGAGACCACGACCCACCGCTTTCTGTTCGGTCCGGCCTTCGACAACGCCGAAATTGATCGCCTGAAATCGCGCTTCCTGTCGGCAGACGGCTTCGCTCAGGCGCGTCATGACTATGCCCAGTACATGGCGCGCGGACGCGGATCAATCAATGTTGATTTTGATGACAGGCATCTCACATCCTTCGTCAACTCGTGGATGCCGCGCCAGGTCTATTACCATGGCGACACCAACCGCCTGACCACCGATCCCCAAACGCGCAACTTCCTCCAGGACGCCATCGGCAGCGTCTATGTCCAGCCGCAGACCGCCCGCGCAGTCCTGCTCAAAGCCTTGTCACAACAGGAAGAGAGCGGCGCCATGCCAGACGGCATTACGCTCTATGAAGGCGCCGAACTGAAATATATCAACCAGGTACCGCATACAGATCACGCGGTTTGGCTGGCGCTTTTTCTCGAATCTTACCTCTCTGAAACAGATGACTATGCTCTTCTCGATGCGCCGGTACTCAACACCCACACAAATGAAACCCTGACGGTTCGAGAGCGTGTTTCAAAGGCAAATCAATGGTTGATAAAATCGGTAGATCACCGCAATCTCAACTTCATCGAACAGGGTGACTGGAACGACCCGATGAACATGGTCGGTTGGAAGGGCCGCGGCGTATCGGGCTGGCTGAGCATGGCGACCGCCTATTCGCTGCGCCTGTGGGCCGGTATCCTGGCGGCCGACGGCCATGACGGTTCCGAGTTCGCCAAAGCCGCCGAGCGCTTTAATGCCGCCGTCAACACCCACCTGTGGGACGGCGGCTGGTACGGTCGTGGCATTACGGACGACGATGTGGTGTTCGGCATCAAGAAGGATGTTGAGGGCCGCATCTATCTCAACGCCCAAAGCTGGGCTCTTCTATCTGGCGCCGCCGACGCCACCAAGGCGCCCTTGATGCTAAAGGCTGTCGAGGAACAGTTGGAAACGCCCTACGGCGTCGAAATGATCGGCCCGGCTTACACGCATATGCGCGAGGATGTGGGCCGCCTGACGCAAAAATTCCCTGGTGTGGCGGAAAACGGTTCGGTCTACAACCACGCCGCCGCCTTCTACATCCACAGCCTTTATGAGATCGGCGAAGCCAACAAGGCCTTTGAACTGCTCCGCCGCATGCTGACCGGCCCCGACGAGGAGGACCTGCTGCGCCGTGGCCAGTTGCCGGTCTTCCTGCCCAACTATTACCGTGGCGCGCACAGGCAGTTTCCGGACGCCTCAGGCCGCTCATCACACCTGTTCAACACCGGTACGGCATCCTGGATCTATCGTAGCGTCATCGAGGGTCTGCTGGGCCTCAAGGGCTGCCGTGAAGGTCTCAGCATCAAGCCACAGTTGCCGTCGCATTGGAACGAAGCCAAGGCTGTCCGCTGGTTCCGTGGCGCCGAATTCCACGTCCACTTCAAACGAAATTCAATGATTGATTCAACTCAGGTGACCTGCAACGAAAAGCCCCTGAGCGACAACGTCGTCAGGGGCGTAAGTGCTGGATCTCTTTATAATATTTCGGTGCTGTTACCTTAAGCGACCGGCGCCATGAACACCGGCGCGTTCACGGTGAACTTGGCGTCGTGCTTGCGCAGGGTGCCATTGGTATATTGCGCCATGACCGTCACGTCGTTGCT
This sequence comes from uncultured Asticcacaulis sp., assembly GCA_965650705.1. GTDB lineage: Bacteria > Pseudomonadota > Alphaproteobacteria > Caulobacterales > Caulobacteraceae > Asticcacaulis. Next base: position 3,914 of record CBFGPQ010000109.1, on the reverse strand, counting down.
CTTTTGGTGCGCAACGACGAGACGGTCGAAGCCCGGAACGATGTAGAAGAAGCGTGGCCAGTCGCCGCCGGTCGGGATGATCTGCAGCAAGGCCAGGCGGCCGGTCGTGTCGAGACCGAAGACCGCGATCGAGTTATGGCCACGGTTTGAGACATACAGGATATTGCCCAGGTCGTTCATCGCCATGTGACCGGCAAAACTTGCGCCGGTGAAGTCGGCCGGCAAGGTCTTGATATATTGGACGTCTTCGAATGTACCGTCGCCCTTCGGACGCAGGGTAATCAGTGCGTTCTCCAGTTCACCCAGTATATGGGCAACCTGGCCCGATGGATGCAGGTTCAGGTGGCGGGGACCGAAGCCCGGCTCGCACTTGTAGGCGACAAACTTTTCGCCGACGGCGCCTGAGGCGGCGTCGAAGCTGAAGCCGAGAACCTCGTCGGTACCGAGATCGACACTGTAGATGTACTTCTGATCGGGCGAGAACTTGACCCAGTGGGCGTGCGGCCCTTGCTGGCGTTCAGCATTGGGGCCGGAACCCGAATTCTGCTTGACGATCGCGGGTTCGATCGGCAGGCCGGTTTTTTCATCCAGCTTATAGACGGCGATATTGCCCGAATTGTAATTGGCGACCGCCAGATACGATTCCGTTGCGTCTAGAGAAATATAGCAGGGGCCACTGCCCTGGCTGGAAACTTCGCCCTTCTTGGTCCATTTGGAGCCGTTGGCGGAGACCTGATAGATGCCGATCAGGCCATTTTCCTGTTCATTAACGACGTAATGACGCTTCAGCTTCGGGCTGTAGACACCATAGGAGGCATTCGGCACGGTCGGGTCCGGCTTCTTGCCTTGGGTCCATTTGTCATAGGCGGCCGAATAGGACAGCGTGCTGATGCCCGCGCCACCTTCCGACGCATAGGAGCCAACATAATAAACCAGGTCTCCAATCGCGGCATTGGCCAAGGCCGGCGCAAAACCGGCGGCAGCGACTGAACCCGCGAGAAAGAGACGGCGGTCAACTCCGCGCGACGAGTTCTTAGACATGAAAATCCCTCTTGCATTTCAATGCAGAGGGTAAACTAGCCAATCCCTGCGGGACTGGCCAGTCCTTTATTCCTTACGCCTACGGCTCTTATGTGCCGTTACACCGCAATTGCGCGCCGCACGACGTTATAACGACAACGCTAACAATGCAATTTATTGATTTTCCATATAAATTTTACATTAGCACAGCCGTTGAACGCGCAAAGATTGACCTTACCCAGCTTCCTTGACCAGACCTTCCAGACCGCAGTCACGGACTTTCCGGTACAGAGTCGAACGCCCGATGCCAAGACGGCGCGCCACTTCGGACATATGACCAGCGTAGACGCTGATGGCGTGTTCGATCAGGTCGCGTTCGATGTCTTCCAGTTTGCGCAGATGGCCAGCCTCGTCGAGAATGCGCACCGGGGCGTCATGCAGGGAGTTGACCTCTTCGATCTGCTCGCGAACACTCTGGGCCAGGCTGATTGTAGCCGCCGGCATCGGCGCGGGCGCCGGCATGTTGACGCCGCTGATGGCTGGGAAGTCGTAGGCCTGCAAGTGCGGGCTGTCTGCCAGGACGATGGCGCGATAGATGGTATTTTCGAGCTGGCGGACATTGCCCGGCCATTCGTAGGCGCACAGCATCTGCAAGGCCTCGGCCGACACGCCGCTGACGCGCTTGCCTTCTTCAACATTGAAGCGGCGGATAAAGTGTTCGATCAGGGCCGGGATGTCGTCGCGGCGCTCACGCAAGGACGGCGCTTCGATCGGAAAGACGTTGAGGCGATAGAACAGGTCTTCGCGGAAAGCGCCAATCTTGACCTGGTCAGCCAGGTTGCGGTTGGTCGCCGAGATGATACGGACATCGACCTTGACCGGACGCTTGGAACCGACCGGATCGATCTCGCCTTCCTGAAGCGCGCGCAGCAGCTTGACCTGCATGTCGAGCGGCAATTCCCCGACCTCGTCGAGAAACAGCGTGCCACCATTGGCTTCCTGAAACTTGCCGAGATGCTTGTCGGAAGCGCCGGTGAACGAGCCCTTTTCGTGGCCGAACAGTATGGATTCCACCAGATTTTCCGGCAACGCGCCGCAGTTGACGGCGACGAAAGGTTTGCCGGAGCGCTCACTCGATCCCTGGATGGCGCGGGCGATCAGTTCCTTGCCGACGCCGCTTTCGCCGAGGATCAGCACGGGGATAGACGACTTGGCGGCGCGTTCACCCAGGCGGCGGACAAGCGTCATGGCCTGAGAGGTGCCTATCAGGTCGTCGAACGAGGTGCGGTTAGTCGCGTGTTTCTTCAGACGCGTGACTTCGGCGGCCATGTCGCCCATCTGAAGCGCGTTGCGCACCGATACCAGAATGCGTTCCGGCGAGGCCGGCTTGATGAAGAAGTCTTGCGCGCCGGCCTGCATGGCCTTGACCACCGTGTCGATCCCGCCCGAGGCCGTCAGGACCACGACAGGCGTACGCAGCCCTGCGGCACGGATTTCCTTGAGTGTATCAATGCCCGACTGGCCCGGCATGACGAGGTCCAAGATGACGGCGTCGATGCCGGTGGTCGTCGTCAGGCGATCATAGGCCTGCGCGCCGTTCTCGGCGTGCAGGACGGCGAAGCCTTCGCGCTCCAGCACAGCCTGAATCAGGCGGCGTTGCGTGGGATCGTCGTCACAGATCAGGATCGTCTTGGCCATGTCATACCATCTCTATATCGGACACCGTCGTTCTGACGGCGCGGTTTATTTTGAGACAGTCTTAGCCGAACGGCATAAAAATCAGGTTTAGACACAAGGTTAATGTGTCATACACGGACTGGGCACGGACTGGACAGGGACTGCGCCGGCACAGCTTATCCCCACCTAATTCAATCTGTCCGCAGTTGTGGACCATTCCAGAATTCGGCTCGATTTTTTGCGGGCACGTGCTTATGTGCCTGCATATATCCACGAGATTTTATCATGACTCAGTTGCCCGTCGATACCGCCACCGGCTTGCCGGTCTGGGACCTATCCGATCTTTACAGCGGCCCGGATGATCCCGGCATCGACGCGGACCTCAAGGCCGGCGCTGGCTTCGTCAAGGACTTGGCCAAGCTTCAGGGACAGTTCCTGGCGGCGCGCGGCAATGCGGAACGCCTGGGTCTGCTGATCGATCAGGCGGCGTCTCTTTACGAGAAAGCCATGGACCAGATGGGTGGGGCATTGGCCTATGCCACCTTGGCATCAACCATTGATCGCGAGAGCACGCGCGTCGCCACGCTTGAATCCGACCTTAGGACACAGGCCGCGATAATTTCGGCCGACAGCCTGTTCCTCAGTCTCGAACTGAACCAGCTCGAAGACTGGGAAATCGAGAATGCGCTGAAGATGGTAGAGAAGGCTCAGCGCTGGCGCCCGTGGCTGCGCCGCATACGGGCTTCAAGACCGCACGAACTGTCGGCCGAACTGGAACGACTGATGCTGGAGCGCATGCCGGCGGTTGGCCAGTGGACGCGTCTGTTCGATGAGACCCTGACCCGCCTGCGCGCCAAGGTCGGTAAGGACAGCCTGACGCTCAACGACGCCCTCACCCGCCTGTCGGCGCCCGAAGCTGCCGTACGCAAGGCCGCGGCCTTGGGCCTCACGGATGCACTGAAGGAAAATGCGCCCGTGCTGGCGCTGTGCCTCAATACGCTCGCCTTTGAAAAGCAGGTCGAGGACCGCTGGCGCAAGTACGATACCCCGGCCGCTTCGCGCCACCTAGCCAACGAGGTCGATAAGGACGCGGTCGACGCTATGGCCGATGCGGTGTCGGAGGCGTATTCCGGCCTGTCGCATCGCTACTATGCGCTGAAGGCCAAAATCATGGGCCGCAAGCAACTCGACTTCTGGGACCGCAATGCCCCGCTCAC
>CBFGPQ010000108.1:0-12639 GCA_965650705.1 uncultured Asticcacaulis sp. | reverse complement strand
GAAGGCGTTGGTCAGGGTCCTGACCATGGCCTCCTGGCCGATAAGGTCCTCGAAGGTGCGCGGCCGGTATTTCCGCGCCAGGACTGTATAGGATTCCGACTTGGTCGTAGTCTGCGCCGGCGCGTTCGGCACCGGGGTCGAGTCGCCGAAGATATCCACTGTTAGATCGTCGCGCGCTTCGTCGATGGCGGCGTCGGCAAAAGGATCATCGAGGTCGGGACTATCGGTCATGGAGCGATATATAGGGACTTTTCAAACCTGCGTCTTCGGTAAATCACGATTCGTCAACAGCGTGGGATTGCACGAATGTGTTCCCACCTCGGTGCGATTATGGCTAAGATATAGGTATGCCCTCCCACATCACGCAACTGACCTATGCCGTTGGCGACATCCACGGTTACGACGACCATTTCGAGCGTTTGATCGACCGTATTCGTATCGACGCGGAACTGGCGGGCGAGAAACCGCGCATCGTGCTGCTTGGCGACTATGTCGATCGCGGCCCCGCGTCGCGGCAGGTGCTGGACCGCATATTGCGTCTTGAAGCCGCGTCATGGTGCGACCTGGTGGTGCTGAAGGGCAATCACGAAGACACCTTGCTGAGGTTTCTCGACGAGCCCGAATTCGGCGACACCTGGCGCGATTGGGGCGGTGCCGCGACGCTTGCGAGCTATGGCGTCGCCATGCCGTTGCTCACCAGCGATCCGCAGATGTGGCGCGATGTCAGTGCCGCCTTCTCACGCGCCATCGATCCTGCGCATCGCGCCATGCTGAAGCGGCTACCGGCGATCTATCAGGTCGACGACTATCTCTTTGTTCACGCCGGCGTCGACCCTGACAGGCTGTTGACGGCACAGGGACCGGAAACGTGGATGTATATTCGCGGCCGCTTTCTACGTTCCGATAAGGCCTGCGACTATGTGGTGGTGCATGGCCATACGCCGGAAGATGAACCGTCCAACCTGCCGTGGCGTATCGGCGTCGACACAGGCATCTATTTCAATGGCGTATTAACGGCCGTGCGTCTCAAGGAAGAGACACGCCGCTTCCTCAAAATCGAGGGCGATATATAGAATTTCAGGGAAAAGGTGAGACGGCACGACCCGAAGGTGAATTCGTTGTGGCTGCTGCCTTCCGGCCCTGACCAGGTTGGCGAGGCCTTCGCCCGCACCGTCTCACGACCTATATGCGTATTTTGTTAGCCTTGCGCAAGAGCCATTTTTTAAATGCCACCGGTGTCAAATTGACTTGTTCTTAGCGAACCTGCGTGGCAGGGTCCCGGCAAACAGGGAAGACAGTCATGATTTCGCCGAAGCTCGTCGCCACTTTTGTCCTCTCCGCCGCGTTTCTCACCGCGCCCGCCTTTGCCGAAGTCATCGGCCATAATGTCCCGGCCCTGCCGTTGACCACCGAACGCGTCGCTATCCTGCCCGAGGCGGATCGCTCCGCGTGGATGACCTATATCCAGACGTCAAAAACGTTGCAGGCGGCGGACAAGGCAGCACTCAAGGCCGAACGCGAAGGACTGGCAACCATCCCCAAGCCTTCCCCACACGGTGAGAGCGCCAGGACCATGCCGCTGAAGAACCCGGAGAACTGGTATGCGTCGCCGCAAGCACGCCGAGTGGCGGATACCATTGTCAGTTTCCAGACGCCGGCCGGCGGCTGGGGCAAGAACATGCTGCGCGATGTCGCCCCCCGTCTGCGCGGCCAATCCTATACGGGCGACAATGTCTCGGCGCACTTGAAGCCAGGCGACAATGATGCACCGGCCGAAGGCGGCTGGAACTATGTCGGCACCTTTGACAACGGTGCGACGACAACTGAATTGAAATTCCTGGCGCGCGTCGCCGAAGCCGTTCCGGGCGCGGAAGGCGATGTCTACCGCAATTCCGTTGTGCGTGGGCTGGAATACATGCTGACAGCGCAGTTCCCGAATGGCGGCTGGCCCCAGGTCTTCCCGCTGCAGGGCGGCTACCACGACGCCGTCACCTATAACGACGACGCGCTGGGCGATGTGACCGAGGTGCTGACTTTCGCCGCTGAAGGCCGCAACGGCTTCGGCTTTGTGCCGCAAGCCTTGCGTGATCGTGCCCGCACGGCGGTCGATCGCGCGGTGGAGTGCATCCTCGTCACCCAGGTCCGCATTAACGGCAAACTAACCGTCTGGGGCCAGCAGCATGACGCCCTGACGCTGGAACCGACTTCCGCGCGGAACTTCGAGCCACCGTCGCTGTCAAGTTCGGAAAGTGCCGGGCTTCTGGTCCACCTGATGCAGATCAGGGACCCGTCGCCGCGCATCGTCGCTTCAGTGCATAGCGGCGTCGCCTGGCTCAAGGCCGCCGCCTTGCACGACGTCGCGTGGATCAAAACCTCCGATGACCGTGTGCTCCAGGGCCAGCCCGGCGCACCGCTTTTGTGGTCGCGCTACTACGATCTCAAGACGGGAAAGCCGATCTTCGGCGATCGCGACAAGACGATCCGTGACACAGTCGCCGAGATCAGTCAGGAACGCCGCCTCGGCTATTCGTGGTACAATACGACGCCGCAAAAGGCGCTGGACGCCTATGCCAAATGGAGCCAGACTCATCCCTAAACCCCCTCTCCCTGCTTGCGGGGAGAGGGCTGGGGTGAGGGGCTTACCACCAGCACCGCGCGACTGGACAGTTGGCTTTGCCCCTCATCCGGTCCAGCACGCTGGACCACCTTCTCCCCGGCCTCGCCGGCAGGCAAAACAGGGAGAAGGAAAGTGGACACACTCAACGGCTACAGTCGGCGCTGGTGGAAGGAAGCGGTCGTCTATCAGACCTATCCGCGCTCCTTCCGCGACAGTAATGGCGACGGTATCGGCGACCTGCGCGGCATTCTCGAGAAATTGCCGCATATCAAGGGCCTGGGCGTCGACGTCATCTGGCTGAGCCCGCATTTCGATTCACCCAATGCCGACAATGGCTACGACATCCGCGATTATCGCGCCGTGATGGCCGAGTTCGGCACCATGGCCGATTTCGACGCCCTGCTTTCCGACATCCACGACGCCGGCATGAAGCTGATCATCGACCTCGTCGTCAACCACTCCAGCGACGAGCATGTCTGGTTCGCCGAAAGCCGCAAAGGCCCGGACAATCCCTACCGCGACTACTACATCTGGCGGCCGGGGCGGGGCGATCAGCCGCCCAACAACTGGTCCTCGATCTTCCTGGGGCCGGCGTGGACAAAAGATGGTGACGACTGGTACCTGCACCTCTTCGCCAGCAAACAGCCCGATCTCAATTGGGAGAACCCGGCGGTCCGCCGCGAAGTCCATGACCTGATGCGCTTCTGGCTCGACAAGGGCGTCGACGGGTTTCGCATGGACGTCATTCCGTTCATTTCCAAAGATCAGGAATTCAAGGACCTGCGTGAAGATCAAAGAGCCAAGCCGCAATTCGCCTACACGACTGGCCCGAAGCTTCACGAATATCTGCAGGAAATGCGGCGTGAGGCCCTTAGCCCCTACGACACCATGACGGTCGGAGAGGCCTTTGGCGTTACGCTCGATCAGACGCCCCTGCTGATCGATGAGCGGCGCGGCGAACTCGATATGATCTTCCAGTTCGACACGGTCGAGGTCGACCGCGGCGCCGATGGGCGGTGGAAGCCGTGGGCCCTGCCCGACCTGAAACGCATCTTCACCCGCCATGAAGCCGCGCTCGATAAGCATTGCTGGCCGACCGTCTTCTTTTCCAACCACGACAATCCGCGCGTCGTGTCGCGCTATGGCGACGACAGCCCGCAATGGCGGATCAAGTCGGCCCAGGTGATGGCGACGTTACTCCTGACCATGAAGGGCACCCCTTTCATGTACCAGGGCGACGAGATCGGCATGACCAACTTTCCGTTCACGGCGCCAGAACAGTTTGATGATTTGTGGACCAAGGCCGCCTGGCGCGAAGAGGTCGAAAGCGGCCGCACGACGCCCGAGGCCTTTCTGTTCAACCAGAACAAGGTCAGCCGCGACCACGCCCGCACGCCGATGCAGTGGTCGGATGCGCCGCACGGCGGCTTTACATCGGGTATGCCATGGCTGGCGGTCAATCCGAACTACAGCCAGGTCAATGCTGAAACCTCGCGTGACCTCTATGACGCTTTCGCCCGGCTGATCGCTTTGCGTCATGCCGAACTGGCCCTGGTCTATGGCGACTTCCTCGACCGGATGCCGGACCATCCGCATCTGTTCGTTTATGAGCGGACGATCGACGGCATGGGCTTTGTCGTGGCGCTGAACTTCTCAGCCGACGATCAGGCATGCGACCCACCGGGAGAGGTCGTCTTCAGCAATTACGATGACGCGCCCCCTGCCCTGCGCGGCTGGGAAGCGCGGGTGTGCCGCCTTTAAGCTCCCTCTCCCCGCTTGCGGGGAGAGGGCTGGGGTGAGGGGCAGCGGACAGTAATGCACGCGCGACCTCTATTGTTGCCTCATCCGGTCCTGCGGACCACCTTCTCCCCGTAATGCCTGCCGGCGAGGCCCGGGAGAAGGTCTATGTTTTGCCTTTTACGCGCTTGTGTGTCACAAGCCCGGCCGATGAACGATCCGATCTACGAAACCCTGCTGCTGCCGATCGAAGACGGCACCATCACCTTGCCCGATGACGGCGCGCTGTTCCTGCGCGCGCGGACTGGCTTCCCGTCCCTGCCCACCGCACAAGTGCTTTGCGAACAAGGCTTCCGTCCTGCCTATGACGCTCTGATCCGTTCCGGCTTTACTGTCCGCGATACGAACGACACCCGCACCTTTGGCCTGACCCTGCTGCTACCGCAGCGCCAGCGCGATGAGAACCGCGCCCTGCTGGCGCGCGCCATCAAGGCCACGCGCGATGGCGGCATCGTCATGGCCGCGCAATCGAATACGCAGGGCGCCAAGACCTTCGAAAATGAGCTGGAAGCCCTGACCGGCAACGTCACCAGCCTGTCGAAGAACAAGTGCCGCGTCTTCTGGGTGCGCATCAATCACAGCCAGATCAATTCCGATTTGCTGGAAACATGGCTTGCCAATGACGCGCCCCGTCGCAACGAAGCTGGCTATCTCAGCCGCCCCGGCCTGTTCGCCTGGGACCGGATCGACGCCGGCTCGCAGAAGCTGATCGATCACCTGCCGGCCGACCTGTCCGGCCGTGCCGCCGACCTGGGGGCTGGCTTCGGTTTTCTGGCCGACGCCGCGTTCAAGCGCTGCCCGAAGCTCACCCATATCGACCTTTATGAGGCCGAACAGCGCGCGCTCGATCTGGCGCGCGAAAACCTGGCCGGTTACGGCGACCGCGCCCAGTTCCACTGGGCCGACGTCACCCGCGGCGTCGCCGGAGACTACGACGTCGTCATCTCCAACCCGCCTTTCCATGTCGACCGCGAAGACCGCAGCGACATCGGCCAGGCCTTTATCCGCGCCGCCGCTGGTGCGCTCAAATCCGGCGGCCAGCTGTTCATGGTTGCCAATCGCCACCTGCCCTATGAAGAGACGCTCAAGGCCGCTTTCAAGTCGGTGAAGATGCTTGCGGATACCGGCGGTTACAAGATCATCCAGGCCATCGGACCCCAGACGAAGCGCAAATGAAGCTGATCAAGCACCTCGCCAACCTCGGTTATGGCAGCCGCAAGGAGGTCCAGAAGCTCCTGCGCATGGGCGCGTTCACGGATGCGGCCGGCGCCACGATCGATGAAGCCAGCGCGATCGCCCACGCCGATATCCGCTATCGCGGCAAGCCAATCGACCCGGATTTCGGCGTCGTGCTGATGCTCAACAAGCCGACGGGCTATGTCTGCTCTTTGAAGGACCGCGGCCAACTGGTCTATGAGCTGCTGCCCGAACGGTTCGCCCTGCGCAAGCCGGTGCTGTCGACCATCGGCCGGCTCGATTCGGACACATCGGGCTTGCTGCTGTTTACCGACGACGGCGACTTTCTCCACCGCATCATCTCGCCGAAGAACCACGTTTCCAAAATATATGAAGTGACATGTGCGCGGCCTATAGACCCGAAATATAAGGACATTTTCGCGTCAGGGACACTCGTCCTGGAAAGCGAAAAGGAAGCGCTTAAACCGGCATTTCTGGAAATAACCGGCGAGACGACGGCGCGCCTGACGCTTTATGAAGGCCGTTATCACCAGGTCCGGCGCATGTTCGCTGCCGTAGGCAACCACGTCGACAAGCTACATCGCTCGCAGATGGCGCAGTTGACACTTGATGACCTCAAGCCCGGTCAGTGGCGCGTTCTGACACCGGCCGAGCGCGATGGTTTGCTCGTCAAGCCGGGCGCGGATTAGCCAGGGGCGCATAGAATTCCGGCCGGCGGTCGCGGAAAAAGCCCCAGGCGGCGCGATGGGTCTTCAGGAAGTCGAGATCGAACTCGGCGACGAGCACGCCCTCCTCCTTCGCTCCGAACTCCGCGACCTTGTCGCCGCGATGATTGGCGATGAAGCTATGACCATAAAAGGTCTGGCCGCAGCCGTTTTGCGGCGAGATCAGGCTTTCGGTGCCGATACGGTTCGACGCAACAACGGGGATGACATTGGCGACCGCGTGGCCCTGCATGACGCGCTGCCAGGGCGCCGCGGTATCGAGTGAATCGTCATGCGGTTCCGAGCCGATGGCGGTCGGGTAGAACAGGATTTCGGCGCCCTGAAGCGCCATGGCGCGCGCGGCTTCCGGATACCACTGATCCCAGCAGATGCCGATGCCGATCCGGGCATATTTGGTGTCCCAGACCTTGAAGCCGGTATCGCCGGGACGGAAATAGTATTTTTCCTGATAGCCCGGGCCATCGGGGATGTGAGACTTGCGATAGACGCCCAGCAATTCCCCACCGGCGTCAACGACAACCAGGCTGTTGAAATAGTGCGGGCCTTCCGATTCGTAGATCGAGGTCGGGATGACGACATCCAGTTCCTTCGCCAACTTTTGCATGGCCAGGACCGCCGGATGCGTGCGCCACGGATAGGCGGTGGCAAACCACTTCTCTTCCTGACTTACGCAGAAATACTCGCCCTGGAACAGCTCCGACGGCAGGATGACCTGCGCGCCCTTGCCCGCCGCCTCGCGCACCAAGGCCTCGGTCCTGGCGATATTGGCGTCCATGTCGGAGCCGTAGGCGGTTTGCAGCGCCGCGACTTTTACCGTGCGGGTCATGGCAGGTACTCCAGAAAAGATTGGCCGTCCGCAGATGGGAACGACACGAAGATTCTCAAGCCTTGATCAGCGGAACTTGCTGGCTGATGCAGTGGAAACTGCCGCCGCCGGTCAGGATGGCCTTGGACGACAGGCCGACGACCTGCCGTTCCGGAAACAGGCTTTGCAGCGCCTCTACCGCCAGTTCGCCCGGCCGTTCCTTGTAGATCGGCACGACGACGCAATCATTAGCGATCAGAAAATTCATGTGCGACGCCGGAACGATCTCGCCATCTTCATCGGTCACCTTTCCGGGCGACGGAATGCGGACGACCTGGAGACTTTGGCCGCGCGCGTCGGTCTGGCTGGCCAGCAGGCGCGCGGTGGCGTCATAGACATCGGCATTGGGATCGTCACGGCCGAACGCCACCGGGCAGGCCACCACGCCCGGCGCCACGAAGCGCGCCAGGTTATCGACGTGGCCGTCGGTGTGATCGTTGAGCATGCCGTCGCCCAGCCAGATAACCTTGCGCGCGCCGAGCGCCGCCTTCAGCGCGGCCTCGGCCTTTTCTTCGGTCCAGCCGGGATTGCGGTTAGGGTTGAGCAGGCATTGCCGCGTCGTCAGAATGGTGCCGTGGCCGTCGTGATCGATGGCGCCGCCTTCGAGGATGAAGTCCTGAAGCTCGCCTTCGATTCCATCGGACGCGCTGATTTGGGCCGCGACCTCGTCGTCGTGCGGCAGCGAATATTTGCCACCCCACCCGTTATTGCGAAAGCCGATCGGCTTAGCCTGGTGCAGATCGTCCTCATCGGGATCGTCGGCGACATAGACGGGACCGGTGTCTCGGAACCAGATGTCGCCAAAGCGGCCGTCGACGATTTCGACGCGTTCGACATCGCCCAGCAAGCTTTGCGCCGCCTTGCGCGCTTCATCGCCCATGACCATCAGCTTGACGTGCTCATCGCCCATTTCGGCCAGGACGCGCGCCAGGGCCGCGACCTCGGCCTGTGCGGGAATCAGATCTTCCTGCCAGAGGATTTCATGGCTGGGAAAGCCGAGCCACATGGCCTTGTGCGCTTCCCATTCGGCGGGAACCAATCGTGTCATGTCACTTCCTGGAGGTTGACGAAGCCTCGTTCGACGCAGGGCTTCATGTTCGCCTGCTCTTACCACAGGCCGAATTGTTTTGACTATGTTTTGCGCAAAAGAAAACGGCCTCCGGATCGCTCCGGAGGCCGTTGTCCTAACCCTCAAACCGTAAGGTTAGAAGCGATACCGCACGCCTGCTTTGATCTGATAAACCGACGTATTGAAGTCGTCGAAGTCCGTACCCAGATTAAACTTGTCGTACTGGTAAAAGTTACCGTTTCCAAGTGCGCAGGCATTGCCGTTAGCATTGGTGGCAGGTGTCTGGCAGTTACGGGCTTCGACAATCGCACGATTAGCAAAGTTGTACTTGGTATAAACGCCGTACTCGTCATTTATGGTGTTAGCGAAGTTTTGGACATCCACATAAAGGATAAGCTTTGAGCGGCTCGGGAAGAAGGCCGGCACTTCCTGCTCAAGGTGCAGATTAATAAGGAAGTTGTCCTGTGCCTTAAATGCGTTACGGGGAGCTACGCTGCCAGCGTACTTGATAAGGCCGGATTCTTGCAGGAAGGTATTAAACTTTGCAACGTCAAAGCCTGATGCATATGTAACGATCGAATCTGACGCGGCTGTAACATTTCCTGAGGCGTCTGCTTTCGGCACGTAAAGCAACTGGCGGTTAAATCCGTTTGTGCCGTTCTGCTCGCCAAACATACCGACGGCCGCGCCACCGTTGGTACCTGTGAAACCCGACGAAACATCGTCGAAGGTGTAGCTGAAACGCGGGCCGGTCCGGCTTTGAGCATACAGCGTAATACGGGTCGCGTTATCACCGAAGAACTTGCGCTCGTAGTTGATCGTTGCCTTAGATATGCGATCAACCTGGTAGGTCGAAGTTGCGACGATGGGTTGACGCGGATCGGTCGTATAGACACCACGGAAATTCGACGCAGCCGTCGAGCTGCCGCCCAGGTTAGCTTCCTCTGCATCCGTCAGCGCAATGCTGCCGTCGATGCTCAGGCCCTGAGCCCAGCCATCACGCCAGGCCTTGCTGGCGGCGATGGTAAAGGTGTCCGACTTGCCGACATCGGCAGTGAATGCGACGATGTCCGAGCGGTTAAGGCGGGCAGCGCCATCGACCGTGCCGAAGAAGACTGGACGACCATCCGGAGCGTTGCCGGAATAAGCTTTTTCCTGATAAAGATCGCGCCAGTAAATCTGGGCATCGAATTGCGCATGGGTATATTCAACCGTTAAGCGATAGTCGCTGCCAAGGCTGCCAAGATCAACCAGTTTGGTTGCCCCCAACGATGCCTTCATTACTGACGGCATTTCGAAGTCCGGTGCCAAGGCGTTAGCATCACCAGTGCCGAGGTTTGCGGAAGCGGTGTTCAAGTTCTTCAGAGTTGTCGAAACGTTGAAACCGTCGATGTTGTCGAGCGCGCCCGGAGTAACGGTTCCGCCACAACGGGTGACGTCGTCAGCAGGATCGGCCGCGATATTCAGAGTGCGGGAACACGAAACGGATCCCAACAGGTTGCCAGTATTGGTGTAAGAGTTTGAAATCCACACGTTGGCATTGCCGCCCTGGAACTTGCCAATACCACCGTAAACCGTCAGGGTATCGTCAATCGACGGACGCCAGTTGAAGCTGACGCGCGGCTGCCATACGGTCAGGCCGTCAAGCCCTTTGGCATTGCTGAAACCATAACGAGCTTCGAAAGCCGGGTTGTACTTCGGTAGGTCGTCCGACTGATAAGAGTCATACCTCAGGCCTGCTGTTACGGTGAAGCGCGGGCTTATGCGCCACTGATCCTGAGCATAAAGAGTATTAGTGGTGTAGGAGAAGGTTGCGCCGCCATCCGCCTTCGCATTGCTGAACGCATTGCGGTACGTCACAGAGTTGGCGATGCCGGCTTCCAGATCGTCGATCGACCGGAAGACATAAGAACCATTGGCGGCTTGAACGAAAACGTTGAAGATATCGACCTTCTCGTATTCGCCGCCGAACGTCATGGAGTGAGCGCCGGTACGGTACTTGACCTTGAAATCAAGGTGGTCGACATCGTTCGTTAGTTCGTTCGCTTGACGGGAGAAGTCGGGGCCGGCCCAGACGCTAGGGCCGGAAACGCCACTTGCACCTGGATTGATATAAACGCGGAATTCCGCAAAGTCCGCACCTGCGAACGGATTGGACAGGTTGGCAACTTCCTTGCGCGAGAAGTTGATCTCGGTCGACAATTGGTCGGTCCATCGCGAAATCAACTGGCCTTTATAGACCTTCATGTTCGATTGAAGCGTGTACCACTTCGACATTAGACCCAGTTGCCCAGTCGAGCTCGATTGCGAATTTCCTGTGTCAGTGACCCGGCTGCTCTTCGTATCGGTATAGGCTAGAACAGCACGGTGATTGTCGTTGACCTGCCAGTCAAATTTGAGCTGTACCTTCTCGTCGATTATCGGGGCATCACCGCCTTCCCATCCCAACGGATCAAAGCCGTACTTGTCCTTCAGGATGTTGGTAATGCGATCGACGTTGGCTTGAGTTACACCGGCAATCGGACGTGGAGCGTTCGACCCCGTCGGGCCAAATTCGACGGCCGCACCACTTTCATATTTTTCGTACAAGCCGAAGAAGAACAGACGGTCTTTGACGATTGGGCCAGACAGGTGAGCGCCCCAGGTCTTTTCATCGACGGTACGCGGGACGAAGGTCGTAACCTTGTCACCAGAAGTATCGCGCGATACGAACTTATCGCCGCGCAGGTCGTCATTGGTGAATTCGTAGAAAGCACCGCCGTGGAACTCATTGGTACCCGACTTGGTGACGAGGTTGACCACCCCCCCCTGGAAGAAGGAGTACTGGACATCGTACGGAGCGATATCGACGTTGACGGCTTCGATGGCGTCTGGAGAAATCATCGAACGCTGGGTCGGCATCCCGTTTGCGTTCAGACCAAAGTCGTCTCCCGTGCGCACGCCGTCAACTAGGATAGCATTCGAACGATTGTTCATCCCGCCAAGGCTAAGCGCGTTAGAGTTGGTCGGATCCATAGTCGCGGTTGGCGACTTCAAAGCGTAATCGCGGATATCACGATTCAGAGTTGGGAAGGTTTGAAGCTGCTCAGCACCTATCTTGGTACGGCCCGCGACCACTTCGCGGCGGTTGCCACGGATCACGACTTCCTGAGTCGCGTTGGCTGCTGTGGCATTGATATGGGCTTCCGTCGGCTCGCCGATGTTGACATAGGCGACTTCGGCAGTCGCAGCCTCAACACCTGTCGCACTGAGGGTGACTCGGTAGGGACCGCCAACGCGCAACTGATCGACAACGTAATAGCCAGTGGCGTCCGTCTTAGTCGTGACGGTGATACCGGTCGGCAGGTGCGTGACGGTAACGGTCGCGTCGGCGACCGGAGCGCCCTGTTCGTTAGTCACGTACCCCTTGATGCCGCCGGTGGTTTCCTGAGCGTAAACCGCTCCGGCCGACATGAGCGCCAGCATCGAAGCCGCAACGCCGTATTTAAGGAAGCTATTCATTTGGAGTATCCCCTCTCCTGGGTTCAATGCACACAAAACCTACCGCAACGCACAAGCGCATGAGCGTGCAACCGGGCAGTCGCAACTCGTTTCAAATGTCCGTGGATTAAGCTGTTAATCCCTTAATAGGTTTTCACTGGCTTTTTGAGCGAAAAGTGCGAAGCTTTTGTGACTTTCCGGCGTAAAATAAGGCGTTGCTGCCTTATTGCCACACAATTTCGCTGCACAACGGTCACATGTTGCCACATTTGTCACGGCAAAAAAGTTGCTCCAAACACAATATATATATACGAAAACAAATGGTTCCCCCAAATATATGGTTTCAGACGCAATGAAATCACGCCACTTTCTGTCAGAAACATGACGGCAGAAAAGACGAAAAATGCTCACGCCTAGTCAAAATATGTTGCAGCGCAGAAAGATATCGTCAGCAACATTTTTGCAAAATAAAAGCCCGGCCTGTTACCAGACCGGGCTTCGTTATTAAGTCGACAGCGTTCGATTAGAACGTGATGTCGATCGTCGAACGACGGTTCAGCGGTTCCTTCACGCCGTCGCCGGTAGCGACTGCAGGCTCAGCTTCACCCTTCCAGTCAACGGCCAGCTTCGTGGCGTCAACACCCAGGCCAGCCAGGGCGTCAGCGACAGTCTTGGCGCGACGTTCCGACAGGCGGATGTTGTAGGCCGCGGAGCCCGAGGTGTCGGTGTGACCGACGACCACGATACGGGCGGCGTTGCCGGCCTTGGCGTAGTCAGCGGCGGCCGAAACAACGGCTTGCGCGTCAGCAGTCAGATCCGACTTGTCGAATTCGAAGTAGACCGTGAATTCACGCGCTTCGTACACCGGAGCCGGCGGAGGCGGCGGGGG
>CBFGPQ010000107.1:0-12996 GCA_965650705.1 uncultured Asticcacaulis sp. | reverse complement strand
TGTGGCAGGCCGTCAAGATGCAGTACTATCCGGCGACCATGGACTGGATGCTGGACGGCGATGACCCCTTCGTCAAGGTCTCGAGCGAGCCGCAGGACAATGCCCAGAGCATTGAATGGGTGACGGGCGATTATGCGCCTGGCCGTCTCAAGGACGAACTCAGCGCTTTTGCCTTTGATGCTCGCCGCGATTTTTC
This sequence comes from uncultured Asticcacaulis sp., assembly GCA_965650705.1. Classification (GTDB taxonomy): domain Bacteria; phylum Pseudomonadota; class Alphaproteobacteria; order Caulobacterales; family Caulobacteraceae; genus Asticcacaulis. Next base: position 12,800 of record CBFGPQ010000107.1, on the reverse strand, counting down.
GGGCGGCTTCCTGACCTCGGTTCAGTTTGGCGCGCGCTTTGCCGGCCGCATCAAGTCCGAAATGACGATGGCCACGGGCCAGGCCCAGCACCTGACAGGCGTGACTTCGCTGGCGACCAGCAACTTCACCTCTTATGAGTTCAAGAACTTCGAAGTTCCGTCGATGCTCAGCGGCGACTTCGACAAACTGGTGACAGCAGCCTATGGTGCCGGAGCGCTCGACTTCGACCCGGAGTCGGTCGACTACAATTCCTCGGTGCGTGAAAAGGTTCTGGAAGCCTATGTCCAGGGCCGGTACGAAACCACACTCTTCGGCAAGCCGACGGACGGCAATATCGGCTTGCGCGCCGTGGGTGTCGAAAGCGACAGCGCCGGTGAGAGCTTCTCGGGCGGTGGCTGGTTCCAGGACCTGTCGGGTAACTGGGCCTTCTATCCGCTGGTCCAGACCTCGTCCAACGGCGGCAGCGATTATGTCAAGTTCCTGCCCAGCGCTACGGCACGTATTGAACTCGCTGAAGGCGCCTACCTGAAGCTCGGCGCCGCCAAGGTGCTGTCGCGGCCGCCGCTCAATGAACTTAAGGCCAACCGCACGATTTCCCCGATCGCACCCTATACTGGCTCCTCGGGCAACCCGTACCTTAAGCCGTTCGAAGCGGTCCAGCTCGACGTCTCGTACGAACACTATTTCGATAAGGACGCGCTGTTTGCGGTCGCCGGGTACTACAAGCAGATCGACAATTACATCGGCTACAACCAGCGCACCGAGACGATCAACGGTAATCCTTACACGCTGGTCTCGCCGGTCAATAAGGACGATTCGGGCTACATCGCTGGCGTGGAATTCACCTTCCAGACACCGTTCAGCTTCATTCCAGGGTTTGAAAAGTTCGGCATCTATTCGAACCTCGCGCTGGTCGATTCCGATATCACTGAGTTCGTGCCGTCGAATAACCCTCTGACCATGAACGGCGTAGCGGACACCACTGGCACGCTTGACCTGTGGTATAGCGATGGCACGTTCGAAGCGCGTCTGGGCGCGAAGTACCACTCGACCTACACTGCGCTGTATGGTTGGGATTCAAGCGCCCTGGTCAGCGTTGAACCGGAAACCACGGTCGATTTCAGCGCCAGCTATAATGTCAACAGCCGCGTATCGCTGCGCTTCCAGGCGGCCAACCTGCTCGACACGCCGCTGCGCGCCTATGACGACAACAAGGAAAATCGTCTGCGCCGTATGGACTACTATGGCCGCCGCTTCCTGTTCGACGTCACTCTTAAATACTAACCATCGCCAGTAGCGATAAACTTATGGCCGGGCGCTTGACCCTTCTCAGCGTCCGGCCATCATTGTCTGATAAACAATAATACCGGAGGATCGCCGCCATGACCCTGAACCGCCGCGAAGTGTTTGCAACCGCGACCGCCATGACCCTTGTGGCATCATCCACTTCTGCTGTGTCCGTCCCGGTGCCTAATGCAGCATTGCCGGAACAGCACGCGCAGCCGGGACGCCTGGGCAGGACGCGGTTCAACGACACCTGGCGGTTTGCTTTCGGGCATCTGAATGATCCTGACAAGGATTTCGGCTTCGGCCTCGACCTGCGCACCTATGCCAAGCAGGGACCGGATTCGGGCAAGGTGGCCCAGACCGGGTTCGACGACTCGCAGTGGCGTGAAGTCACCCTGCCGCACGACTGGGCGGTCGAGTTGCCGTTCGTACCGAACCCCAAGGCGTCGGGCCTGAAGCCTGACGACCGCGGAGCCGTCTGGGACCCGGCGGCCAATCACGGCTTCAAGCCGCTCGGCCGCGAATACCCGGAAACGAGCGTCGGCTGGTACCGCAAGACCTTCACGCTCGATGCCGCCGACAAGGGCAAGCGCATCTTCCTGGAGTTCGACGGCGTCTTCCGCAGCACTCTGGTCATGTTGAACGGCTATATCGTCCGTGAGCACGACGGCGGCTATAACGGCTTTTCGATCGATGTGACGGACTTCCTCAATACTGACGAAAAGCCCAACGTCGTCGCCGTCCGTGTCGATGCCAGTCTCGGCGAAGGCTGGTTCTACGAAGGTGCCGGCATCTATCGCCATGTCTGGCTGACTAAGGTCGATCCGCTTCATATTCCGCAGCATGGCGTGTGGGTGCGGCCGAAGACGGATGGCACGGTTGAAGTCACGACGACGATTCGGAACGACTCCAACGAAGCCCGCAAGGTAGAGCTACGGTCAGCCCTCAGCCCGGCGAAGGGAGAAATATCGCTTCTTCCGCCGTCTTCTGCTCAGATTGAGCTGAAACCGTGGGAGGGGGTAGACGTCAAACAATCGCTTGTCATCGCCAATCCTCGCCTGTGGTCGGTCGACGATCCACACCTTTATGCCGTTAAGACGACGTTGAGCGACGGCGACACAACTGTCGACTCCATTACCACGCGCTTCGGGTTCCGTGATATCAGGTTCGATGCTGAAAAGGGCTTCTTCCTTAACGGCACGCATCTGAAGCTCAAGGGCACCTGCAATCACCAGGATCACGCCGGGGTCGGCGCGGCTATTCCGGACGCCTTGCAATATTACCGTTTGAGGCTGCTGAAAGAGATGGGCTGCAACGCCTATCGCGCCTCGCACAATCCGCCAACGCCGGAGGTGCTGGATGCCTGCGACGAACTGGGCCTGTTGGTCATCGATGAAACGCGCCTGATGACGTCTTCGAAGGAGGGGCTGGAAAACCTGCGCAGCATGATCGTGCGCGACCGCAACCACCCCTCTATCATCCTGTGGTCGATCGGCAATGAGGAACCTCAGCAGGGCACAGAGCGTGGCGCCATCATCGCCCGCACCATGAAGCGGCTTTGCAACGAACTCGATTCGACGCGCGGCGTGACCTATGCCATGGACCAGGGCTATGGATTTGGCGTCACCCACGAAGTTGACGTGCTGGGCTTCAACTATCGCACGCACCTGATCGACGACTTCCATGCCAAGTACCCGCACATCCCGGTCATCGGCTCGGAAACGGCATCCACCGTTTGCACGCGTGGTGAATATATCCTGGACAAGGACAACCATATTGTTCCGTCCTACGACACGACCGCGCCGTGGTGGGCGACGACGTCCGAAACCTGGTGGACCCACGCCGCCGAGACATCCTATATGGCTGGTGGCTTTATCTGGACGGGCTTCGACTATCGCGGTGAGCCAACGCCGTTTTCGGAATGGCCTAGCATTTCGTCGCAGTTCGGCGTCTTCGACACCTGCGGTTTCCCCAAGGACAACTACTACTATTACCGCGCCTGGTGGCGACCGGAGCAGCCGCTGCTGCACCTGCTGCCGCACTGGAATTGGGAAGAGGGACAAACGGTTTCCGTCTGGGCGCACAGCAACTGCGACGAGGTCGAGCTGTTCGTCAACGGCAGGTCGGCCGGCCGCAAGGCCATGCCGCGCAATCGTCACCTGGAATGGAGCGTGCCTTATAAACCCGGCAAGATCGAAGCCTTTGCCTACAAGGACGGCAAGGTCGTGCTGAAGGCCAAGCGCGAAACCGCGGGCGCGCCGGCCAAGGTTGGGCTCACCGCTGACCGCATGGCGCTGTTGGGCGACGGCATGGACGTCGCCGTGCTCCGCGCGGAGGTCTTCGATGCCCGGGGACGGCCGGTACCCAAGGCCTCTGATCTAATTACCTTTACGGTCTCAGGCCCCGGTGAGGTCATTGGTGTGGGCAACGGCAACCCGAACAGTCACGAGGCCGACAAGGCGAGCCAGCGCAAAGCCTTCAACGGTCTGTGCAGCGCCATTGTCCAGGCGCGCGGCAAAGGCAGCATTACTGTGACGGCTTCAGGTGCAGGCCTGGCCACCGGCAAGGTGGTGCTGAAGGCCGGTTAAGGTCGCATGATTGGTATCCTTTACAAGCCGGGCAAAACATTACAGTAAACCACAAGCACGACTTGTGAGGATGCCGCTTAATGGCTGTGAAGGCGCATGGAACGATCAAAAGCCGTCTGCCGGGCACCAATCTCAGCCGGGCAGGGGACTATAACCAGCGCGTTGTCCTTCAGGCCATTCGCGCCAACGGTCCGGTTACGCGCAGCGATGTCGCCGAAATCACCGGACTGACCCACCAATCCGTCATCAATATCAGCCGGCGGCTGCTAGAGGCCGGGGTCATTGTCGATGAAGACCCCATCCCGGGCGCACGCGGCCAGCCGGCGGCGCGCATGGCGGTCAATGCCAACGGCGCCTATGCCATAGGGCTCAATATCGATCGTGAGCACATCACCTTTGTGCTAATGGACTTGGCAGGTAGGGTCCGCAGGCGCATCTATACCGGCCAGCATTTCGCCCTGCCGGAACAAGTGCTGTCCTTTGTCGAGGACCAGCTGGCCGAGATCTTCAACCAGAGGGTCGCGCCGCGCAAGCGCGTCATCGGACTTGGGATTGCCATCCCGGAAAAGCTGGCCGGCGTCCAGGTCACCGAACGCCCCGAAAGCTATGAGGCGTGGTCGGGGCTGAATGTCACCGAAGCTTTCGCGGAGCGTCTCGGCATTCCGGTCTATGTCGAAAACGACGCCACCTCTGCGGCGCTTGGGGAATTGCAGTTCGGACTGGGCATGACGCACCAGACGTTCGTCTACACCCTGATCAGCGCCGGTATCGGCAGCGGCCTGATCATCAACGGCCAGCCCTATACCTGCGGGCTTGGCAGTGCCGGCGATATCGGCAAGATTCCCGTACGGTCGAAGGACGGGAAAACGAAGGTGCTTTGGGACGTACTGTCGGTGTTCGCCTTTTATGAGGAATTGGCCAGGCACGGCGTGACGGTGTCGGATGTCAGCGAATTGCGTGAGGACGATCCGGCGACCTGCGCCGGCGTAAATGCCTGGATCGAGACGGCGGCGGAGTGCCTGATCGCGCCGTGCCTGACGATCAATTATGTTCTCAGTCCTGAGCTACACGTGATCGGCGGGCAATTGCCGGCCTTTGTTACGAAGCGCCTCTGTGACCGGTTGAACGCCAGGATGGACGCCGAGAGCGCCGTGCCGCTGGCGCCGTTTTGTCCGTCAACCGTATCAATGGATGCGGCGGCGATCGGTGCCGCCGTGGTCGTCTTCCAGAACAGGCTGCTGCCAACGCCCGAAGCTTTGATGAAATAGGCGCATTGCGTAGGGCCGAGAAGCCGGCGCATAACGCATCAAACGGACGCATGGAGGTGCGGGATGACGGCCCAATCGGTTCAAACGATTACGATCGTCGGCGGCGGCACGGCCGGCTGGATGACGGCCGCGATGCTGTCTAAGCTGTTCATGGGCCGTCACGCCATCCGTCTGGTCGAGTCGGACGAGATCGGCATTATAGGTGTCGGCGAGGCAACCATCCCGGCCATCCGGACCTTCAACGAACTGCTCGGCATCAGTGATGTCGAGATGCTGAAGGCCACGAAGGGCACGTTCAAGCTTGGGATCGAGTTTGTCGACTGGCGCGAACGGGGCCATTCCTACATCCACGGCTTCGGCAAGATCGGCATCGATCGGTTGTGGCTGCGGCCACATCAGTTCTGGTTGAAGATGCATCCGAAGGGCGCGGCCAGGGATTTCGATCACTATGCCATCAATGTCATGGCGGCGCGCGCTAATCGTTTTTCCGATGGGCGCGGGCCCAAACCGATTTCGGACATCGACTTCGCCTATCACTTCGACGCGGCGCTTTATGGCCAGTTCCTGCGCCGCCATGCTGAAGGCCGGGGCGTCGAGCGCATCGAAGGGCGGATCGTCGAGGTGCGCCAGAACCCGGAAAATGGTCACGTCGCGGCTATGAGACTCTCCGATGGACGCGAGGTTGACGGCGACCTGTTTATCGACTGTTCGGGCCAGCGCGGCCTGCTGATCAACCAGGCTCTGGGCATCGGTTTCGAGGACTGGTCGCGCTGGCTGCCGTGCGATCGGGCTTTGGCTGTACCGTGTGAAAGTGTCACGCCGTTGACGCCCTACACGCGGTCGACGGCGCGCGATGCCGGCTGGCAGTGGCGCATTCCCTTGCAGCACCGCATCGGCAACGGCCATGTCTACAGCAGTCAGTATACCGATGATCAGGTGGCCGCCGATGTGCTGATGCAAAACCTCGACGGCAAGCCCCTGGCAGATCCGAAGCCGGTGCGTTTTACGCCGGGCAAACGGATCAAGACCTGGGACAAAAACGTCATTGCCATCGGTCTCGCTTCCGGTTTTCTCGAGCCGTTGGAATCGACCTCGATTCACCTTATCCAGACGGGCATATTGCGCATTGTATCATTGTTCCCGGACATCGGTTTCGACCCGGCCGTGATTGCGGAATATAACCGCCAGACCGATACCGAATACGCCGACATTCGCGATTTCATCATTGCGCATTACAAGGTCACGCACCGCGAGGACACACCGTTCTGGGCCTACTGCAAGCATATGGACGTGCCCGACAGCCTGCAAAGTCGCCTGGACCTGTTCAAAAGCTCGGCGCGGTTTTTCAAGCGGAACGAGATCGAACTGTTTCGCGAGGAAAGCTGGGTACAAGTCCTGATCGGGCAGGGGATTGAAGCGCGTTACGACCCCAGTGTCGACCTGATAAGTGATGCCGAGGCTGCGGGCTTTCTCAAGGATATCGAAGAGGTCATCGCCGATGCTGTGCGCCGCCTGCCATCCCACGATGACGTCATCGCGCGCCACTTTCGCGCTTAATTTTCGGCCCTAAGCCAAAATGCGTTCAGCGCCTTTCAATATCTGAGTGTTAACGCTATCTGCTGCACCGCATCCTGTGACCTGTAAGCAGCACTTGGATGTAAGCGCTTACAGAGCCTGTTGACTCGGTTAATGTAAGCGCTTACAGACGCAGCCCAAGGCGCTTGTAAGCGCTTACAGAAATCGCAGGGTTGGTGGTGTAGATGGCGGCAGGTGTGACGCTCAACGACGTGGCCAAGGCGGCCGGCGTCTCGATCGCTTCGGCGTCGCGCGCCATTAACGGGCTCGACAATGTGACCGAAGAGATCCGCGACCGCGTCCTGGCCGCTGCCGGACGGTTGAAATATGTGCCGCATGGCGCCGCCCGGGCCCTGGCCATGAGCAGGACCAACACCATCGGCGTCATCCTGCCTGACATTTATGGTGAGTTCTTCTCCGAAATCATTCGCGGCATCGATGTTGGCGCCCGGGCCCGTGGCCTGCACATTCTGGTGTCGGGCTCTCACGGCGACCTGAACGAAGCCGTTACCGCAGTGCGATCTATGGCAGGTCGTGTCGACGGGCTGCTGGTCATGGCGCCTTATGCCAACGCCGGCGACCTGGCGGGCAAGCTGCCGGTCAATCTGCCGCTGGTCATGATGGGCGGTTCGGCGGGCCAGGCCGACTTGCCGAGCCTTATGGTCGACAATTACGGCGGTGCCCTGGACGCCGTCCGCCACCTGCGTGAGCAGGGCTGTAAGCGGATCGCGCACATTTCCGGCCCGGAAAGCAACCTCGAAGCCCAGGACCGCTTGCGCGGCTACCTTGATGGCCTGGCGGAAAATGGCGGCACGCAGGAACCGATCGTCCTGCCGGGAGATTTTACCGATAATGCCGGTTATGAGGCCGTGCGTGGCCTGCTGGGCGGGGCGATCATGCCCGACGGCCTGTTCGCCGCCAACGACATGATGGCGCTGGGCGCCTCGCTGGGTTTACGCGAAGCCGGCCTGTCCGTCCCGGATGATGTCGCCGTGGTCGGTTTCGACGACATTCCGGTGACGCGTTACGCCTCGCCGCCGATTTCAACTCTGCGCGCCGGTGTCTTCGACATCGGCCAGCGCAGCCTGGAACTTTTGTCCGCACTGATCGAACGCGGCGACGCGGAAGGCATCCAGCCCCCCGCCAGCCAGACGGTGCGGCCAGAACTGGTGGTACGCGCATCCAGCCGCCGCACCAAGTAATCATAACGCGTAGCACAACAAGAAAAGCCAAGAGGAAGATTGGAAGGATATGCAAATGAAACGCAATCAAGGCCTGCGCTTCGGCGCATCGGGACTGGCGCTCGTCGCCGCGCTGGTCATGGCCGGTCCGGTCGTTGCCGCAGAATCCGACGCGACGCTTACGGGCAGCGCGCCCGCCGGCACAGTCGTCACCGCCACCGATAACAATACCGGCGCGACTTCGTCAGTAACCGCCGGCGCCAACGGTCGCTACGTGCTGGTCGGCCTGCGCCCCAGCAACTACTCGGTCACTTTCAAGCTGCCCGACGGCACGACGCGCACCGACAGCGCCGTGTTGCCGGTCGGCCAGACGATCGAGCTGAACGCGCAGGCCGATGCGGCCTCCAGCGACGTCCAGACCGGAGTCGTCACCGTCCGCGGCCGCCGCAACAGCCCGCGCAATTCCGAAGTCTCCACCTCGGTCTCCCGTCAGCAGATGGAAAACCTGCCGCAGAACGGCCGCAACTTCCTGAATTTCGCGGCGCTCGCGCCCGGCGTTTCGGTATCGACCGATCCCGAGCGCAAGACCTTCCAGGCGGGTGCCGTAAACGCCAATCAGGTCAACGTCTTTATTGACGGCCAGAGCCAGAAGAACCAGATTCTGCAAGGCGGCGTCTCGGGTCAGGACGCTTCACGCGGCAATCCGTTTCCGCAACTGGCCGTCCAGGAGTTCAAGGTCTCGACCCAGAACTTCAAGGCCGAATATGAACAGGCCGGCTCGGCCATCATCACCGCCATCACCAAGACTGGCGGCACCGAATTCCACGGCACGGTCTTCGGCACGCTGCAGACCAAGGACATGATCGGACAGCCCTATTATGTGACCGGCGACAAGCCCGACTATGAGAACACCGAATATGGTCTCGATATCGGCGGCCCGATCATCAAGAACAAGCTGCACTTCTATGCCTCATATGAAGGCCGCAAGGACAAGCGCCCGACCGACTCGGTCAACATGCAGAACAATGCGGCTTTCAACACCGCCAATCCGACCCTGACCCAGGCGCTGGCGAATGCCTATAATGGCAGCTTTGCCAAGGACTTCCAGCAGGACATGATCTTCGGCAAGCTGACCTGGTTCGCCGATGACGACAATACGATCGACCTGACGGTCAAGCACCGCAAGGAAGACGACTTGCGCAATTTTGGTGGAACGACCGCCTATGAACGTGGCTCGACCTTCGACCAGGAGATCAAGGGCGCCAGTATCAAGTGGCGCCATCGCGCCGGCAACCTGCTCAACGACATGCAACTCAGCTACGAGGATGCGCAGTGGCGGCAGTCGTCGCTATCGACGTCACCGGCCATCACAATAACCGGCGGCAATATCAACACCGTCTGGGCAACGTTTGGTGGTGCGTCCTATTCCCAGGTCAAGGGTCAGGAAAGCCTGACGCTGCGCAACGACATTACCCTTATCGGCACGGAATGGCACGGCACCCACGTCATCAAGGGTGGCTTCAAGGTTGCCAACTACAAGTATGTCGCCGAAGAAAACGACCGCGCCGCCAACCCGGAATATTTCTATGATGCGGCGACCTATGTTTTTGGCGCGTCCAACAATGTGCCCTACGCAGTGAAGATAGCCGACGGCAATCCACGCATCACGTCGAACAACATGCAGTTCGGTGTCTACCTCCAGGACGACTGGACGATCGACGACCACTGGACGATCAATCTTGGCGTGCGCTGGGACTACGAGTCGAACATGCTCAACGATGACTTCGTCACACCAGCCGATATTGCCGCGGCCATGCGCTCGACGGCGGGCTTCAATGTCGCGTTCAACCCCGACGACTATATCTCGACGGGCGACAACCGCGACAGCTTCATGGGTGGCATCGCCCCGCGTGTCGGCTTCTCCTATGACGTCAACGGCGACCGCGATCTGGTCATCTTCGGCGGCTACGGCCGCTACTACGACCGCACCATATACGACCTGGGGCAACTGGAAACCCGCCGCGCCATCCTGCACGTTGCCCAGATCAACTTCGGAGGAACGGGTGGCGCCACCTGGGACCCCAGCTATTTCGGTAATCCGGAAGCACTCGTCGCCCTGGCGAAGTCGATGAATCTGAAAGGCGAGGTCTTCGCACTCAAGAACGACGTCAAGGTGCCCTATTCGGATCAGTTCAATGTCGGCGTCCGCAAGCGGTTCGGCGATATCAATACTTCGGCGACCCTGTCCTATATCAAGTATGAAAACCTGTTCAACTGGGTGCTGGGCAATCGCCGTCCGGACGGCACCTGGTGCCAGTACGGTCCGCAATATGCCTGTCAGCCGTGGGGCAACGGCCTGAACGGCGGCTATGGCAACCTGATCATTTCGACCAATGATCGCGAAGCCAACTACAAGGCCCTGTACCTCAGCGCCGACAAGCCGTGGACGCCGTCGTCCAAGTATGGTTTCACCGCCACCCTGACCCTGGCCGACGCCGAGATGAATGGCCACAATGACCCGTTCATCTTCGACTACGCCAATCCGCGCGACACCGGGATGCACCATGCCGAAGGCGTCGACAAGTGGCGCTTCGTCGGTTCGGGCATCGTCTCGGGTCCGTGGGATACGCGCGTGTCAACCATCGTCACGCTGGCTTCGGGTACGCCGTTCCCATCGATCGACAACACTGGTCCGGCCCTGCGCATTATCGACGGCTACTACTTCCCGAAGAAGGGCTTCTCTCAGGTCGATTTGCGCCTGTCAAAGGACTTCACCCTGCCGAATGGCCAGATGGTCACGGTCGATGGTCAGATCTACAATCTTTTCGACACGGTCAACCGCAGGTACTCCGGCTGGACCGGCGGCTTCAATGGTGGCTCGGGCGCCTCGCTTGAGCCCGACGCCAATGCTCAGGAAGGACCATCGCGGTCCTTCCAGGTGGGCCTGACCTATAAGTGGTAAGCCCATAGGGTCCGCTCCGCCATTCCCGGTGGCGAAGCGGACCTGATCCCATGCCCGCTCAAGAGTTTTGTCTCCCTAGGACATCTTGACGGACATCCGCCTCTGCCGTCCTTGTCTTCCCCCTGCGGCGTGAGGCTCTATTCCCTGATGGCCGGAGGCTTTTTCCCGGAGCCTCCGGTCCTTTTCCCAATTCCTTGCTGAATGGGGCGGGGAGCCGAATAAGAAAGTCCGCTGCCATGTCTTTGTACCAACCGACCCGCAGGGCCATGTCCCTAGGTCTTCTCGCGCTGGGGGGCTGCGCGCATCTGCCGGGCCGTCATGCCGGTCCCGCATTTTCCGATCCCTTGCTGGCGGACCTGCACGAGCGCACCTTCCGTTTTTTCTGGGAGATCACCGATCACCGCACCGGCCTGACACCCGACCGCTGGCCGACGCGCACCTTCTCCTCGGTCGCGGCGATCGGGTTCGCTTTCAACGCCTATATCATCGGGGCGGAGTGCGGCTATGTCAGCCGCGCCAAGGCCGCCGAGCGCACGCGCAATACGCTTGGCTATCTCTATAACCTGCCACAGGGCGATGCAGCATCAGGCACAGCCGGTCACAGGGGCTATTTCTACCACTTCCTGAATTTCGAAGACGGCACGCGCTACAAGACGTGCGAACTGTCGTCGATAGATACCGCGCTTTTGCTTATGGGCGCGCTCTGCGCCGCGCAGTATTTCAATGGCGATGACGCTGTGGAAACCGATATTCGACGCCTGGCCACGGCCCTTTATGAGCGCGTCGACTGGACCTTCATGATGCGTCCGTCGGGCCGTCAGAGCATGGGCTGGCACCCGGAAACCGGCTTCATCGAGGCCGAGTGGCAGGGCTACAACGAAGGCATGATGATCTATCTGCTGGCCATGGGATCATCGACTCATCCGATCGATTCCAAGGCCTACGAGGTCTGGTGCGCGACCTATGAAAAAACCTACGGCCTCATCAATGGCTATGAGCACCTGGGCTTCCATGCCCTGTTCGGCCATCAGTATAACCACGTCTGGATCGATTATCGCGGTATTGCCGACGCCTATATGCGCAGCAAGGGCTTCGACTATTTCGAAAATTCGCGTCGCGCCACCCTGTCCCAGCGCAACTACGCCATCGCCAACCCGATGGGCTTCAAGGACTATGGTCCGGACATCTGGGGCTTTACGGCCTGCGACGGGCCGGCCGATGTCAAGCTGACGCTCGACGGCGTTGAACGTCAGTTCCGCAGCTATTCGGCGCGTGGACCGGCCCTCGATCACACGTTCGACGACGGAACCATCGCGCCGACGGCAGCGCTGGGGTCGATCATGTTCACGCCTGAGGAATCGCTGGCCGCCGCCAAGGCAATGAAGGCCCGTTACGGCTCGGATATCTACGACAGGTACGGCTTCCACGACAGCTTCAATCCGACCTTTGTGACCGACTATCCATCGCGCGAAGGCCGCCAGGCGAAACGCGCCGGTTGGGTATCGAACGACTATATCGGTATCGACCAGGGTCCGATCCTGTGCAGCATAGAGAACCTGCGCTCGGGATTGTTGTGGCGGCTGATGAAGCGCTGCGCGCCGCTGCAGCGTGGTTTGAAACTGGCCGGCTTCGAGGCGCTAAGATGACATTGAAAATTTCCCGAAAGCAGAACAGGATCAAACCATGACCGCTTTTACGCCCTCACGCCGGTTCTTCCTCAAGGGCGCCGTCGCCACGGCCGCATTCCTGCCGGTCGTCGCCCCTGCTTTTGCCAGGATCACCGCCGCGCCCGATCCGTTTATCGAAAAGCTGATCGCGTCAATGTCGGTCGAGGAAAAGGCCGGCCAGCTCAGCCTCTATGCCGACCTGACGCGCCCCGACTACGGCAATGTCAATCCGGCGGCGATCGCCCAGACCAAGGACGAGGTCAAGGCGCGC
>CBFGPQ010000106.1:0-13026 GCA_965650705.1 uncultured Asticcacaulis sp. | reverse complement strand
TGAAGACCAAGTCGGGCGCCAAAAAGCGCTTCCGCATTACTGCCTCTGGCAAGGTGAAGGCCGGCGTCGCCGGTAAGCGTCACCGTTTGATCTCGCACAACGCAAAGTACATCCGTACGAACCGCGGCACCGTGGTTCTGTCGGACGCCGATGCGAAGAAGATCAAATCCTACATGCCGTACGCGTAAGGGAGCGACTAGAACATGGCCCGCGTTAAAAGAGGCGTCGTTTCGCACGCCCGTCACAAGAAGGTCCTGAAGCTCGCCAAGGGTTTCTATGGCCGCCGCAAGAACACCATCCGCACCGCGAAGGCGGCCGTCGACAAGGCCGGCCAGTACGCCTATCGCGACCGCCGCAACAAGAAGCGTAACTTCCGCGCCCTGTGGATCCAACGCATCAACGCTGCTGCGCGCCTGGAAGGCTTCACCTACTCGCAGTTCATCCACGGCCTGAACGTGGCCGGCATCGACATGGACCGCAAGGTCCTGTCCGACGTCGCCATGAACGATGCCGCTGGCTTCAGCGCCATCGCCGCCAAGGTGCGTACGGCCCTGGCCGCCTAATTCCGTAAGGAATTGAAAATACGAGCCCCGCTGTGGAAACGCAGCGGGGCTTTTTCATTGCCGTAAAACTGTTAAACAGGGCGGGTAAGGGTATGGCTTGATCAGGGGAATCTCGCATGACCAGCCGCCGCCAGTTCCTAAGCGCCACTCTCGCCGCGTCGCTCGGGGGCTTGCCACCGGCCATTGCCCGGGCGCTTGATATTCCCGCCCGCGTCCGCACCGGCACCATCAGGGACGTCGAACACGTCGTCATCCTGATGCAGGAAAACCGCAGCTTCGACCACTATTTCGGCACGATGAATGGCGTGCAGGGCTTCGGCGACCGCTTCGTGATTCCGGCCCCTGACAGGAAGCGCACTGTCTTCGCCCAGCCCCGCGACGACCGGCCTGAAACCCTGATCGCGCCCTTTCCCCTGAATACGGCCGAAGACTTTCGGCTGATGCGCGTCGAGGGCACGCCGCACAGCTTCAAGGACGCCCAGGATGCCTGGGACCTGGGCCGGATGGGAAACTGGCCCAACGCCAAGCACAACCATTCCATGGCCTTTTTCCGCCGCGCCGACCTGCCTTTCCAGTATGCCTTGGCCGAGGCCTTCACCCTGTGCGACGCCTATTTCTGTGCCATGCATGCGGGTACCAATCCGAACCGCACCTTCCACTGGACGGGCACCAATGCCGGCCCGAACGGCCCGGTGATCGACAACGGCTATGACAATCTGGGCGCCGATCCCAAAGGCCACGGCGGCTATGACTGGACGACCTACCCTGAGCGCCTGAGCGCCGCCGGCATCGACTGGCAGGTTTATCAGGACATGAAGGACAACTTCACCGACAATCCTTTGGCCGGTTTCAAGACCTACCGTGCCGCCGACAAAGCGTCATCGGAAAAGCTTATGGACCTGGCGCGCCGTTCGATCCGTACCCGCGACCTCGACAAGTTGAAAGAGGACGTGCGGGCCGGAAAGCTTCCGCAGGTGTCGTGGATCGTCGGCACCGCCGAAGGTTCGGAGCATCCTTCGACATCCAGTCCGGCGCAAGGGGCCGACTATACGGCGCGCGTACTCGATGCCCTGACCAGCAACCCCGAAGTCTGGGCCAGGACCGTCCTCCTCATCAATTTCGACGAAAACGACGGCTATTTCGACCACGTGCCGCCGCCCGCCCCGCCGTCGCTTGGCAATGATGGCAAGCCCTTCGGTTTTGCCGAGGGCGCCGAGGCCGAATATCACAAGGGCAATGACGAATATAAGAACCGCCCCTATGGCCTGGGCCCGCGCGTGCCGATGTACGTCGTGTCACCGTGGTCGAAGGGCGGCTATGTCGCGTCGGAAGTCTTCGACCACACCTCGGTCATTCGCTTCCTGGAAACGCGCTTCGGCGTACACGAGCCCAACATCTCGGCGTGGCGGCGTGCTGTCTGTGGCGACCTGACCTCTTGCTTCGATTTCAAGACGCCGAACGACCAGCCCTTCTTCGGGCATCTACCCAAGACCGCCGCTCTTGCTCAGAAGGCGCGCAAGCTGGGAGGTGAAACCAAGCCGAAAACGCCCGACACCCTGGTCGCACCGGTCCAGGAAAAGGGCCAGCGGCCGCGTCGTGCCGCGCCCTACCAACTGGATTGCAGCCTGTCGGCCGATGGTCAACTGACTTTCGGCAACAACAGCTGGGGCAATGGCGCAGCTGTCTTCCACGTCTACGACCTCGACCTGCCTGAGGCCATTCCCTATCGCTATACGGTCGCGGCCGGCAACGCCGCGGTCCATACAGCCAAGGGCCGCGCCCGCCTGTGGGTCGCCGGTCCAAACGGCTTTCACCGCCGCTATGAAGGCAGCCCGCGCTTCACCTGCGCCTTCGGACCGCACGGTCTTGCGGTCACCAATGCCACCGATGGCCCACTGTCGGTACGCGTAGCCGATGAAGCCTATGCCCAGGCGCCGGAGGTGCTGGAACTGGCAGCGCGCCAGACCACGAAGGTGGCGCTCGATCTCGCCCCAAGCCACAACTGGTACGACCTCAGCCTGTCCGTCGACGGCTTTAGCCTGCGCCTGGCCGGCCACATCGAAGACGGGCAGGCATCGCAGTCCGATCCGGCGGCCTTCGGCGCGGCAAGGCTGAAAGTGTAGAGCACTTTCTCCTTTATCCGCCCGGCACTTTGTCCTAAATGAGCGCACTCACCTTCGAAGTGCCATCATGACCGAATACGATACCCTATCCGCCGAAATCACAGCCGAAATCGCTTCCGCCTCCGATCTCGCCGCACTTGACGCCGTACGCGTCTCGGCTCTGGGCAAGACCGGCCGGATTTCGGGGCTTTTGAAGACCCTGGGCTCGCTTCCGCCGGAAGAGCGCAAGTCGACCGGCGCCGCCATCAATGCCATCCGCGACCAGATCCAGGCCGTGCTCGACACCAAAAAGGGCGAACTCGAAGCCGCGCACCTGGCCGCCCGCCTGGCCGCCGAGCGCATCGACCTCAGCCTGCCCTCGGCGCCGCGCAGCCGTGGCGGCGTGCACCCGACGCTCCAGGTCATGGACGAGATGGTCGCCATCTTTGCAGACATGGGCTTCGAAGTCGCCGAAGGTCCGGACATCGAGGACGACTTCCATAATTTCACCGCTCTGAACTTCCCCGAGAAGCACCCGGCGCGCGAGATGCACGACACCTTCTTTTTTAACCCCGACGAAAATGGCGTACGCAAGCTGTTGCGCACCCACACCTCGCCGGTCCAGATCCGCTCGATGATTTCGGGCAAGCCGCCCTTCCGCCTGATCGTGCCGGGGCGCGTCTTCCGCTGTGACTCGGACCAGACGCACACGCCGATGTTCCACCAGATCGAAGGCCTGGTCATCGACAAGGGCGCCCATATGGGCCACCTGAAGTGGGTGCTCGAAACCTTCATTTCGCGTTTCTTTGAAACGAACGAGGTCGTCACCCAATTCCGTCCGCACCACTTCCCGTTCACCGAACCATCGGCCGAAATGGACGTGCGCTGTTCGTGGGAAAAGGGCGAGCTGAAGGTCGGCCAGGGCGACTCGTGGCTGGAAATCCTCGGCTGCGGCATGGTCCACCCGAACGTGCTAAAGGCCTGCGGCGTCGATCCAGACGAATGGCAGGGCTTTGCCTGGGGCATGGGCGTCGACCGCCTGGCCATGCTGAAGTACGGCGTGCCGGACCTGCGCGATATGTTCGCCGCCGATACGCGCTGGCTTGCGCACTATGGCTTCAGCGCCTTCACCGCGCCGAACTCCGCGAGCGGTTTGAGCTGACGGCTTCCCCCTCCCACCATTGGCTCCGCCAATGGTCCCCCCTCCCCGTAACCGGGGAGGGAAAAAGAAGATCCCTTCCTTCCCCTTTTAAGGGGAAGGTGGCATCGCCGGAGGCGATGACGGAAGGGGGGAAACTGGCAGACCAAAACGCACAATTATTTCAAATTTCCCGGAACCCACGGTTCACACCATGAAATTCTCTCTCTCCTGGCTTAAAGACCACCTCAACACCTCGGCCGACATCAACAGCGTCGCCGCCGCCATGACCATGGCAGGCCTCGAGGTCGAGGATATCCACGATCCGGCCAAGGCGCTTAAGCCCTTTTCGGTCGCCAAGGTCATCGAAGCCGCCCGTCACCCGAACGCCGACAAGCTGCAGGTCCTGCAGGTCGACACGGTCGATGGCCTCAAGGAAATCGTCTGCGGCGCCCCCAATGCCCGCGCCGGCATGACGACCATCTACGCCCCGATCGGCGCCTACGTGCCTGGCCTCGGCATCACGCTCGTTGAAAAGCCCGTGCGCGGCGTTGTCTCCAACGGCATGATGTGCTCCGGCGCCGAACTGGAACTCGACAGCGACGCCGACGGCATCCTCGACCTTTCCGATAATCTGGAAGTGGGCACCCCGGCCGCCGAGGTCTTCGGCGCTGAACCGGTCATCGACTTCGAAGTCACGCCGAACCGTCCCGACTGGCTGGGCGTTCACGGTATTGCCCGCGACCTGGCCGCCGCCGGTCTCGGCACTTTCGAGGAAAAGCCGATCACCCCGGTCAAGGGCGCCTTCCCCTGCCCGATCACGGTCAAGGCCGACGGCGACGCATGCGCCATCTTCTCCGGCCGCGTCATCCGGGGCGTCAAGAACGGCCCTTCGCCGAAGTGGCTCCAGGACAAGCTGAAGGCCATTGGCCTGAAGCCGATCTCGACGCTGGTCGACATCACTAACTACATGTCGTTCGACCGCGCCCGTCCGCTGCACGTCTATGATGTGTCGAAGCTGGTCGGCACGCAGATCATCGCCCGCCTCGGGCACGACAACCCCAAGGCTGAGGGCGAAGACGCTCACGTGCATGAGCAACTGATCGCGCTCGACGGCAAGACCTACAGCCTGACGCCGGACATGTCGGTGATCTCCGACGCCAACGGCGAACGTCCGATCGGCATCGGCGGCGTGATGGGCGGCGAGTCGACCGGCGTCGACGACAACACCACCGATATCTTCCTGGAAAGCGCCTGGTTCGATCCGATCCGCACGGCGCAGACCGGCCGCACCACCGGCATCACCTCGGACGCGCAATACCGGTTCGCGCGCGGCGTCGATCCGGAATTCGTGGTGCCCGGACTGGAATTGGCGACGCAACTGATCCTCGACCTGTGCGGCGGCGAGGCGTCCGAGGTCGTCGTCGATGGCAAGGCGCCCGCCCGCCGTCCGAATATCAGCTTCGACCCGGCCTATGTCGGGCAACTGACCGGCCTGACCGTGTCGAACGACGAGATCAAGCGCATCTTGGCGGCGCTCGGCTTCTCGCTGGATGCGCAAGGGGCTGGCTATGACGTCACCGTGCCGTCGTGGCGCCGCGATGTCGACGGCAAAGCGGATCTGGTCGAAGAAGTGGCGCGTATCCACGGATTTAACGCCATTCCGGCGACGCCCTTGCCGGTCGTCCAACCGCGTCCGGGCGGCGTCCTGACCGCACAGCAGGCCAAGGCCCGCACCGGCCGCCGTGCTTTAGCTGCGCTAGGCTATAGCGAGGCCGTTACCTGGTCGTTCATGCGCCAGGATTGGGCCAAGCTGTTCGGTGGTGGCGACGATGCCCTGCTGCTGGCCAACCCGATTGCCTCGGAACTGAACTGCATGCGCCCGACTGCGCTCGCCAACCTGCTAGAAGCCGCCGGCCGCAATGCCGCGCGCGGGCTCCATGGCGCGCAGCTGTTCGAAATCGGCCCGGTCTATCAGGGCCTGGAACCCGGCGACCAGAAGCCGACGGTTGCCGCCATCCGCGCGCCTTCCAAAGCCCGCCACTGGCAGAACATAGGCGAAGACGCCCTGTTCGCGCTCAAGGCTGATCTCTTCAGCCTGCTCGACGCCATGGGCGCGCCGGTCGCGTCGCTGCAACTGGTGCAAGGTTCCAACGCCAGCCACTGGCACCCTGGCCGCTCGGCCCGCCTGCAACTGGGTCCCAAGCAGATCGTCGCCGAGTTCGGCGAACTGCACCCGGCGGTGCTCAAGGCCATGGATCTCGACGGCGCTTATGTCGGCTTCGAAATCCGCATCGACAACCTGCCGTCGCCGAAAGCAAAATCCGGCAAGTCGAAGGGCGCGCTGACTCTCTCCAGCTTCATGCCCCTGACGCGCGACTTCGCCTTCCTGGCCGATGAAGCGGTTGTTGCCGGTGATGTCGTCAGGGCCGTCAAGGGCGCCGACAAGCTGCTGATCTCCGATGCCCGCGTCTTCGACGTCTATCGCGGCCAGGGCGTACCTGATGGCCAAAAGTCGCTGGCCATCGAAGTGACGTTGCAACCGGTTGACAAGACCCTGACCGAGCCGGAAATCGAAGCCGTTGCCGGCAAGGTCATCGCCGCCGCGGGCAAGGCGGGCGCCACACTGCGCGCCTGATACCCGCCACGCAATACACGTGCGCATTTGCCGCCCGGCCGCCATCAGGCGCCGGGTGGCTTTGGTTTACGTGCCTTGGTATTGCTTTGGTCCGTGCTTGGCGAAAAATAGTTAACTCGGCTTAACCCTTGCAATAAAACATCTTTTTAGCCTCACCCTGGATAACTATGCGTCAAGCGGTCTGGCCAACCCGCGTTTTTATGTTACCTTTATCAAATATAAGAATTTGGGAGTGCAGGCGTGCGGGGCGAAACAGGGGAGTCATCAGCCGTTGAAATGGCTGATGGGACAAACGATTCCACGATCCAACGCCTAGGCAGTGCAGCCGCGCTTGGCGTCGTTGCGTCCGGCCTGACCGCCTGCGGAGGCGGCGGAGGTGGTGGCTCATCCGGTGGCGGGACACCGCCTCCGCCCCCTCCCCCACCATCATTGAACTATACAGAAACCGAAGCCGCGCGCTTCCTGCTCCAGGCACAGTTCGCCATAACGCCCGCCGACATCACCAATGTCCGCACACTGGGTTACGGCGCCTGGCTGACGCAGCAGTTCACCGGCGTCCAGAGCCAGACGGCGACCGAATGGCTCAATTCGCGCAACTGGCATGTACCGGACGAAAAGGACAAGTATTTCAATCCCGTCGCCTGTGACTGGATGGCGTGGCGGATGATGATGACCGGCTCGGACCAGCTACGCAAACGCTGCGCCCTGGCCCTGTCGGAAATGCTGGTGGCGTCAGCCAATCCGATCGACGGCTTCTGGCCCCCCTATGTCATCGCCGGCTACTGGGACATTCTCAACACCCATGCCTTCGGCAATTTCCGTACCCTGCTGGAAGAGATCACCCTCAATCCGGCCATGGGCTTCTATCTCAACACCAAGGGCAACCAGAAGGAAGATCCGGCGACTGGCCGCGTGCCGGACGAAAACTACGCCCGCGAAATTATGCAGCTCTTCACCATCGGCCTGTATGAGCTGAATGCCGATGGCACGCTCAAGCTCGATGGCGCAGGCAAACCCAAGGAAACCTACGGCCAGAGCGACATCACCAACCTGGCGCGCGTCTTTACCGGCTATGACTGGAACTATGACCGCGTCACATGGCAGACCGTGCCGTGGCTGACCTATAAGGTGCCAACGACCGAGTTCGCCCGCGACCGCATGAAGTTCGATGCGTCGAAACACTCGACCCAGGCCGTGACATTCTTAGGGGTCACCATTCCCGCCAACACGCCGGGCGTGGAGGCACTGAAGATCGCGCTCGACACCCTGTTCAACCATCCGAATACGGGGCCGTTCGTAGCGCATCAGATGATCCAGCGCCTGGTGACATCCAATCCGTCGCCCGCCTATGTCGGCCGAGTCGCCGGAGCCTTTGCTAATAACGGTTCAGGCGTGCGCGGTGACATGCAGGCCGTATGGCGCGCCATACTGACGGATACCGAAGCGCGCATCCTGCCGACCGATAACCGCGCCGGCAAACTGCGCGAGCCGCTCATCCGCTGGGCGCAATGGGCGCGGACATTCAATGTGACCAGCGCCACCGGCAAGTGGGAGATCTACGACACATCGAACGGCGACTGGGGGCTGGGCCAGAGCCCGCTCAGGCCGCCATCGGTCTTCAATTACTTCCGTCCAGGCTATATTCCGCCCCAAACCGCGCTGGCGACCTCAGGCGACGTCGCGCCGGAATTCCAGATCCACAACGAGACGACGACGGCCGGCTATATCAATTTCCTGGCCTCGGTCATCAAGGATGGCTATCGCGATGTCCTGCCCAGCTATGCCGCTGTACTGAGCATCGCGCACAATTCGCGCGAACTGCTCGACTGGCTGAACCTCTATTTCAGCGCCAACCAGGTGTCGGAAACGACCATCTCCCTCATTCAGGGCGCGCTGGACGCGCAACCCCTGACCGCCGCTTCGCCGGATTCGGCCAAGCTCGACCGCATCTACAATGCCGTGCTGCTGATCATGGCCTGTCCTGAATATCTGATCCAGAAGTAAGGGGAAAGCGCATGCACCGGAACAACATCCCCGACCTTAACCGCCGCGCCTTCATGAAACGCGCGAGTGCCATGGCGGCCATGGGCGCCGCAGCCCCGATGGCGCTCAACCTCGCTGCCGTCGGTGAAGCCGCCGCCTTCGACGCCACCGACTATAAAGCCCTGGTCTGCGTCTTCCTCTATGGCGGCAACGACTGCCACAACACAGTCGTGCCGCGCGACACCGCCAATTACGATCTTTATAGCGATGTTCGCGGTGGCGGCTCAGGACGGACGCGCGGTGGCATCGCCTATGGCCGCGACGAGCTGATGGCGCTGACGCCGGTCGTGCCGCAAACCCTGACTGACAATATTTCCTATGGCCTGGCGCCCTCGATGCCCAAGGTCGCCGCCCTGTTCAATGCCGGCAAGGCCGCGGTCCAGCTCAATGTCGGGCCCCTGGTCGTGCCCCTAACCAAGGCGCAGTTCGACGCCGGCGGCACGCCGCTACCGCCAAAGCTGTTTTCGCACAATGACCAGCAATCGGTCTGGCAAGCGCTGGGTGCCGAAGGCGCCACGATCGGCTGGGGCGGGCGTTTGGGTGATCTGGCGCTGTCCAGCAACGCCAACAGCCTGCTGTCGTGCATTTCGGCGTCTGGCAATGCCGTCTTTGTCTCCGGCAACAATGCGCTCCAGTACCAGATCGGGCCGACCGGCGCGATCCCGATCTGGGCCGCCAAGGGGTGGAGTTTCAATTCTGCCCAGGCGTCGAATGTGTTGAAAACCCTGATCACCCAGCCACGCAGCCACGTGCTCGAGAACGAATTCACCCGCGTCACCCAGCGCTCCATGACCATGGAGGGGATCGTCAACACGGCGCTCGATCCGGTCAATTTGACGACGTCATTCGATACCGACGGCAAAAAGAACGGTCTGGCCGACCAGCTCAAGATCGTGGCGCGGCTGATTGGTGCGCGCAATGCCTTGGGCAGCAAACGCCAGGTCTTCTTTGTCTCGCTGGGCGGTTTCGATACCCATGACGAACTGATGGAGGACCATCCGGGTCTACTGGCGGCACTGGATGAAGCCCTGTCGGCCTTCTATGCCGCGACGGTCGAGATGGGCGTGGCCAACAAGGTCACGACCTTTACGGCGTCGGACTTCGGCCGCACCCTGACCTCGAATGGCAATGGTTCCGATCATGGCTGGGGATCGCATCATTTCGTTCTGGGCGGCGCGGTGAAGGGTGGCCGGTTCTATGGCACGGCGCCGCATGTGTCGGTGACATCGGACGACCAGGTCGGCCAGGGGCGCCTGCTGCCCTCGACGGCGGTCGATCAGATGGCCGGGACGCTAGCGCGCTGGTTCGGCGCATCGAACAGCGAACTGTCGGCCATCCTGCCGCGGATC
The DNA here is from genome assembly GCA_965650705.1 of uncultured Asticcacaulis sp. Lineage (GTDB taxonomy): Bacteria > Pseudomonadota > Alphaproteobacteria > Caulobacterales > Caulobacteraceae > Asticcacaulis. The sequence goes on along the minus strand of CBFGPQ010000106.1, from coordinate 3,193 downwards.
GGCAATTTCGCGACATCGGACATGGGGTATTTTGCTTGAAATGAAGTTCCCCCTTCCGTCACGGCGCCAGCGCCGCGACACCTTTCCTGTAACGGGAAGGAGGAAGTGAGAGGCGCTTATGTTTTTCCTTCCCCGTTTGCGGGGAAGGTGGACGCGAAGCGGACGGAAGGGGGATTTCCGAGATTAATCAAGGAACCGACTAAACCTGCCGGGCTCTAAATCACTCGCCAACGGTCGACTCGTCAGATGCACGTCCTTATAAACAAACTCATCTTTCCGCATCAGATTTTTATCTTAACCTTATATGTCCACGCCCTCTTAAACTTACGGGCGCATCGTCACCTGAGTAGAGTTCCAGTTCAGTTCCGGTGACCCATGTCGGCACTTATTTCAGGCATCAGCGGCGTTATGAACGCTTCGGCGCGGTTCGATCGCGCGGCGATGCAGACAGTGTCAGATGCGAGCCAGGGACGGGATGTGGTCAGCGACTTCGTCGAACAAATCGAAGCGCGGACAGCATTCGAGGCCAGTGTGTCCGTCATCAAGACGTCCCTGGACATGACCGGCCGGCTGCTCGACCTCAAGGCGTGACTCCCCTGAGACCCAGACCCCAAACTAAAAGGCCCGCCGGCGAAACCGGCGGGCCTTCTTTTATTTTTATTCGGAATGAGGATCAGTCCTCGTCTTCCTCTTCGCGATTGGTAAAGGCGCCGCCACCGAAGACGTCTTCGGCCGACAGCTCGCCCTTGCGCGCATAGGGGTTGTCGTCTTCTTCCTCGAACGCCGGTTGCGGCGTTTGTGCCGGCTTCAGCGACGGATCATCCAGCGGGATGCCCAGCTTTTCGGCTTGCTTGCGCTTGGCTTCAGCGGCCTTTCGGACCACGCCGTCGAGTTCGATCTGCGACACCAGGCCCAGCGTTACCGGGTCGACCGGCTTGATGTTGGCGGTGTTCCAGTGGCCGCGCGAACGGACCTGTTCGATGGTCGACTTGGTCGTCCCCAGCAGCTTGGAGATCTGCGCGTCGGTGACTTCGGGGTGGTTCTTGACGAACCAGGCGATGGCGTCGGGGCGGTCCTGGCGGCGCGACACAGGCGTATAGCGCGGCGCCTTCTTGGTCGGCTTCAACAGCTCGGCATGACGGCTCTTTTGCGCGGCCATGCGATAGGTCGGTTTGGCCTCGGCCTTGTCGAGTTCTTCGCGGGTCAGCTGGCCATTGGCGATCGGGTCGGCGCCGCGGATGTCGCGCGCCACTTCGCCGTCGGCGATGCCTTTGACTTCCAGCAAGTGCAGGCCGCAGAAGTCGGCGATCTGCTCGAAGCTCAGGCTCGTATTGTCGACCAGCCACACGGCGGTGGCCTTGGGCATCAGGATGTCTGACATGGTGTCTATCCTTGGTTTTGGAGCCGCGTGTGGCGGCCCAGAAATGGCTACGCCCGGCTTTTGCAGCCGGGCGCGGGGGTTGGCCATGGTATAGGATGATTTGTAACGGAAGAAAAGAGGGAAAGGAATCACAACAACTTAGGTTAGGCACAACCCCTTGTTCGCCGCCGCGCCATCGCTGTCGGGCAGGATGGTCACCTGTAAAGGCGTGCGCGTCCGGTTGGCCGAGCTGGAGATCAGCACGACATAGACCTTGCCGTACATGCGGAAGCAGTGGCTTTCCTGGACGAAGGACCAGTCGCGGCCCTTCAAATGCGGCGCATAGTCGGCGAACGCCTCGGTGCGCATGCCCGCCGAAGCCAGGCTATTGATGACCGTATCGCGCAGCTTGGCGCCGTCGCCGCGTTCGGCGCGGACATGGCAGCCACCGTGGCCATCCTCGCGCACCGTTACCCGGCCGCGACCGTAGATTTTCTGCACCGGCATGCCTGCCTCCTGCATCGTGCGGGCGCGGCTGCCGACATAGTCTTCGATCTTCCCGCCTTCACGCAGCCAAGCCAGGCAGCCGTTCTCAACGGCAAAGGCCGTGGCGTCCTGGGCGGATGCAAACGGCGATGGCGCAGGTGCCGCGATGGCATGGAAAGCGACGCCGGCGGCCGCAACCGCCAGAACCCCGGAAGACACAGCAACAAGGCGCGACAGGTTCATTTGCATCCCAATTTGAACTGCGTTCAATTAATACCACAAACCATGCTGCCCATCAAGGGAGTTTGAACTATGTTCAAAATCTGAGAATGACCTTCCCCTTGTGCGTGCCAGAGTCCATGTAGGCATGGGCCGCCGCGACTTTAGCAAAATCGAACACCCTGTCGACGATGGGTTTGATGCGCCCAGCTTCAACCAAGGGCCAGACCCGCTCGCGCACGGCGTCGCTCAAACGCGCCTTTTCATCGCTCGAGCGCGGCCTGAGCATCGAGCCGGTCAGTATGGCCTGTTTCTGCATGATACGGCGCAGGTCGATCTGAACCTCGGCATTGCGGCTGGTGCCGACCTGGACGATCCGCCCCTTGGGGTTCAAGCACAAAAGGTTCTTAGGCGCAAAGTCGCCGGCGATGATGTCGAGCACCGCATCCGCCCCGCCGAACGCTTTCACGGGCCCAACAAAGTCCCCGGCCTCGGTATCGATGACCAGGTCGGCGCCCAAGGATTTGGCAAAGGCGCATTTGTCCGCGCCGCGCGCTGTCGCAATCACTTTTGCACCAAACGCCTTGCCCATCTGGACCGTCATCGAACCGATGCCGGAATTAGCGCCGTGAACCAGAACCGTCTCACCCGCCTTCAGTGCGCCGTGTTCCATCAGATTGGCATAGACGGTCAGAACGGTTTCCGGCAGCGCCCCGGCAGCCTCCAAACCGAGCCCTTTCGGCACCGGCAGCAGGTGACGGATATCGACCGCGACATATTCCGCATAGCCGCCGCCATTGACCAGGGCGCAAACCTCGTCGCCGACCTTCCATACCGTCCCATAGGGGGTAGATGGATGAATGGCCTCGATCGTTCCAGACACCTCAAGCCCCAGTATGGGGGATGCCCCCGGCGGTGGCGGATAAAGCCCCCGCCTTTGCAGGATATCGGGCCGGTTGACGCCGGCAAAGCGCGTGCGGACCAGGGCAAAACCTGGTTCCAATTCCGGTTTTGGCACATCGCCGAGTGCCAGATCGGTCGAGGCTTCACCGCTGCCGGTGACGAGGACGGCCTTCATGGTGATTCGTTTTCCTTGATTTCTTCGCGCAAGAGGCGTTTCATAAGGTT
>CBFGPQ010000105.1:0-13246 GCA_965650705.1 uncultured Asticcacaulis sp. | reverse complement strand
GCCACCTTGCCAAGGTGGATGTCGAGAGTTCGATCCTCTTCGCCCGCTCCAATCTCCTTCCTTTATTTTTCTTCTTTTTCAGCCTTTTCGACCAGGCGGCTGTGCGTCTGTTCGTCCGGTTTCTTTTCCAGGATGCGCTGATCGGGATCGGGCATGGGCGCCGGATGGCCGGTGCGATTGGCTTTGTCGGTCTTGTTCATCGATGCCTCCTAACCGATCCTTGGACCGTTGCTGGTCAAATCGTGGCGCTTTTCTTCATTGTAGTCGGACGTGCCGTTATCGGCTTCCAGAACCGTGTCGGCGGGCAGCTTCTCCTGTTTCAAGACGCGATTGTCATGCCGCGCCGGCTCGGGCTGACGCGTCAGCGTATCGCCGCCCTTATCGGCATCGTCGACAACGCCCTGGACGCGGTTGACCACTTCTTTCTGTCGCGGATTGTCCTTGATCGTCATAGCAAAACTCCTATCGTTCGCGATGAACGATAGGAGTGATGAGCTAAGGTTTCGCTCCGGTTGACCGGCCGAAAAAGCAAAAGCGCCTAAACCAGACCGGCAGCTTGCGACAACTCGACGGCGTCGCGCGTGGCCTTTTCATAGTCGTCGTTGAGCGGATTATATTCCAGGCCCAGGAACCCCTTGTAGCCCGCCGCGCGAATGCTCTTCAGCAGGTTGACGTGGTTGACCTCGCCCGTACCGGGCTGGTTACGGCCCGGCACGTCGCCAAGCTGGACATAGCCCACCTGGTCGATGCCCGCCTTGAACTTGTTGATCAGGTCGCCTTCCTCATGCTGCATGTGGAAGAAGTCCCATTGGATCTTGACCATCGGCGAATTGACCGCCCGGCACATGGCCACAGTGGGCCGCGAGCCGTTGAGCAGGAAGTTCAGGTGGTTGACGTGGTTGAACGGCTCGACCAAAGCCATCAGACCGGCGTCTTCCAGCATCGGCGCGATGCGCATCAGACCGACTGTATAGCTGACCAGCATGTCTTCGCGCGACATGCCCTCGGTATTATAGTGGCCCACCATAGTAATCTGGGAACACCCCATCACCTTGGCGTCGGCGATGGCGTCCTTGATCATGCCGTCCAGCTCTCCATACTTGGCAGGACTGGTAAAGGCCGGCGCCGCCGGAGCGAACTGCGAGACCTTCAGGCCGTGCTTGTCCAGTTCCGCGCGGATCGCCTGGGCATCGACACCGCCGTCGCGCCGTGCCGGCCAGAACTCGACCGTTGTGAAACCGTATTTCGCCGCCAGGGCGAAACGTTCGATGAAGGGCGTCGAGCGGAACCACATGTCGATATTGCAGGCGTAGGGCGCCAGGGCCGCCTTGGCATCAACCTTGGCCGGCTTGGCCGGTTTGGCCGCCTGGGCTGCCGTCGCAGCCGCCATCGCAACACCGCCCGCCAGCATGGCCGACCTGCGTGTCAATTGTCCCTTATCCATGTGTCCCTCCATCTATTAGCTCCAATTGTCTGATATTTGGAGCGAACCTACGCTGAGGTTTCAGGACGCGCAACCTCATCTTACCGGGTCATTATATTTCCGCCGCGTACGGCATATTTCAAGAAAACGGCGAACATCCTAGCCCTTGCCTCCTCGACAATCAAAACAAGGAGGACGTCATGGGTAAGGGTATTCTGCTTTGGCTTCTGGGGGTGCCAATTCCCATCATCATCCTGCTCTACCTGATCTTCTAAAGGGGCACGGACATGGACACCCCTTCCGAATCCATCGGCCGGCATGACCGGCCGAATATCGAATCCAGCCAATCCGGTATTCACTGGGCCGCCATACTGGGCGGCGCCGCCGCGGCCGCCGCTATCACGCTTATTCTCATCCCGCTTGGCTCGGCGCTTGGCTTTGCCTCTTTCTCGGTCTTCACCGCCAATGCCGAGGACGCCCTCGAAGTCGGCGCCGGCCTGGCGATCTGGCTTGTCGTCATGCAATGGCTGTCGTCAGGCGTCGGCGGCTATCTGGCCGGGCGGATGCGCGTCAAATGGGCTGACCTGCATAGCGATGAAGTCTTCTTCCGCGACACGGCGCACGGTTTCCTGTCTTGGGCGATCGCCTCGCTGTTCATGGCGTTTCTATACATCTCCGCCGCCGGTTCGGTGCTGCAGACGGCGTCCAACGTCGCCGCCGGTGCCGCCGAAAACGACCGGCTGGCCTATAATGCCGAAAGTCTGTTCCGGGGTGCCACGACGCCATCCACCGACGCCAGCGCCGAAGCCGGCCGGATCATTGCCCAAGGCATGACCGAAGGTACTGTTACCCCCGCTGACCGAGCCTACCTGGTGCGTCAGGTGATGGCGCGCACCGGTGTCGCGCAACCCGAAGCCGAGGCGCGCGTCAACGCCGCCATCGGCAACGCCGAAGCCGCGAAGAAAAAGGCGGCGGAGACCGCGGAAAAGGCACGCGAAGCCATGGTCGCGCTGCACTTTGGCCTCTGCTTGTCCTTGTTGGTCGGCGCCTTTATCGCCAGCGTCGCCGCGGCGCTCGGAGGCCGGCTGCGCGACAAGCATTAAACCGCCCCCACTGCGGTCCTGATAACCGCAGTGGGCCTTTTCCCCGGACTTCCGCTTCGCTTGTGCGATAGCGCTCGCGATCCGGCCAAGTGGTCGACGCCCTCGTGTGGCTGGCCATGGTTCGCGCCGAGGCGAAAGCCACAGTGCCCGCCGGATAGCGACAGCTTCAGCTCTCAGCCTAATCGCGCTTAAACATTTGTGATGTAAGATAATTACCTTGCAACTCTCTTCAGGTACGGTTTTTGCTAGAAACCGTCCACAGGGCGAAAAGTGTCGCGAATTGCATCAGCGGCACTCCGTCAGGCGAAGACCGGCTAAGGCAAGGGTTAATAAGCGCGTATGTTGTTGACGAGCGAGCAAGATCTGATTTTGGTCCTTGGCATCGTCGCCGCGGTGCTTCTGGCCCTGTCGATTGGCGCCGGCGTGCTGGCGGCCATGAAGTCCATGCAGGTCCGCCAGTTCCAGGACCTCCTGTTCAAGGCTGAGCGCAAGATCGACACCCTGGAGCGACGGATGTTCAACGTGCTGAACGCCGTCCCCGTGGCCCTGGTCGAAACCGATGCGTCGGGCAAGTTCACCTTTGCCAACCGCGCCGCCCACACACTCTTGGGCCGCAAGGACAATGAGCTGATCGGCCTGCGCTTCCATTCGGCGACCTGGGGCATCACATTTCCTGATGGCCGTGTTGTCCCCGCCGACATGCTGCCGATCGCGCGCACCCTACGCGGCCAGACGGTGAAGGGTTTCCAGCACCTGATCGTCAACCACGGCAGCCACGAAAAGATCCTCGTCAGCGTCACCTCCATGCCGATCATGAACGGCAATGGCGAGGTCATCGGCTCGACCTCGGCCATGGTCGAACTGGAAAGCAATGCCGGCGAAGGCGTGGACGACCTGACCGGCCTTTGGCGCGGCCACTGGTTCACCGCCGCCGCCCTGCCCTTCTGGGGCCTGGACGCCAAGGGCCAGATCGTCGACGTCAACAATGCCGCGCTCGACGCCTTCGACCTCAGACGCGAGGACGTGCTGGGCAAGACCTGGACGCATATCTTCGTCAGCGACGCCGATTTCCAGAACGCCATCAACTATCTCGGCGATGCCCAGGACCAGACATCGCCGCACAATGAAAAAACGATCCCGCTGACGCTGAAAGGCGCGGAGGGTGAACGCGCCATGATCGTCAGCGCCTGGGCCGTGCACACCCACGAAGGCGGCGAACACGGCATTACGGTCATGGCCCTGCCAGCGCCTGAAGCGCCGGCTCCGGCCGCAGAGGAGACACCCATGGCCTTCAAGCCAGCCTCGGAACTCACCGACGACGACGCCCAGGAACTGGAAGACCTGCGCAATGCCGAGGTCGCCCTGGCGTCATTGGGCATCGGGGTCTGGCAGTACGATCCTGAAGCGGAGACCATTGTCGAGGACGAAGGCATGCGACGGCTGATCGGCCGCGAATATGCCGGCGGTCCAACCCTGATTTCCGACAACGACCAGTCGCGCGCCGACACCGCCTTCGCCGACCTGCTGAGTGGCAAGAGCGACGCCCTGAACCTCGATATCCGCGTGGTCGACAAGGACCAGGAACGCTGGATCACCATGCGCGGTCAGGCCGAAACCACAGACACCGGTGAACGCCAGATATACGGCGTGGCGTTCGACTCGACCGCCCTCAAAGCTGCTCAGCCATCCGAAGTCGTCATCCAGCCGGTAACCGGCCTGACCGTCGCCGACGTCGAAGCTGCCCGTAAGGAAGCACTGGAAACTGCCCGTAAGGAATATGAAGCGAAACTGGAAGCCGCTGTTTCTGAACAGCCCGGCGTCTACGGCTGGTCGGATGCGCCCATGCCTGTAACTCAGGCCGATCCGGCTATCGCCGAAGAAAACGCTGCGTTAAAGGCGAGGCTCGAAAACCTCGAGGCCGAACTCGCCGATGCGGCCACCTACCAGGGTACGCTTCAGCAGGAGATCGAGGCGCTGAAAACACGCCCGGAACCCGAAGCGCCTGAACCGGTTGTCGTGGGAGAAGCCGATCCCGCCATAGTCGAGGAAAATGCCGCGCTTAAGGCCAAGCTGGAAACCCTGCGCGCCGAACTGAACGACGTGACCACCTATTATGGCGGATTGCGTGACGAGATCGCCCTCCTGAAAAGCCGCCCGGAACCCGAAGCGCCGGAACCCGTCATCGTCCGTGAACCTGATCCGGCCGTGATCGAGGAAAACGCCCTGCTGAAAGCAAGGGTCGAAAATCTGCAGGCTGAATTGGCAGATACCACAATCTATCACGGTACGTTGCAACAGCAGATCGCGGCGCTCGAAGCGCGTCCGGCACCGGTTGCCGATACATCGGCTTTTGAAGCACGGATTGCCGCGTTGGAAGCACAGTTGAAGGACACGGACGCGGCGCGCAACGAGCTTCAAGTGCAGTTGTCCGACATTCTGCTGGCGCCCAAGCTGGTCGAAATGAAGGACGAGCGCGACAGCCAGATCGAACGTCTTAGCGAAGAACTTGAACAGGCAAGGGCTCAGAGTGAAGCCCTGGCGGCTAAGCTTGATGCCATCGCCTCGGCGCCACCGCCCAAGCCCGATACACGCGAATGGGAAGAAAAGGTCGCCACCGCGGAGTTCGAAACGCGCAAGTGGCACGCCGCCTATGAGGACGTGCAGGCGAAGCTGGCCGCCGTGCCCCCGCCGCCCGCCGTCGATATCGATGCCCTGACCCGACGTCTCGATGAACTGCAAACCAGCCTGAACCAATCGCTGGCACAGCAAGCGGAGCTTCAGGCCAACCTTGCCCAGTCGCTGGCGCAACAGACCGAGCTGCAGAACAGCCTTGCCCAAGCCAGTGCCCAGCAGAACGAAGCGCAGGCGCGGGTCGAGCAATTGTCGACGGCACTTTCAAACGCCCGCCGCTTCGAGACGGTCGGCCGCCTGACCGGCGACGTTGCCCAGGACTTCGCCCAGATGCTTGGGGTCATCAACGGTGCACTCGACGTCATGAGCCGCCATGCCGAAAACGAGCAGATCAAGAAGCTGTCCGAAGCGGCTCTGGCCGCCGGCAAGCGCGGTGAACGCCTGACGCGGCAGTTGCAGGCCTTCCAGTCGGACGATTACTAAAGCCTCTGGTCTTTGGTGACCGACACCAAGTAAGATACCCCACCACCGCATCTAGCGCTTCGCGCGTCGTGCGGTCCCCCCTCCCCGGCATAGCCAGGGAGGTATAGGTCGGAGCAAGCACGCCTTCTTTATACCTCCCCAGTGTGCTGGGGAGGGGGACCGCACGAGTGAAACATTGCGCAAGCAATGGCGAACGAGATGTGGTGGTGAGGGTTCTTGTTCAGGTGCAGCATGGCGCGATACAAATTGAAAGCTGAGGATACGCGCCTGTGGGCTCTGGTCACAGCGACGGTGCGACCGCACAAGGCCTCGCGTGTTGAACCGCCAGCACCCGAAATCGAAACCGTCCATGTCGCTGACATGCCGAAACCGATGGTTGCCGAGAAGCCTAAGCCCCTGCCGCTTACGCCTTTTGCCATCGGTCAAGCAGTCAAGCCGCACACGGGTTACAAGCTTTCTTTCGACAGCCCGAAGTTCGAACCCGACCCGATCGAGCCGCGCCGCAAACGCCGGCTGTCGCGCGAACGCGATCCAATCGAGGCGCGGCTGGACCTGCATGGGCTGAACAGCATCGCCGCCGAAGCCCGCCTCAAGGCCTTCGTGCAACAGGCCTATGCCAATGACTATCGCGCCGTGCTGGTCATCACCGGCAAGGGCATGGCGGAAAACGGCATATTGAAGCGCAATGCGCCGGAGTGGCTGGCTGACCCGGCGCTGTCACACATCGTCGCCGGCATCAGCCAGGCCCACGCCCGCCATGGCGGCAGCGGCGCCCTCTATGTCGCCTTGAAGCGGCGCAGCACTTAAAACTCCGGATGCGGCTTGGCTTGCGGCGCTGGCTTCTGGCGTGACAGGAACCAGAACAGGACCGCGCCGATCGGCAGCCAGAAATGCAGTCTCGCTGCCTGGAACAGCGGTTGCTCGAACAGCGCCTGCGGAGCACGGAAATTGGCGAAATCCATCGCCAGGCTGGCGTCGCCCCAGTTGAATGTGAAGTGGCATATGCCCAAAGCAACAAAGATCGCCCACGGCCAGCGCCAGGCAACGCGTGGCCGGGTCAGCGCGACATAGAGCGTCACAAGGCTGAAGACCAATATCGCGCTCGCCAGCATAAGGACAGCGTAGTGCACTGGCTGCTTACCTGTCAGGCTAAATCTCAAGGCCTTCACGTCTGCATTGGACAGGCGGTTAAGATTGAAGCTGGTAACCCGAACGCCCTTGTCGTCTTCGGTAAACCAGGTCGTCGTCACGATGACCTTGTCAGGAAAATAGTGCGCGATAACGATGTTGCGGGTCGTCCAGTTTCCCCCGGAAGTGGAAGCCACCGCATTGACGTGATAGCCCAGAATGCGCACGGATTTCGGCTTTTCGTTGGTTGAATAAGCGGCGATCTGCGGCACGGCCTTATAGAAATCGTCAGTGAGGATCGACGGATCGCTTTCGCGTTGGAGGGCCGGAATATCCTGACGCCGCATCATGTCGGCATAGCTTTCGGCCCGCCGAAACGTGGGCTCAGGCTTGAGCGCCGTTATTAGCGGATCAGTCGGCTCATCGGCTGAATAATAGTCCGGCACCATCACCGCCGAACTGATTGCTGTCGCCAACAGCAACAGGCACACTATGCCAGCTAAAATCTTCTTCCACATGACAAGCCCCCCAATATGCGGGAGGCTAACACAGGGCGCAGTTTAGTCAAATCAGCCCGCGTTCCTTCGCCAGTTCGTTCAGATTGACGCGTGGGCGCGGACCGAAGTGGCTGATCACCTCCGCCGCCGCCAATGACCCCAGTTTCGCGCAGGTTTCGATATGCAGGCCTTGCGTCAGCCCGTACATGACACCCGCCGCGTACTGATCGCCGGCGCCGGTGGTGTCGATGACCTTATCGACCGGCGCGGCCGCGACCGAGTGCGTGTCCTCGAACTTGATCGCCACCGAGCCTTGCTCCGAACGCGTGACAAAAGCCAGGTCGACCTTTGACCGCAAATAGCGCAACGCCTTGAAGAAATCGTCCGTTTGGAACAGCGACAGCAGTTCGCCTTCATTGGCGAAGACCAGGTCAATGTGGCGCTCGATAAAGGCCAGGAGGTCGGTCCGCCAGCGATCGACGACGAAGGTGTCCGACAGGGTGATGGCGGTCTTGCGGCCGGCGGAGCGCGCGATCTGCGCCGCCTTGGCAAAGGTCTCGCGGCCCGACGGCGAATCGAACAGATAACCCTCCAGGTAAGTGATCTGCGACGACCGGATAATATCAGCGTCCAGATCTTCAGGGGAGATCAGGGCAGCGGCCCCCAGATAGGTCGCCATGGTGCGCTGGCCATCCGGGGTGACGTTGATCAGGCAGCGGCCGGTACGGGCCGGATCGTCGTGCAGCACCGGCGTATTGAAGGTCACGCCCATCTTCTTAAGGTCACGGGCGAAGACTTCCCCCAGTGTATCGTGCGCCACCTTGCCGACATAGGCGCACTTGGCGCCGAAAGAGGCTGCTCCTGCGATGGTGTTGCCGGCCGACCCGCCCGATTCCTGCTCACTGTCCGCCATGGCCTCGTAAAGGCTGGTGCCGCGATGCGTATCGATCAGCGTCATGGCGCCCTTGTGCAGGTCGTGCGTCTTCAGGAAGGCGTCATCCGCGGGAGCCAGAACATCGACAATGGCGTGGCCAACAGCGGTGATGTCGTAGGTCAGTTCCATGGAGAATCCGGAAAAATCGGTTGCTTCGAAAGGTTTGTCGGGGAATAGAGCGTCCATGCCCAAGACGCTACTGTTTTTTACGCCCGATCCCGCCACTCCGTCGCACCATGGCCGCTGGCCCGCCGTACTTGACGGCTATCGCGAAGCCTTGAAGGGCCTGGATGTCGAGATCAGCGCGCAAGCCTGGTCAGAACCGGTCAGCAAGACCTACGACCTCATCTGCCCGCTGGTCGCGTGGGGCTATCATAATGCCCCCGACCGCTTCCGTGCTGCCCTTATGGCATGCAAGGACGCCGGCCAGCGCGTCTTCAACCCGGCCGATATCGTCAGTTGGAACGTCGACAAACGCTACCTGCGCGACCTGGCCGAAGGCGGAGTGCGCATCATACCGACCCATTTCGTCGAACGCATCAGCGACGAGGCCATTGCCCACGCTCGCGCTGATTTCGGCGACACGCTGGTGCTCAAGCCTGTCGTCTCGGCCGGCGCCAAAAACACCCTGGTCTGGCGCCCTGACGCGACCATGGCCTTCGATGCGACGGACGCTGGCGCCGCCAGCGCCAAGGCCGGTCAACCGCAGGGCGCGGCCATGATCCAGCCCTTCATGCCATCCGTCCAGGACGAAGGCGAATGGTCCCTGCTCTTCTTCGCCGGCCAGTTCTCGCATGCCGTGCTGAAGACACCCAAGTCCGGCGACTTTCGCTCCCAGCCTGACTACGACGCGCATTTGCGCGCCCTGCCCCCACCGCCGGAAGCGATGATGCTGGCGGCGACCGCTATCGACTATATCGGCGCCGACCGCCTGCTCTATGCCCGCGTCGACATGGTGCGCGATGTCGAGGGCCGCTTCTGCCTGATGGAGCTGGAACTGATTGAGCCCGATCTTTATCTCGGCTATTCGGACGGCGCCGCCGATCGCCTGCGCCACGCCTTTGAGATCGCACTTTTCGGTGGCTGCGCCTGCCACGCGTAGCCAGAAGACAATACCGCTCGCTCAGTACTTTTCGCTTGAAAAATATTAACGGCGGGCGCTTAGTTCCGCTTTCATAAATTGGCTGGGGCTAAGCCAAAAAAACACATGACCAATGCCGCCGCCAGTCCGCGGCTCGCGCAGGCGCTCTTTGTTGATGACAGTGCCGCCGAGATCCGCCTAGTCACCGAGTTGCTGAACCGGGCCTGCGTACAGTTCGACGGTCACTGGGTGAGCTGCGGCGAGGATGCCCTGGGGTTTCTGCGACGGGAACAAGGTTTCGAAAACGCGCCGCAGCCCGACATCATTTTCCTCGATCTCAACCTGCCCAAGCTCAGCGGCGCCACGGTGCTGCAGATCATCCAGACCGACCCGGCCTTGAGCCGTATTCCGGTCGTTATCCTGAGCGGTTCGGATCATGAGGACGACGTCGTCAATGCCCGCGAACAGGGCGCGACCCATTATGTCGTCAAACCGCTCGATTACCCCAAGCTGCGCGAGACCGTAACCCTGATCGACACCCTGCGCCTGGTGCAGGATGGCAGCGAGTGGCATCTCACGCCTACCCCCTAAACGGACTGTTCCACACCGATCTTGGGACAGAGGTCGCGGACAATGCAGATGCTGCATTTCGGCTTGCGCGCCACGCAGACATAGCGGCCATGCAGGATCAGCCAATGGTGCGCGCGCGTCAGCCAATGCCTGGGTATCAGCGCCATCAGCTGCTTTTCAACCTTGTCCGGCGTATTGGCGCGAACCAGGCCCAAACGGTGCCCGACGCGAAAAACATGGGTGTCGACGGCAATGGCCGGCTCGACGTCCAGCTCGTTCAACACCACCGACGCCGTCTTGTTGCCGACGCCCGGCAGCGACACCAGGTCCTCACGGTTCAGCGGCACTTCACCGCCGAAGCGTTCCAGCAGGATCTCACACAGGCGCATGACGTTCTTCGCCTTGTTGCGATAGAGGCCGATCGAGCTGATCATCCGCATCAGACGCTCTTCGCCCAGAGCCAGCATGTCGCGCGGATTGGAAGCGAGGGCGAACAAGGGACCGGTCGCCTTGTTGACCGCGACATCCGTGGTCTGGGCCGAGAGTGCGACTGCCACAACCAGGGTGAAAGGATTGATGAAGTGCAGTTCGGTACGCGGATCGGGCTTGTCCTGCTCGAAGCGCTCGAACAGGGTCTTGACCAGCTTGGGGTCCGGATTGACGAAGGGTTCAGTGCTCATCGGCTTTTCGATTCCGGCGTTCCAGGAAACGGATCGGCTCGTCGCGGAACAGGCCGTCGTGATAGACCGCATAGCCCAGGCGCACCGCCAGGTTCAAGGACCGCGCGTTGGCGGGCGAGATGATGCAGACCGTGCGCGGGATGTTCAGCACCGCATCGGCATGGTACAGCAAGGCGGTCATGGCTTCGAAGGCCAGCCCCTTGCCATAAAAGGGCGGCGCCAGGCTCCAGCCGGCCTCCATGGCACCGAACGGCGGGTCTATATCGCGGCGATAGTCGAACAGCCCGACGGTCCCGATGAAAGCGCCGTCCTTGTCCGTTAGCGCCCAGTTGCCGTGGCCGAAGACCTGCCAGTGGCCGATATCGCGCAGCAGCCTTAGCCAGACCGTCTCCGGCGTGAACGGCCCGAAGCCGATATCGCCGACAAACACCGGGTCGGACCACAGCCGGCACAGCACGTCGAAGTCGTCCACGACCATGGGCCGCAAGATCAGGCGTTCGGTCGTAAGAACGGTCATGCGGTCTGCGTCTCCTGGCGTATGACCTCTTCCCACTTCAGCCACTTTTCGGCGATGGCGGCGTTGAGATCGATACCTTCGGCGCGCGCCATCAGCATGACCATGCAGATAACGTCGGCCATCTCCATGGCGACCTCGTGCCGGGCGTTTTCCGCATCGCGGCGCGACCGGCCGGTCATCGCCAGATAGGCCTGGGTCAGCTCGCCCATCTCTTCCTGGACCTTGAGCAGGTGCCAGTCGCCGCCGCGATCGACGCCGTACACCCTGCCGTAGCGGTCGGAAATGGCCTTCAGGCGGTCGATAAATGGCTCCAGTTCGGGAAGCGGCAAGGCCATGGGTCACCTGTTCATATTTTGTTTCGACCGTCTTAGGGCCGAATCTGCGGCGTGATCAAGAGGCCTTACCCTATGTGTTCCCAAACGCTATAGAGACGCCATGACCTCGATACTCTTTGTCTGCCTTGGCAATATCTGCCGCTCGCCTTTGGCCGAGGGCATTCTTCAGCACAAGATCGATGCGGCGGGCCTGACAACGCGGTTCGTGCTCGACAGCGCCGGTTGTGGCGGCTGGCATGCCGGCGATCCACCTGACCGCCGCTCGATCGCGGTCGCGGCCCGGCACGGCGTCGCTATCGACACACAGACGGCCCGACAGCTTAAGAGCGATGATTTCGACCGCTTCGCCCTAATCCTCGGTATGGACCGGGACAATGTCGCCTTCCTAAAGGCACAGCAGCCGCGCGGATCGAAGGCCAGGGTCGCCCTTTACCTCGAAGAGGCCTTAGGCGAGGCCAAGAACGTGCCTGATCCCTATTACGGAACAGACGCCGACTTCCAGAAGGTCTTCGACCTGTGTCATAAGGCTTCAGATGCGTTGTTGGCCAAGCTCGCCGGCCATTGATCCTGATGTAATTGTGCGTCATGGTGACAGTTACATTTGCGCCGAATGACAAGGCCCATGCTGCAAACCACCAACCCTGCCCTGTTCGAACGCGCCGATGCGCATATCAAGGTCTGCAACGACCAGCTAAAGGCCAGCACACCCGAACGTGTCGCCGATGCCGCCGTCTATGGCGCGGCGCACTTCAAGGCATGGTCGCTGATGATCCGCAGCCCGGACCAGGAAACCATGGCGGCCAACCGCGACGCCGCTATCGCCGACGCGGTTGAACAGTACAGACGTATGCTCGACGAGAACTACGACCAGTATGTGAAAAACTTTGAAGACGTCCGCGACTAAAGAATATACCGGCTGAGGTCGGCGTCGCCGGCGATTTCACCCAGACGCTTGCGGACATAATCCGCGTCGATCGTGACGGTTTGGCCCGACATGTCCGACGCCGTGTAGCTTAAGTCCTCCATCACCTTCTCGATGACCGTGTGCAGCCGGCGCGCGCCGATATTCTCGACCTTGGCGTTGACGGTCGCGGCCGCCTCGGCCATGGCCGCGATCGCCCCGTCATCGAAGCCCAGCGCCACGCCTTCGGTCGCCATGAGCGCCTGGTTCTGCCTGATCAGGTTGGCCTCGGGTTCGCTCAGGATGCGGCGGAAGTCGTCCTGGGTCAGAGCCTTGAGCTCGACG
Source organism: uncultured Asticcacaulis sp. (assembly GCA_965650705.1). GTDB lineage: Bacteria > Pseudomonadota > Alphaproteobacteria > Caulobacterales > Caulobacteraceae > Asticcacaulis. The sequence goes on along the minus strand of CBFGPQ010000105.1, from coordinate 618 downwards.
CGGATCGGCAGGCGGCCTTGCAGTTCCGGCAGCAGGTCGGACGGCTTGGAGACATGGAAGGCGCCTGAGGCGATGAACAGGATGTGGTCGGTCTTCACCGGTCCGTACTTGGTCGATACCGTCGTCCCCTCGATCAAAGGCAGCAGGTCGCGCTGCACGCCTTCGCGCGAGACGTCGGCGCCGCCGCGGTCCTGACGCGAGGCGACCTTGTCGATCTCGTCGATAAAGACGATGCCTTCGTTCTCGGCCAGTTTCAGTGCTTCATTAGTGACGCTTTCGCTGTCGAGCAGCTTGTCGCTTTCCTCGGTGATCAGCGGCGCCATGGCGTCCTTGACCGTCATCTTGACCGTCTTCTTGCGGCCGCCCATGGCTTTCGACAGCATGTCGGACAGGTTGAAATTGCTGTTGCCAGGCTGGCCCGGGATTTCCATGACGTTGAAAGCAACGGTGCAAGGCACTCCGGCTGAGGGTTGGGAATGCTGTCCTTCAGGCAACCGAGCACGTCATCCAGCGGCACCAGCGCCTTCTGTCGGAATGCCACCACAACGGCCTCCTCGGCAGGAGTGAGCACTGTGCTCTTCGGCGCCTTGGGTCCCATCGGCGCGTCGGTCGTCGTGG
>CBFGPQ010000104.1:0-13395 GCA_965650705.1 uncultured Asticcacaulis sp. | reverse complement strand
CCGCCGGCGTCGGTGCCTATCAGGCAGCCATGTTCCACCTGTTCACGCACGCCTTCTTCAAGGCGCTGCTGTTCCTGGGCGCCGGTTCGGTCATCCACGGGATGCACCACGAACAGGACATGCGCAAGATGGGCGGCCTTGCCAAGTACCTGCCGGTCACCTACGGCGTCATGACGATCGGCACCATCGCCATCACCGGCCTCGGCATTCCTTACACCCAGATCGGTTTCGCAGGCTTTTTCTCGAAGGACGCCATCATCGAAAGCGCCTGGGTCATGCACAACACCCCGCAAGGCATGTTCGCCTTCTGGATGGGTATCCTGGCCGCGCTTCTGACCTCCTTCTACAGCTGGCGCCTCGTCGCCATGACCTTCTGGGGCAAGAAGCACTGGGACGGGGCCGACCCTCGGCACGGGCACGATGATCATCACGCACACGACGCGCACGGTCACGGCCACGATGATCACGCTCATGACGATCATGGCCACGGCCATGCGCATACACCGCACGAAAGCCCGATCGTCATGCTGATCCCGCTGATCGTTCTCGCGGTCGGTGCGGTCGCCGCCGGTTTCGTCTTCGCGCCTTACTTCATCGGCGATCACGCCCACGACTTCTGGGGCCACGCCATCTTTACCGCCGCCAACAACCACGTCATGCACGACGCCCACCACATCGAGGAGGCGTGGGTGAAGTTCGCGCCGCTGGTCGTCACGCTGCTCGGCATGGCTTTGGCCTGGTACTTTTACATGGCGCGCCCGAACCTGCCTAAGAAGATGGCGGCCAACGAAGGCCCGATCCATGCCTTCCTGTACAACAAGTGGTTCTTCGACGAGATCTACGACTTCATCTTCGTCAAGACGGCCCGCTGGCTGGGCGACGTCTTCTGGAAGATCCTCGACGTCAAGATCATCGACGGCCTGGGCCCGAACGGCGCGGCCTGGACGGCCCTGGCTTCGGCCAAGAAGCTGGTCAAGACCCAGACCGGCTATGTGTACCACTATGCCTTCTTCATGTTCCTCGGCATCGCGGGTCTTCTGACCTGGGTTGTGTTCGGAATGGCGCATTAAGGGGAGATGACGGAACCAATGCTACCTGCCATTCCAAACATCCTCAGCCTCACGACCTTCCTGCCGCTGTTCGGCGCGATCGTCATCCTGGTCATGCGCGCCATGGCGCGCAAGGACGACAGCGAGGTCATCGCCCGTAACGCCAAGTGGATCAGCCTGTGGACCACACTGATCACGCTTGTGCTCAGTGTCCTCATGGTCCTGGCCTTCGACCAGTCGAAGACCGATTATCAGTTTGTCGAACACTATAAGTGGTTTGGACCGATCTCCTACCATATGGGTGTCGACGGCATCTCGATCCTGTTCGTGCTCCTGACCGCCTTCCTGATGCCGATCTGCATCGCGGCGTCGTGGGACTCGATCAAGGTCCGCATCACCGAATACATGGTCGCCTTCCTGATGCTGGAAACCCTGGTCATCGGCGTCTTCACCTCGCTCGACCTGTTCCTGTTCTACATCTTCTTCGAAGGCGGCCTGGTCCCGATGTTCCTGATCATCGGCATCTGGGGCGGCAAGGATCGCGTCTACGCGGCCTATAAATTCTTCCTGTATACGCTTCTGGGCTCCGTCCTGATGCTGGCGGCCATGCTGTACCTCGTCACGACGCTGGGAACCGCTTCTATCCCGGAAATGACAGCCAAGCTTGCCGCCGCGCCGCTGCCGATCGACGTCCAGGGCTTCCTCTGGTTCGCCTTCTTCGCCTCCTTCGCCGTCAAGATGCCGATGTGGCCTGTCCACACCTGGCTGCCCGACGCCCACGTCCAGGCGCCGACCGCCGGCTCGGTCATGCTGGCCGGTATCCTCCTGAAACTCGGTGGCTACGGCTTCATCCGCTTCAACCTGCCGCTCTTCCCGGACGCGTCCGAGATGTTCGCGCCGCTGGTCATGGCCCTGTCGGTCATCGCCGTCGTCGTCACCTCGCTGATCGCCTTCCGCCAGACCGACATCAAGAAGCTGATCGCCTACAGTTCCGTCGCCCACATGGGCTTCGTGACCATGGGTATCTTTGCCGGCAACGCCGTCGGCGTGCAGGGCGCCGTCTTCCAGATGATCAGCCACGGCCTGATCTCGGGCGCGCTGTTCCTGTGCGTCGGCGTGGTCTATGACCGCTGGCATACGCGTGAGATCGCCTTCTACGGCGGCCTGACCAAGCTGATGCCGCACTTCGCCTTTGTGTTCCTGCTGTTCACCATGGCCAATGTCGGCCTTCCGGGCACGTCGGGCTTCATCGGTGAAATCACCACCATGACCGGCGCCTATGAATGGGGCACCTGGGTGGCCTTCGTGGCGGCTTCGGGCGTCATCTTCTCGGCCGTCTACGCCCTAGTGCTCTATAAGCGCGTCATGTTCGGCGTGGTCACCAATGATGAGCTCAAGAAGTATCCGGACCTGACAGCGCGCGAAATCGCCCTGTTCGTGCCGCTGATTGCCGGCACGATCGCGCTCGGCGTCTATCCGGCCTTTGTTTTCGACTTTACGACGACCAGCATCGACGCGCTCGTTGCCGGTTACCGCGCCGCTATCGGCGGATGAGGACCTAAGATGGATTTGAACCTGTCTCTCCAGCTTTCGATACCGGAACTGATCCTCGGGGTCAGCGCCGTCCTCATCCTCGTGTTCGGCGCCTTCCGCGGCGACAAGGGCATGACCTCGGTCAGCGCGCTGTGTGGCGTCGCCCTGATCGCGGCGGCATTCGCCGCGGCCTTCTCAGGTCTGGGCAAAGGCTATAACGGCTCGCTGGTTGTCGATGGCGTCGCCGTCTTCGCCAAGGTCGCCATCTATATCGCCGGCGTCTTCATCATCGTGCTGGGGCAGGGCTATTTCGACCGGCTGAACAGCCGCCGTTTCGAATTCCCAATCCTGATCCTGCTGGCGACGCTGGGCATGAGCGTCATGGTGTCGGCAGGCGACCTGATCGCCCTTTATGTTGGCCTGGAACTGCAATCCCTGGCGCTCTATGTCCTGGCGGCCTTCCGCCGCGACGACGCCAAATCGTCCGAAGCCGGCCTGAAGTATTTCGTGCTGGGCGCCCTGTCGTCTGGCCTGCTGCTCTACGGCGCCTCGCTGATCTACGGCTTCTCGGGCTCGATGAACTTCGTCGAGATCGCCCGCTACACGGTGGCTAACCCCGGCGTAGGCCTGATCTTCGGCCTGGTCTTCCTGATCTCGGGCCTGGCCTTCAAGGTCTCAGCCGCGCCCTTCCATATGTGGACGCCTGACGTCTACGAAGGCGCACCGACCCCGGTCGTGGCCTTTGCCGCCGGCGCGCCCAAATTCGCCGCCATGGTCCTGTTGGCCCGCGTCCTACAGACCGGTTTCGAAGGCTCTGAGCATTCCTGGCAGCAAGTCATCCTGGCCCTGTCGGTCCTGTCCTTCCTGGTCGGCGGCCTTGGTGGCCTGATGCAGAAGGACTTCAAGCGCCTTCTGGCCTATTCGTCGATCGCCAATATGGGCTACGCCCTGCTGGCCATCGCGGCCGGCGCAACCGGCGTAGCCGCACTGCTGCTGTTCTTCGTCATGTACATGATCGACACCCTGGGCCTGTTCTCGGCTCAGATGGCGCTCAAGCGCAATGGCGAGCCCGTCAGCCGCATAGACCAGCTGGCCGGCCTGGCCAAACTCAACATGCCGCTGACCATTTCGATCACCGTGCTGGCCTTGTCGGTTCTTGGCATGCCGCCGCTGTCGGGCTTCTGGAGCAAGTACTTCGTATTTGGCGCCGCCATCCAGAGCGGGCTGTGGGGTTTTGCCGCCGCCGGTCTGGTCGCTTCGGTGATCGCCGCCTTCTACTACCTGCGCATCCTGAAGCTGATGTGGTTCGATGCCCCGCCTTCGGATCTCGACGCGGCCCCGGCCGAAGCCAAATGGATTTCCTACGCGTCGGCGGCCTTTGCCTTCCCGGGCGTGGCGGTTTTCCTGTGGCTGGCCTACGACGTAGCGCAACGCGCCGCCATCGGCTTCGGCAGCTGAGAAGAGTGACGGCGCGATAGATGGCAAAGTTCGAAATCTTCGACAGCCTGCCGTCAACCCAGAACCTGGCGCTGGCGCGTGTACGCCTGGGGCCAACGGAACCGGGCTGGATCCTGGCCAAGGAACAGACCAAAGGCATCGGCCGACACGGCAAGACCTGGGTCGGCACCAAGGGCAACTTCATGGCCTCGCGCTACGAGGTCATGGAGATCGACGTCCGTCACGTCCCGCAGCTCTCCTTCGTTACAGCCCTGGCCGTTTATGAGATGCTGCGGCCGATCGTGCCCGATACCGACAAGTCGATGCGCATCAAGTGGCCGAACGATATCCTGCATCGCGGCCGCAAGCTGTGCGGGATACTGGTTCAGACCGAGACCACGCCCGATCCGAACCGCTTGGGTGTCGTCATCGGCATTGGCCTGAACCTGGCCGCCGCCCCGATCTTCGAAGACTATCTGACGGTTTCCCTGCGAGAAATCAGCCCGCAAGCCAAGTCTTTGGATGCTGTGGCCCTGTTGCATAAGCTGAACGGCCATCTCGACGGCGTCATCAACCTGTGGCGGGAGAAGGATTTCGGCAAGCTGGCCGCCGCCTGGCTTGAGCGCGCCTATGGCAAGGACCGTATCCTGACAGTCGACAATGACGGAGTGAAGACGGTCGGCCGGATGAAGGGGCTGGACGACTACGGCGCGCTGGAAATCGTCGGTGAGGACGGCAGGGTCTATACTATCACCGGCGGCGACATTACCTACAGCGCCGCCACGCCGGCCTAAGCCGTAACTCTCTGGAAAACGCTTATGTTACTGGCCATTGAACAAGGCAACACCAATACGCTGTTCGCTCTGCACGACGGAGAGACCTGGGTGGCGCAGTGGCGCACGGCGACCGAAACAACGCGTACCGCCGACGAATACGCCGTGTGGCTTTATCAGTTGCTCAACATGCACGGCTTTGATTTCAAGGCGATCGACGACTGCATCATCTCGTCCGTCGTGCCGCAGTCGCTATTCAACCTGCGCACCCTGGTCAAGCGCTACTTTCACAAAACGCCCTATGTCATTGGCGAAAATACATATTTGGGCATCGACATACGCATAGAGAAGCCGTCCGAAGCCGGTGCCGACCGGCTGGTCAATGCCGTCGGTGGCCACATCAAATATGACGGTCCGTTGATCATCATCGATTCCGGCACGGCCACGACCTTTGACGTCGTCGCGAGCGATGGCGGCTGGGAAGGGGGCGTGATCGCGCCCGGCATCAACCTGTCCATGCAGGCCCTGCACCAGGCCGCCGCCAAGCTGCCGCGCGTCGCGATCGAAAAGCCCGCCCGCATTATCGGCAAGGACACGGTCACCGCCATGCAGTCCGGTATCTTTTGGGGCTATGTTGGCTTGATTGAATACCTGGTGAGCGCTATTGAGGCGGACTACGGCCAAAAGATGTGTGTCATCGCCACCGGTGGGGTGGCGTCTCTGTTCGAAGGGGCGACGGACAGGATCGATCATTTTGACCATGATCTGACCCTCAGGGGTCTCCTGGAAATCTATAAGCGTACGCTCTCGCAAAGATAAAAATGAAAAATAACAACGAACTGGTGTTCCTGCCGCTTGGCGGCTCGAACGAAATCGGCATGAATCTGAACCTGTACGGGTTCGGCCCGGCGCACGATCGCCAATGGATTATCGTCGATATAGGCGTCACCTTCGGCGACCTGACGACGCCGGGTATCGAGGTCATAGTGCCTGATCCTGAGTTCCTGCAAGGGGAGACCATTCTCGGCATTGTGCTGACCCACGCCCACGAAGACCATATCGGCGCCATCGGCTGGCTGTGGGATCGCGTTAAGGCGCCAATCTACGCAACGCCGTTCACCGCTTATCTGGTGCGCGAAAAGCTGCGCGAAGCCGGCGCGGACGACGCTGAAATCCACGAAGTGCCGCTGAATGCCAATCTGAAACTGGGTCCCTTCGACATCGACTATGTCACGTTGACCCACTCGATCGCCGAACCGAACGGCTTGGCGATCAAGTCACCGTTGGGCACCATATTCCATACCGGCGACTGGAAGATCGACGAAGAGCCGATCACCGGCGCGCCGACCGACATCGAAGCCATCACAGCCATGGGCGACGCCGGCGTGCTGGCCATGGTGTGCGATTCGACCAATGTCTTCGTCGAAGGCCGCGCCGGCTCCGAAGCCGGGGTGCGCGACGAACTGATCAAGCTGATCAAGACGCTGAAAAAACGCGTGGCCGTAGCATGCTTTGCCTCGAACGTGGCGCGCGTCGATTCGGTCATGCGCGCCGCCATGGCCTGCGGCCGCCAAGTCTGCCTGGTCGGGCGCTCGATGCATCGCATCACAGCCGCCGCCCGCCATGTCGGTCTGCTTGAGGGCATCCCTGAACCGATTAGCGAAGGCGAGGCGGCCAGCCTGAAGCCAAGTCAGGTTTTGTATCTGTGCACAGGCTCGCAGGGCGAACCGCGTGCGGCGCTGTCGCGTATCGCCGATGGCAACCATCCCCAGGTCAAGCTCAGCGAAGGCGATGCGTGTGTCTTCTCGTCACGTGTCATCCCAGGTAATGAAATCGCGATCCGCTCGCTGCAGAACCGCCTGTCGGAACTAGGCGTCGCGATCCACACCGAACGCGATCATCCCGGCATTCACGTCTCCGGCCACCCATGCCGCGACGAATTGAAGGACATGTATAGCTGGGTCCGCCCTAAGATCGCTGTGCCGACCCATGGCGAACGCCGCCATCTGCTGAAGCACGCCGCGCTTGCCGCTGAACTGGGCGTCAAGCACCAGGTGACACCGCGTAATGGTGACATGGTGCGTCTGGCGCCGGGGTTGCCGGAAATCATCGATGAAGTGCCGTCGGGTCGTCTGTTCGTCGATGGCGGCATTCTGGTGCCGGAAGCCTCCGAGGCGCTGCGCGAACGCCGCCATGCGTCGCACAACGGCATGATTTTCGTGGCGTTCGCGCTCGACGCCAAGAACCGGCTGGCCTCGATCGTCGATGTTCGGGGTTTGGGTTTGGCATTTGAAAACGAAGATACGATTTCCGATCAGCTCGAGAAGATGTGCCAACTGGTCGAAAAAGCGGTGAGGGGCATGCCGGCCGAGGCCCGTGACGATGACGAAGCGGTCGAAATCACCGTTGCCCGCGTCGTCAAGAAAGCCGCCCAAAACATCTGGGACCGCCGCCCGATCGTCGAGACCATCATCCTACGTCTCTAAATGCGTACCCTCTATCAGGCGAAATCACCCTTTCGCGCAAAGGGTGAAAGTCCTGCGCGTTTTAGACTCATAATCAATATTGATTAGGCCTATTTTGGGTTGCGCCATCAACTTCGACCTTTCGCTATACCCAAATAGCTATATCTTTGCATACAATGATGAAACAGATGCATCCACGATAAATTTCAATATTGATTGACCTTTGCACGCTTCTCCAAAAAAGAAGCGCCAGCACAGGCCGGCGCTCTAATTCATTGAAAGTGATGAATTTTTACGACTGAACCAACACGTAGGAGCCAGGCGCGTCCATCAATGGTTTGAGCTTGCCCTTGGCCGGATCGCGGGCCGCGGTCATCTTGCCGGACCGCTGATGCAGCCAGTTAGCCCAGTGCGGCCACCAAGAGCCCGGATGCTGCTCGGCACCGGTGAGCCACTGGTCGAACGTGTCAGGATGGCTGTCATTGAGCCAATGCATGTACTTCTGGGCGGCCGGCGGATTGACCACGCCGGCGATATGGCCGGAGCCCGCCAGCACGTAGGTGACCGGCCCGCCGAACAGCTTCGAGCCCTTATAGACCGACGCCGGCGGTGCGATATGGTCTTCGCGGCCGGCCTGTTCGTAGATGGGAATAGTGACCTTCTTCAAGTCGATATTTACGCCTGCGATCGTCAGCTTGCCTTCGGTCAGGGCGTTTTCGCCATAGAACTTGCGCAAGTAAAACATATGCAGCGCCTTTGGCATCCGCGTCTGGTCGGCATTCCAACATAATAGGTCGAACGGCGCCAAATCCTTGCCCATCAGGTAGTTGTTGACGAAGAAGGACCAGATCAGGTCGTTGGCGCGCAGCGAGTTGAAGGTGTCGGCCATGGCCGAACCCGGCAGGACGCCGCCGGCTGCGTCCATCTGGCGCTCCAACTCCTTCAGCCACGATTCGCTGGTGAACAGGAGCAGGTCGCCGGCTTCGGAGAAGTCATGTTGAGCCGTGAAGAAGGTCGCAGAACCAATTGATTTATCTTCTTTTTCCGCCATGTAGGCGAGGGCGCATCCCAACAAGGTGCCGCCAATGCAGTATCCGACCGTATTAACCGACTTGACGCCGGTCTGTTCCTTGACCTTCTCGACGGCTTCGATGATGCCGCCGAACATATAGTCCTCGAACGTCGTGTCCTTCATCGACACATCCGGATTGACCCATGCTGTCAGGAAGACGGTAAAGCCCTGGTCCGTCAACCAGCGGATCAGCGAGTTTTTCGGTTGCAGATCAAGGATATAAAACTTGTTGATCCACGGCGGAAAGATCAGAAGCGGCGTCTCGCGCACGGTATCGGTCGTCGGCACGTACTGCAAAAGCTCGAAATAGCGGCCACGATAGACGACCTTGCCGGGCGTGGTGGCGACATTTTCACCGACCTTGAAGCGGCTGTAGTCCGCCTGGCTGATCTTGAGCTTGCCGTCGCCGCGCTCCAGGTCCTCGGCGAACTTTTCCATGCCCTTGACCAGGCTTTCGCCATTGGTGTCCATCAGGGTCTGCAGGGCCGCCGGGTTGGACATCAGGAAGTTCGACGGCGACATGGCGTCGGTCAAAAGCTTGGTGAAGAATTCCGCGCGGCGCTTGACCTTGGGATCGACGCCCTCGGCGGATGAGATCAGCTTGTTGATCCAGTTCGACGACAGCAGGTACGACTGCTTCATCATGTCGAAAACAAGGTTCTGTTCCCAGCGTGGGTCGGCGAATCGCTTGTCGGCGGGCTTGCCAGCCGGGGCGGCCTCGGCGCCCAGCATCTTGCGCGAAATATCACCCCAGAGCTGGAAATAGCCAGTCATCAGCTCGCTTTGCGCTTCCAGCAACTTGTCAGGCTTCTGAACCAGCGAGTTCATGATTTCGGTCATCGCCGGTGCGACCTGGAACGGATCGACGGGGGCTGCGCCCGCGGCCGTGTCGGGCTGTTTGAAGACCGTCTTGGCCAGGGCGCTCTGGGCCGTCATCGCGGCCTTGGCCAGGTTGACCGACAGAGCTTCGAGATGCCGCATATTATCGTTGTCGAAGCGCGGCATTTCCGGCTGAGGCTGCGGTTTGGCTGATTCGGGGGCTTGAGCCTGCGGCTGCGGCCCCGGCACCGCTGACGGTCTGGCCTCAGGCGCCGGCTTCGCCGGTTTCGCGGCCTTGGCGACCGGCGCCTTTACCGGGCCGGGCTTCGCCGGCTTGGTGGACGCCGCAACCGTTTTCTCTTTGGCCACAACAGGTTTTGTCGCTTTTTTCGCTGACGCCGCCTTAGCGACCGGAGCTTTAGCCGTCGCTGCCTTGACGGGTTCGGTGTTCTTTGCAGCCTGCTTAGAGGCAGCGGTTTTTTTGGCAGTGGAAGGTTTGGCGGGCGGCTTGCTCATTCGGCCTCTTCGAACACGATCGATTTGAAAGGGTAATGTGGGCGGCAATCCAGTCGCTTCACGGGCGAAAATCAATACACATTATATTTTTCTTGTTTTCCTGCGGTTGAACCCGCTAATTTACGCCGCAGTCTGCGGAGCCTATCCATGCGCGCCATCTTCTTTTTCATCGCTGCCGTCAGCGCAGTACCGGGCATGGTGTTTGCACAAAATACTGCGGCGACACCGGACCCATCACGCGGGCTGGACACCATGCCGCGCTGGTCGGAATTCCCGGCGCCGCCAGCCGATGTGCCGACACCCGCCGAGATCAAGCGCCGCGTCGAAGCCGAGAAAGCCAAGCAGCGCCAGCTCAATGCCGAGGTTGCGGCCCTTGTTTGGGATAAGCAGGAGCCTGAGGTGATCGCCGGCGAGGCGCGCCAGGAAATCGCCAACACTCTGCCGCCGCCGGCCGATGAAATCCTGCCGCCCGAACAACTTGAGGCTTTTGCCGCGAAACTGCGCGCCCAGGCCGTGCCTCCGCCCGTCGTCGACTAAGCATATTTGCTGACTTGGCTGTTCAGCGTCATTGCACTCTGCTAACTGTTGCGGGCCCGTTCAGAGCGATATTCCTAGCGGTTACGGCTAGGTATCGCGTCAAAGTAACGGGTGAATTCATCACGTTGCGCACTATATCAAAGACGCGGCGGATGTGAGGAAACTGCAAAAGGCCCAAGAAGAATAATGCCCGAAACGCTTGAACTGAATAGAAAAACCATGCCGGACGCTGACGCCGCCAGAGAATTCGCCCTAAGCCTGGACATCGTCCGCGTCGCCGAAGAAGCGGCCATTGCCTGCTTTGCCCAGATCGGCCGCGGCGATGAGAAGGCCGCCGACCAGGCCGCCGTTGATGCCATGCGCACGGCGCTCAACGCCATTGACATGGACGGCCGCATTGTCATCGGCGAGGGCGAACGCGACGAAGCCCCCATGCTCTATATCGGCGAAAAGGTCGGCACCGGCAAAGGCCCCGCCATCGATATCGCGCTCGATCCGCTGGAAGGTACGACGCTCGCCGCCAAGGCCATGGCCAATGCCCTGGCCGTCATTGCCTTCGCGCCGCGCGGCGGCCTGCTGCACGCGCCCGACACCTATATGGACAAGATCGCCATCGGTCCGGGTTATGCGCCTGGCATCGTCGATCTCGATGCGTCTCCCGAAGACAATGTGCGCGCATTGGCCAAGGCGAAAGGCGTCGATGTCTCCGAAATCGTCGCCTGCGTGCTCGACCGTCCGCGCCACGACCGCATCATCTCGTCGCTGCGCCAGGCCGGTGCGCGCGTCCACCTGATCACCGACGGCGATGTCGCCGGCGTCATTCACACCGCGCAGCCGGAAACGGGCATCGACATATATATTGGGGCAGGCGGCGCGCCCGAAGGCGTTCTGGCCTGCGCGGCATTGAAATGCGTGGGCGGCCAGTTCCAGGGGCGCCTGATGTTCCGCAATGATGCCGAACGCCGCCGGGCCGAAGCCATCGGCCTGACCGATTTCGACCGGAAGTACGACCTGAACGACCTGGTCAGTGGCGACGCGGTCTTCATCGCCACCGGCGTGACGCACGGCGCCCTGCTGCGTGGAGTGCAGAAAGAGACGACCCTGTCCGGCGCGACCTTCGTGACGACCGAAAGCGTGGTTATGATGTCCAAGACCCACACCGTGCGCAAACTATCGATGCGCCGCCCGTTGCGAGTATAATGACCGAAACAGAAGCTTTGACGAATACCCTGGGGCAGGGCGCGGCCGCGCCCTATCTCGGCGTGACACGCTCCCTGACCGGACGCAGCTGGCGTGACCGGCTGGACGGGGCCGGTGTATCGCCGGCCGCGTTACGCGAGGTCACCCAGCGCATGGCGCTGATGGAATTTGTCGAGCCTGAGTTCGTCGAGCCTTTGGCCCGCTTTGTCGCGGGACGCGGTGTGAGCGCCGAAAAGCTGGAGCTGTTCCTGCGCCCGACGTTGAAAAGCCTGTTTCCCGATCCCGAATGCTTCATGGACATGGGTGCCGCGGTTACGGCCATCCTCGATGCCTTGCAGGCCAATGCGAAGATCTGCGTCTTTGCGGATTACGATGTCGATGGCGCTACCAGCGCAGCCCAGTTAGTGCGGTGGTTCCGGGCCGTCGGCTACGATCTTTTCGTCTATGTTCCCGACCGCGTCACCGAGGGTTACGGCCCATCGAACGCCGCCTTCGATTCGTTGAAGGCCAAGGGCTTCGACCTGGTCATCACTGTCGATTGCGGCGCCATGGCGCACAAGCCACTGGAGCATGCGGCCAGTATCGGCCTCGACGTCGTGGTCATTGATCATCACCTGATGCGCGAAGATCCGCCCAAGGCGCGCGCCGTCGTCAATCCCAACCGGCCTGGCTGCACCTCAGAACAGGGCAATCTGGCCGCGGCCGGGGTTGTATTTGTCGTCCTGGCGGCGCTCAACCGGGAAGCCGAAAAGCGGGGCCTGTTCACGGGAAAATCACGCCCCGACCTGATGCAGTGGCTGGACCTGTCGGCCCTGGGGGCCATCTGCGACGTCACGGCCCTGACCGGATTCAACCGCGCCCTGGCATCGCAGGGACTGAAAGTGATGTCCAGGCGCCAGAATGCCGGCATCCGCGCCCTTATGGATGTGGCCGGGGGCAGCGATTCGCAAAGCCTGATGAACACCTTCCATTCCGGCTTTGTCATCGGCCCGCGCATTAATGCCGGCGGACGGGTAGGGCGCTCGGACCTTGGTGTCAGATTGCTGTCGACCGATGATGACGCTGAGGCTGCGGCTCTTGCCGGTGAACTCGATGAACTGAACCGGCTGCGGCGCGAAGTCGAGGCCCAAGTGCTCGACGAAGCGATGCGCACCGCCGAGACCCAAGGCCTGTGGCCGACCGACGACCCTGTCGTCGTAATCGCCAAGCCTGACTGGCATCCGGGCGTAATCGGCATCGTCGCAGGGCGCCTGCGCGAGCGCTGGCACAAACCGGTCATTATAATCGGCATAGATCCGGTCAGCGGCATGGGCAAGGGCTCGGGGCGCTCGCAGACGGGAATCAATCTCGGGGCCGCCGTCGGCGCCGCCTACGAATCGGGTCTGCTTTTGTCCGGTGGCGGTCATGCCATGGCGGCAGGCCTAAGTGTCGAGGGTGAGCGCATTTCCGAGTTGCGCCGCTTCCTCAACGACCATATCCGCACGCATGTCAGCGCCGACGATCTGGTCGAGACCGTCGACGTCGACGGCATACTGAGCCTGAAGGCCGCATCGCGCGCGCTCTTCGACCGCTTCGACCTGCTGGCACCCTACGGCCAGGGCAATCCCGAGCCGCTGATTGCCTTTGCCGATGTCCGTATCGGTTACGCACAAGCGCTGAAGGGCGGTCACGTCCGCTGCGAGATCAGCGATGCCTCCGGCCATAAGTTGAAAGCGATTGTTTGGCGCGCCGAAGGAACGGCAATCGGCGATGCCTTACTCAGGCCATCCGGCCTGGTGCACATTATCGGCCGCATGAAGGCCGACGACTATATGGGCCGGCGCGGCGTTCAACTGGAAATTGAGGACATAGCGCTTGCCGCGCGATAAATGGCCTTGCCTGTGTATAGGTTCAAATTTTTTTGAAAATCCGCTTGCAACGCAAAACGAGAGAAGCTAACTAGCGCACCTCTTGACGCGGTCCCTTCGTCTATCGGTTAGGACGTCAGGTTTTCA